>NZ_DATCVQ010000274.1:0-12896 GCF_036566765.1 Streptomyces sp.
CTACCTCGGCGAGGGGATGGTCGTGCAGGCCCCGCGCCCGGGCGGCAAGGTCAAGGTCTCGCCGATCGCGGCGAATCCGCTGCTCGGCGCGGTCCGCCCGGACCCGGCCGGGGCCCCGCTCCCCTCGTACACGCCGCCCGAGCTCCCGGAGGGGGCCACGGACGGCGCGGACGAGGGGTTCGACCAGGAGGGGTGAGCGTCAGGCCTGGGCCGCGCCCGCGACCGACTCCAGGTACGCACCGGTCTTCGCCGGGTCGTAGAAGTAGTTCTCGAAGTCCGCCGGGTCGTTGAACCCGTTGGCGAAGCGGTCGGCGACCGGCTGGAGCTGGCCGGCCGCGCCGATCAGGTTGAGCACGTGCTCCGGCGGGACGCCCAGCATGGCGTTCGTCCACTTGGTGACGTGCTGCGCGGTGTCCCAGTACCGGTCGAACGTGGACTGCATCCACTCCTCGTCGAACGGCTTCTCGCCCTGCTCGACGATGGACGCGAGATACGAGGCGGCGCACTTGGACGCCGAGTTGGAGCCCTGGCCGGTGATCGGGTCGTTGGCGACGACCACGTCCGCGACGCCGAGCGCCAGGCCGCCGCCGGGCAGCCGGCCGATCGGGTTGCGCACGGTCGGGGCGTAGCGGCCGGCCAGCGTGGCGTTGGCGTCGGTCAGCTCGACCTTGGTGGCCCGCGCGTACTCCCAGGGCGTGAACTTCTCCATCAGCTCCAGCGTGAGCGACAGGTGCTCCGCGGGGTCCTTGACGCCCTTGAACGCGTCGAGCGGGCCGCCGGGTATGCCCTCCCAGAAGAGGATGTCGGCGCGGCCCGAGGTGGTGAGGGTCGGCATCACGAACAGCTCGCCGACGCCGGGCACCAGGTTGCAGCGGACCGCTTCGAAGTCTGGGTGCTCGGGGCGCGGCCCGAGGCCGTGCACATACGCGACGGCCAGCGCGCGCTGCGGCTCGCTGTACGGGGAGCGCTCGGCGTCCCGGCCGAACATGGAGACCAGCTCGCCCTTGCCGGCCGAGACGAGGACCAGGTCGTACGTGCGGGCGAAGTAGTCCAGGTCGGAGACGGCCGCGCCGTGGATGACGAGCTGTCCGCCGCGCTGGGCGAAGGTCTCCATCCAGCCGGCCATCTTCACGCGCTGGTCGACGGACTGGGCGTAGCCGTCGAGCTTCCCGACCCAGTCGATCACGCGCTCCGACTCGGGGCCTGCGACGGAGACGCCGAGGCCCTCGATCCGCGGGGCCTGGTCCTGCCAGAAGTTGATGCCGAGGTCGCGCTCGTGCTGCAGCGCGGTGTCGAACATGCACTGCGTGGACATGACCCGGCCGGACCGGATCTCGTCCGCCGTGCGGTTGGACATGAGGGTGACCTCGTAGCCCTGCGACTGGAGGCCGAGGGCGAGCTGGAGACCGGACTGACCGGCTCCGACGATGAGTATCTTCCGCATGGCGGAGGCTCCTAGGGGGGTGATGCGTGCGTCGTGTTCGGGGGGCGGCGGTGCGGCGGCTATGCGGGGGTGACTTCGAGCGCGTGCCCGACCATCGCGAGCAGCGTCTCGACGACGCTGTACCGCTTTCGCGCGTCCATGATCACCACAGGTACGTGCGGCGGGACGGTCAGGGCCTCCCGGACGTCCTCGGGCTCGAACAGCTCGGTCCCCTCGAAGTGGTTGACCGCGACGATGTACGGCAGCCCGCAGCTCTCGAAGTAGTCGAGGGCGGGGAAGCAGTCGGTGAGCCGGCGGGTGTCGGCGAGCACGACCGCTCCGATCGCGCCGCGCACCAGGTCGTCCCACATGAACCAGAACCGCTGCTGGCCGGGCGTGCCGAAGACGTACAGCACGAGGTCCTCGTCCAGCGTGAGCCGGCCGAAGTCCATGGCGACGGTCGTGGTGGTCTTGGCGGGCGTGGCGGTGAGGTCGTCGGTCTCCTCGCTCGCCTGGGTCATCAGCGCTTCGGTCTGCAGCGGCTCGATCTCGGAGACGGACCGGACGAAGGTCGTCTTGCCGACGCCGAAGCCGCCCGCGACCACGATCTTCGTGGCTATCGGGGCGCGGGTGTGGTCCAGCTGCCAATCCTGGGCGCCGTCCTCGGACTGCGGCATCGGATCGGACGGCGCGTCGGGCTGTGCGGGGATTCCGGAGAGGACCGGAGTTGCGGGGACGTCAGAGACGACGGAGTCCACTCAGCACCCTTTCGAGGAGCGCGCGGTCGGGCTGGCCGGTGCCGTGACCGGTCCCGTACACACGGATCTTTCCCTGGTCGGCCAAGTCGCTGAGCAGCACTCGGACGACGCCCAATGGCATCT
This sequence comes from Streptomyces sp., assembly GCF_036566765.1. Lineage (GTDB taxonomy): Bacteria > Actinomycetota > Actinomycetes > Streptomycetales > Streptomycetaceae > Streptomyces. The sequence continues at coordinate 2,305 of NZ_DATCVQ010000274.1, forward strand.
TGAGGAGGGCCGAGATCTCCGCGACGGTGCGCATCCGGCGGCAGATCTCGACTATGGCCCGCAGCTCCGGCATGAGCCGTGCGCCGATCCCGCCGTTGGTCAGCTCCTTGCGCGGCTCGGGGGCTTCGAGCGCGGCGACGAAGGTCTCCACCAGCAGGACGTGGCCGAAGCGGGTGCGGCCGCCGGTGAGCGAGTACGGGCGGACCCGCGCCGGGCGGTGCCCCTCCCCTCGCACCGGCAGCTTCCGGGGGTACGGGACGGACGCGGACGTCACTGGGTGCTCTCCATCGATTTGCGCAGCTCGCTGCGGAGTTCGGGGGTGAGGACGTGTCCGGCCCGGCCGACGAAGAGCGCCATGTGGTACGCGACGACGCTCATGTCGCAGTCGGGGGCGGCGTGCACGCCGAGCAGCGAGCCGTCGCTGATCGACATGACGAAGACGCTGCCCTCCTCCATGGCCACCATGGTCTGCTTGACGCCGCCGCCCTCCATCAGACGCGCCGCGCCGATGGTGAGGCTGGCGATGCCGGAGACGATGGTGGCGAGGTCGGCGCTGGAGCCGCGCGGTCCGCCGGTGTGGACGGGCTTGACCGGCGCGGCGGTCAGGGCCGGGTCGGAGGAGAGCAGCAGCAGGCCGTCGGAGGAGACGACGGCGACGGAACGCAGCCCTGGCACCTCCTCGACGAGGTTGCCGAGCAGCCACTGCAGATTGCGGGCCTCCGTGCTCAGTCCGAATGTTCCGGTCGCAGTCAACTGCGTGCCTCCTCGACTGTGTCCCCCGCCGACTCCTCTGTGCCTGCTTCGGTACGTGCCTCGGTACGCGCGTCGTCGCGCGCCCCGATCCCTGCCTCGGTCCCCACCGCGTGCTCCGCTTCCAGCTCCGCCTCGACGTCGCGGCGGCCCGCCTTGGCGCCCTGGTGGAAGCCGCCGAGCCGGGCGCGCAGCGCCTCGGCGTCGAGGCCGCCCTGGCGCGGCGCGGGCACGTCGGTCTGCGCGACGATCCGCGGGGTCCGCTTGGGCAGCCCCTTGTCGGTGATCCGCGGGCCGTCCGCCTCGCCCTCGGCCGGCTCGCCCGCGCGCTCGTGAGCGTCGGGGCCGATGGCGTACGGGTTGGGCGCGGACGCCTGCTCGGGTACGTGGACGGGGTCCGGCTCGGGCTCGTACGCGGCCTCGGGCTGCGGCTCCAGCTCCGGGGTGCGTACGGGGTCGGGGGCGTCCTCGGACTCGGTCTCGGCCTCCGGCATGAGCGGGAGGCGGACCTCGAGCGTGGTCTCGGCGGACGACTCGGGGGTCTCGGGGGTCTCGGGCTCGACGGCCTCGGGCTCGACTGCCTCGGGCTCCGGCTCCCCGCCGTCCTCAAGCCCCGCCGCCTCGACGGCCTCCTCGGCCGCCGCGATCAGCGGGTCGCGGGTGCGCTCCGGCAGGGTGTTGGAGTTGGCCTCGGCCACCGAGCCGGGGAGGTTGAGCGAGGGGGCCGGGCCGCCGGCGACCGGGACCTTCGGCGGGGCGGCGGTCGGCGGGGCCTCGGGCAGCAGGGGCATCGGCAGCACGACCACGGCCGCGACCCCGCCCGACTTCTGCTCCCGCAGCTGGACGCGGACGCCGAGGCGCGCGGCGAGCAGGGCGGTCACCCGGATGCCCAGGCCCTCGCCCTCCAGGTCGGCGTCGGCGTCCGCCGGGTCGGGGTCGGCGAGGCGGGCGTTGAGCTCGGTGAGCCGGCCCTCGGTCATGCCGATGCCCTCGTCCTGCACCGAGAGCATGACCTCGCCGCTCTCCAGGAGCCAGCCGGAGAGTTGGACCTGGGCGTCCGGCGGGGAGAACGAGGTCGCGTTCTCCAGGAGTTCGGCGACCAGGTGGCTCAGGTCGTCCGCGGCGAACCCGGCGATCTGTGCGTGCGGCGGCAGGGACTGGATGGCGACCCGCTCGTACCGCTCGATCTCGCTGACCGCCGCGCGCAGCACGTCGACCAGTGGCACCGCGCCGGGGTGGCCGTGGATGTGCTCGTGCCCGGCGAGGACGAGGAGGTTCTCGCTGTGCCGGCGCATGACGGTGGCCATGTGGTCGAGCTTGAAGAGGGTGGCGAGCCGGTCCGGGTCCTGCTCGCGCTCCTCCAGCTTCTCGATGACGCCGAGCTGGCGCTCGACGAGGCCGAGAGTGCGCAGCGAGAGGTTGACGAAGGTGTGCCGGACGGTGTGCCGGAGCTGCTCCAGCTCGCCGGTGAGCCGGGCGGTCTGCTCCTGGAGCTGCGCGCGCTGGGCGGTGAGCTCGGCGGCCAGCGCCTCGCGGGCCCCGGCCAGGTCGGCGCGGTCCCCGTCGAGCTGCTCGACCCGTCCGGCCAGACCGGCGAGGCGCTCCTGCAGCGTGTTGAGGGACCGTACGACCTGGGCGAACTCGTCGTTGCGGCCGGTGTAGCGGAGAAGTTCCTCGCTCTGCGGCTCGGGCGCGGCGGCGAGCCGGGCGGCCCCGATGCGCAGCACGGCGAGGGGCTGGGTGAGGGTGCGGGCGACGGCGGCGGAGACGCCGATGGCGACGAGCAGGCAGCCGCCGAGGAAGCCGATGCTCATCTCGAGCGCGGTGAGCTCGTCGTCCCGGACCGTTTCGAGCCGCTCGACCTGCGCGGTGGCGAAGGCGGACTCGACGCCGCGGAGCTGCTCGATGCGGGCGGAGAGCGCGGCGTCGAGGCGGGCCGGGTCGGTGCGGAGCTCGGTCCGGCTCAGCTCGGGCTCGTCGGTGAGCTTGGCCAGCAGGGCCTCGGCCTGCTTGACCTCGGGGCCGGTGACGTTGGTGGTGAGGGAGTCGCGCCCCTCGGGGGAGGCGGCCTGGTCGAAGTCGGCCAGCGCGGTGAGCTCGCGGACCCGGGCCTGCTGGGCGGCGGCGCCGAGGGCGGTGCGGGCGCGCTCGGCCTCGGCGGTGTCCTCGTTCTCGTCCTGGACCATCGTGCCGGTGATCGGGTCGTAGTGCGAGCCGCCGTCCTTGGGCTCGGGCACGGCGAGCGTGGCGAGCAGCAGCGCGCGGGTGGCGGAGGCCTGTTCGACGGCGCGGCCGAGTGCGGCGGGGGCCCGGGTGGCCTCGGCGACGGCCGGCGGCGTGCGCTCGGCGAGCTGGTCGGCGAGCGCCTGGAGCTTGGCGATGACGTCCGTGTACGCCTTGAAGGTCTCCAGGGCGGTGCCCTTGCCGGTGAGGGCGGCGCGGCGTACGGAGGGGACGGTGGCGAGGTCGCGGCGCAGGTCGGCGGGGGCCTCGGCGCGGAACTCGTCGATCTGGCGGTCGACGCGGGCGGCGCGGGCCGGGGTGATCTTCCGCTTCTTCTTGGCGGGGCCGCTCTGTTCGTCGCGTCCGGCGGCGACGTAGGCGACGACCTCGTCGCGCTCGTCGGCGAGGGAGTGGGCGAGGGTGACGGCCTGCCGGTCGAGTGCGGCGAGGTCGACGAGCTGCTGGGCGTCCTTGAGTTCGCCGGAGGCGGCGAGGATCGCGGGTGCGCCGGCCGCGAGCACGGTCAGGGAGACGAGGGCGACTCCGCCGACGAGGCGGCTGCGGACGCGGACCGGACGCCGAGCGCCCTTGCCCGGGGCCTGCGGATCACCGGGGGTCTCCTCGCGCGTGCCGTTCTTGCTCCCAGGCCGCTTCTTCTGCACCGGTGCTCGCATTCTTGACTCGTCCGCCCATGAAGCAGAGGTGACGACCGGTCACACAGCAGAGCGCCCCCACCCCTGGTACGGCTTCCGACCATTCCAGTGCGTTTGGGAAGGAGGCGCGCATCGGCCACTCCGCCACCCGAACGAGTGAACAACACTCCCGAGTTGCCGAACAACTCCCGAGGAAGCGAATGGGGGTGCCTTTCGGAGGGTCGGTTGGATCTTCCGGGCAGGCTTTGGCAGGATGCCCACCCGCAGCTTCCCGGACGTTCCGCTTCCGCCCCGTTCCGACTTCTCCGGAGCCTGGTTCAGGCCAATTTCGGCGTTCGGGAGGTGCTGTGAAGGTCTCATGCAGACTGGAGATCATGCGAACCGATCTGGCCACTCTGCCCGGCAGCCCCGAACGCCCCAACGAGGACTGGGCGGCCGCCGGTCTACCCGCGTCCGGCGCGGGCGGCGTGATGGTGCTCCTCGACGGGGTGACGCCACCGGCCGGAGATGACGGTTGTGTGCACACCGTGCCCTGGTTCACCGCGCGACTCGGGGGCGCTCTGACCGAACTGTCCGGTTCACGGCGGGACATGACGCTGACCGAGATCCTGTCGTCGGCCATCGAGCGCACCGCAAACGCCCACCGCGACACGTGTGACCTTTCTCACGTTCGTACGCCGCAGGCGACGGTGGTGCTGGCCCGCTGGGACGAGGCCGTGGTCGAGCACCTGGTCCTCTCGGACTCGGTGCTGCTCCTGGAGTCGCCGACGGGGGCGGTGCGCGCGGTCCTGGACGACCGGCTCGACCGGATCCCGCGCGAGATCCTGCGCTCCCTGGAGGCGACGGACCGGCTGCGCAACCGGGAGGGCGGCTTCTTCACGGCGGCCGCGGACCCGGCGGTGGCGGAGCGGGCGGTCACGGGCACGACGCCGCGCGGGGAGGTCCGCGCGCTGGCGGCGCTCACGGACGGCGCGGCGCGCTGGGTGGAGCTGTTCGAGGCGGGCACCTGGGCCGACTGCCTCGCCCTGCTCGCGAAGGAGGGCCCGCACGGCCTGCTGGACCGGGTACGAGCGAGGGAGAGCGCCGACGCGACGGCCGGCGGCTTCCGCCGCTGGAAGCTCCACGACGACGCGACGGCGGCGTACGCGGAGTTGTAGTCCCGGCGCGTCCTCCCGTCAGGCACTCTCCGCGCGGGTGTTCAGCTGGTGCAGCAGTCGGGCCAGTTCGGCGACCTCGCCGCGGTCCCAGTCGGCGAGCTTGCGCACGTACCGCTCGCGCCGCGCGTCCCGGACGCTGCGGAAGCGGGCCCGGCCCTCGTCGGTGAGCCGGGCGAGCCAGGCCCGGCCGTCGGCGGGGTCGGGGTCGCGGACGATCAGCCCGAGGTCGTCCAGGGCCCGGAGCTGACGGCTCATCGTGGCCTTGCCGACGCCGAAGTACCCGGCGAGTTCGGTGGCGCGCTGCGGGCCGGCCTCGTCGAGCCGGACGAGCAGTCCGTACGCGGCGGGCTCCAGCTCCGGGTGGACCTCGCGGGCCATCTCCCCGGAGGAAGCGCGGGCACGGCGCAGGAACACGGACAATTCCCTTTCGAGGGCCAGGAATTCCTGGTCCACACCATTCCTGGCCGTGGGATCGACTTCACTCCCCGTACCGCTTCCGTGCACGTCAGCACCCCTCCCGCGCTTTCCGATCGGTGAAAGTTTCCTTCAGCGGCGGACATCGCCGCAGCTCCTCCAGTATTTCGCAGGCGTAGACCATCGGCAGCACCCGTGCCCTCTTCCGTCGGCGGGTCTACGTGCGTAGCGTCCTAACTGACATGTCCACACCCAGTGCATGTCGGCAGGTCCCCCCACCGAGCCTTTCGGAGGCACGCAATGCCCGTGCTCAGATCCGGAAAGTCCCTCCCCCTCACCCGCACCAGACGCCCCGCCGTGATCACCGCCTTATTAGCGGCGCTGGCCCTCGTCCTGACGCTGCCCGGCGCGGCGAGCGCCGCCCAGGTACCCGACCGCGGCACCGCCTACATGGGCATGGGTGTCCTCAAGCACGACGGCCGGGGCGGCAAGCCCGGCGGCATCTCGGTCCAGGCCGTCCAGACCGAAGGCGTGGACGTCTCCAGCCACCAGGGGAACGTCGCCTGGCAGACCCTGTGGAACAGCGGGGTCAGGTGGGCCTACGTCAAGGCGACGGAAGGCACGTACTACAAGAACACGTACTTCGCGCAGCAGTACAACGGCTCGTACAACGTCGGCATGATCCGCGGCTCGTACCACTTCGCGACCCCCGACACGACGTCGGGCGCGACGCAGGCGGACTACTTCGTGAACAACGGCGGCGGCTGGTCGCGCGACGGCCGGACGCTCCCCGGCGCGCTGGACATCGAGTGGAACCCGTACGGCGCGACCTGCTACGGCAAGACGCAGTCCGGGATGGTGACCTGGATCCGCGACTTCGTGAACCGGTACAAGTACCGGACGGGGCGCGACCCGGTGATCTACACGGCGACGAGCTGGTGGAAGCAGTGCACCGGCAACTACGGCGGCTTCGCGTCCACCAACCCGCTGTGGGTCGCGCGCTACGCCTCCACGGTCGGCGAACTCCCCGCCGGCTGGGGCTACTACACGATGTGGCAGTACACCTCGTCCGGCCCGACGGTCGGCGACCACAACCACTTCAACGGCGACTACTCCCGCGTGCAGGCGCTGGCGAACGGCTGACCCTCCGGCAGCCGGTCCCGCCCGCCCGCCGAGGCGAGCGAGCATGCGACGGCCTCCCCGGTGCGCGGCGGCGCACCAGGGAGGCCGTTCTCGTGCTTTCCGCAGGGCCTACGCGGCGACGCCCACCGCGACCTCGGCCGGGGACAGGGCGATCTCCAGGACCTGGCGGACGTCCGTGACCGGGTGGACCTCCAGCTTCTCCAGGATCTCCGCCGGGACGTCGTCCAGGTCGGCCTCGTTGCGCTTGGGGATCACGACGGTCGTGATGCCCGCGCGGTGGGCCGCTAGGAGCTTCTGCTTCAGACCGCCGATCGGCAGCACGCGGCCGGTCAGCGAGACCTCGCCGGTCATCGCCACGTCCGTGCGGACCAGGCGGCCGGAGAGCAGCGAGGCCAGCGCCGTCGTCATGGTGATGCCGGCGCTCGGGCCGTCCTTCGGGACCGCGCCCGCCGGGAAGTGGATGTGTGCGCCCCGCTCCTTCAGGCCGGTGACGGGCAGCTCCAGTTCCGCGCCGTGCGAGCGGAGGAAGGAGAGCGCGATCTGCGCGGACTCCTTCATCACGTCGCCGAGCTGACCGGTCAGGGTCAGACCCGCCGCGCCCGTCTCCGGGTCGGCCAGCGAGGCCTCGACGAACAGGACGTCGCCGCCCGCGCCGGTCACCGCGAGTCCGGTCGCGACGCCGGGCACGGCGGTGCGGCGCTCGGCCGGGTCCTGGGCGGACTCGGGCACGTGGTGCGGACGCCCGATCAGCGCGCGCAGATCCTCCGGGGTGACCGTGAACGGCAGCTCCCGGTCACCGAGTTCGTGCTGCGCCGCGACCTTCCGCAGCAGCCGCGCGATGGACCGCTCCAGATTGCGGACGCCCGCCTCGCGGGTGTACTCGCCGGCCAGCCGGCGCAGCGACGCGTCCTCCAGGACGACCTCGCCCGCCTGCAGACCCGCGCGCTCCAGCTGCCGGGGCAGCAGGTGGTCGCGGGCGATGACGACCTTCTCGTCCTCGGTGTAGCCGTCGAGCCGCACCAGCTCCATGCGGTCGAGCAGCGCCTCCGGGATGGCCTCCAGGACGTTGGCGGTGGCCAGGAAGACCACGTCGCTCAGGTCGAGTTCGACCTCCAGGTAGTGGTCGCGGAACGTGTGGTTCTGCGCCGGGTCGAGGACTTCGAGCAGCGCCGCCGCCGGGTCGCCGCGGTAGTCGGAGCCGACCTTGTCGATCTCGTCGAGCAGGACCACCGGGTTCATCGACCCGGCCTCCTTGATCGCCCGCACGATCCGGCCGGGCAGCGCGCCGACGTAGGTACGCCGGTGGCCGCGGATCTCCGCCTCGTCCCGTACGCCGCCGAGCGCGACGCGGACGAACTTGCGCCCCATCGCGTGCGCGACGGACTCGCCGAGCGAGGTCTTGCCGACGCCGGGCGGGCCGACGAGGGCCAGGACGGCGCCGCCGCGGCGGCCGCCGACGACCCCGAGCCCCCGCTCGGAGCGGCGCTTGCGCACCGCCAGGTACTCGGTGATGCGCTCCTTCACGTCCTCCAGGCCCGCGTGCTCGGCGTCCAGGATCGCCTTCGCGCCCTGGATGTCGTACGCGTCCTCGGTGCGCTCGTTCCACGGCAGTTCGAGCACCGTGTCGAGCCAGGTGCGGATCCAGGAGCCCTCCGGGGACTGGTCGCTGGACCGCTCCAGCTTCTCGACCTCCTTGAGCGCGGCCTCCCGCACCTTCTCCGGCAGGTCGGCGGCCTCGACACGGGTGCGGTAGTCGTCGGACTCGTCGGCTGCATCCTTGGCGGACTCGCCGTTGAGCTCGCGCAGCTCCTTGCGCACGGCGTCCAGCTGACGCCGCAGCAGGAACTCGCGCTGCTGCTTGTCGACGCCCTCCTGGACGTCCTTCGCGATGGTCTCGGCCACGTCCTGCTCGGCCAGGTGCTCGCGCAGCTGCGCGGTGGCCAGCTTCAGCCGGGCGACCGGGTCGGCGGTCTCCAGGAGCTCGACCTTCTGCTCCACGGTGAGGAAGGGCGAGTAGCCGGAGTTGTCGGCGAGCGCGGAGACCCCGTCGATCTGCTGGACGCGGTCCACGACCTGCCAGGCGCCGCGCTTCTTCAGCCAGCTGGTGGCGAGGGCCTTGTACTCCTTGACCAGCTCGGCCACGGCGCCGGGCAGCGGGTCGGGCACGGTCTCGTCGACCGTGGCGCCCTCCACCCAGAGCGCGCCGCCGGGACCGGTCGTCCCCGCGCCGATGCGGACCCGGCCGCGGCCGCGGATCAGCGCGCCGGGGTCGCCGTCGGACAGCCGTCCCACCTGCTCGACCGTCCCGAGCACACCGGTGGCGGCGTAGGTGCCGTCGATCCGGGGCACGAGCAGCACCTGCGGTTTGCGGCTCCCCGAGCGCGCGGCGGCCTGCGCGGCCTCGACCGCGGCCCGCACGTCGGGATCGGACAGGTCCAGGGGCACCACCATTCCGGGCAGCACGACCTCGTCGTCGAGCGGCAGCACAGGGAGAGTGAGCGGTGTGGACGTCGATGCCATGATCTTCCCTCCGGCAGTCAAGTTGAGCTATGCCGACTCAATGCACGTGAGCGGGGGATTGTTCCCCGGATGCTGTTCGCTGTGAGCGATCCCATGCGGGGCCTGGTCAGCGGCCAGATCAGCGGCACTGCACGACACCCTGATCGAACGGATCGGCTGCGCGGAGGAGGAGGGACCGGGCATGCTCGGCGCATGAGAGGCGTACGGGGCCCGGGTCCGGGCCGGGGTCGGGGACGTACGGGCACGGCGGTCGCGGTGGCGGTCGCGCTGGCGGGGCTGCTCGCCGCGTGCGGTCCGCAGCCCCCGCTGCCCCCGGACGCGACGGGCACGCGCACGGCCGACGCGACCGCACCGGTCTCCGGGGGCACGCGCGCACCCGGGGCGACCTCACCGGTCGCCACCCCGCCGAAGGACGAGCCGCGCGCCGACGAGGTCCTGATCGAGGTGAACGTCAGCGGCGGCCTGGCGGGCGTCGCCAATCAGTTGCTCGTGTACGGCGACGGCCGCTACACCGTGCGCCAGGGCGTCACGTCGCCGCGCACGCGAAAGGGGCGGATGAAACCCGCCGAACTGGCGGAGCTGCGGGCCGCGCTGGAGTCGCCGGCGTACGCCGCCGTACCCGCCCGCGTCGAGGGCGGCGTCGTGCACGACGGGTTCCAGTACGTCGTCTCGCACGACCATCGTGTCGTCGTCGCGGGCGACGGGGGCCGTCCGGCAGCCCTGGACCGGGTGTTCGCCGCGCTCCCCGAGGGCGGTCCTCCGACGTCCCGGTGAACCGGCGGGCTGCCGGGGAGCGATAGAGAGGGCGTGAGACTGTTGCGCCCCGCAGGGGAAGACGAGCACGACGACGCGGCGCTGCTGCGCGCGGTCGCCGGGAGGGACTCCGAGGCGCTGGCCGCGCTGTACGACCGGCACGCCGGCTGGCTGCACGCCCGGCTCACCCGGCGCTGCGCCGACCCGGAGACGGTGGGCGAGGTCCTGCAGGACACGTTCATGACCGTGTGGCGCTCGGCCGGTTCGCACCGGGGCGGCGGGGACGCGGGCGGCTGGCTGTGGGTGATCGCGGCCCGCCGGCTGGTGGACGCGCGCCGCGCCGAGTCCCGTACGGAGCGGGCGGCCGCGCTCCCTGAGCCGGTCGCGCTCGCGCCGTCGGCGGAGGACCGGGTGCTCGCGGGTCTGGAGTACGGCGACGTGGGCGCCGCGCTCGACCGGATCTCGCCGGAGCTGCGAGAAGTGCTGCGGGCGACGGTGGTGGACGGGCTGACCACCCGTGAGGCCGCCCAGCTCCTCGGCATACCGGAGGGCACGGTCAAGACGCGCGCCCTCCGCGCCCGCCGCGCCCTGCGCACGGCCCTCGCCACGACGCCCCTGGGAGGCACGGCATGACCACCCCCTGGCACGTGCCCGCCGCCCTGGCCGCCCGCTACGCCGCGGCCGCCGCCACGGACCTGGAGGCCTGGTCCGTGGAGAAGCACGTCGAGTCCTGCACGCGGTGCGCAGCCCACGTCTCGGCCGCGGTCCGCGCGACCGAGGCCGCCGAACCGCTCGCATCCCTCCGCGCCGCCCTCCTCGCGAACGTCCGGGAGGACGCCCGCGAGGCCGGGGCGACGGCGCGCGAGACGCGTCCCCTCGGCCCCGGTCGCCCGCCGAGGCCCGTCGCGCCCGCGCGCGAACCGGGGACCGTCCCCGGACACCGGGTACGGCCCGCGGCGGCGGACGCCGCTGCCCACCG
>NZ_DATCVQ010000275.1:0-5653 GCF_036566765.1 Streptomyces sp.
GTCGAGGATGGTCTCGATACCCGGGTCCTGCGTCCCGCCGTGGGTCAGATCGATGATCAGCCCCCCATGGGCTGTCCGGGTATAGATCCCGGGCAGCCCCTCGGGGGCGAGGGCGGCGCGGTTGGCGGAGAGGTAGACGGCCAGGCCGCAGCGGGGGTCGGTGTTCTCGAGGCCGAGTTCTTGGTCGACCACGTCGTCCTGGGAATGCCGATACACCTGGCCGAGGTCGAGGTCCCACACGTCGGCGAAGATGCGCAGAATCTCGTGGGCGCGGCGAACCGCCGGAACGGAATCCTCGTCCACGACCCGGGAACTGAAACTGAGTACCACCGAGTTCGTCACCCAGACCGACTGCCCGCCGACGAGGATCGACGTCCTCACCATGGTGCGGGACTGCATTTTCTCAAGTGACGCCACATAACCGATGTACGGGTCGTCGGCGTCCCGGTTCTCGCGCTCGATGTATTCGGTCAGAGCCTCCGGGGTAAACGCTGCGAACTCCGCGGAACGTGAGCGTGGTCCCGCGTCCTCGCGCCACCCGCTCAAGGCATCCTCTCCCATCCCGTGCAAAGCGGCGAAGGTTTCGGCCCATTTCACCCCAAGCTGCTGGACCGTCTGCGGCCGTGTCCCCCACGAGCCGTTGACGACGAAATCGATCACGCCTGCGCTCCTCTTTCTCAGCCGACCAGATCGGCCGGTGTGTGCACGACCCTAACTTTTTCGAAACCCGGCTGCTTGAACAACTTCCGTGCGGCCTCCGCGACGTCCGGATCGGACAGATGCCATACGACCGGCTTACCTCGTGCCGCATCGAGCTGCCGCGCCGCCTGCTTTGTCCAGCGTTTCTGGATCGACTTGTCGAGCTCTCCGGTGACTTCGTCGTAGAACGACCGGTAGCCGAGCTTGGCCTCCAGATACGTACCGGTCTTCGCATCCCAGCCGTCGAAATCGACCGGCTTTCCGGTGAGCTTGTCGAGCGGGACCCGGTATTCCTTGCCCCGTTTCACCCCGGAGATCTGCTCCTGATACCGCACGCCCATTTCCGACGGCCAGCTGAACAGCGCCGGCTTGACGGAGGTCCATCGTCCCCCGCCGAGGTCGACCGTGCCCGCGCGTGGATTCCTGAGGTTGGGGTACCAGGCAGGCTTCGGCTGCTTCTGGGCCTTTTCGAGACCCGCCTTCCGCTTTGCCGCCCTGGCGGCCTTCTCCGGGTCCGCGGTACCGCACTTGGCGGCGATCCAGGCGACAGGGGCGACCGACCGACCCCCGGCGACCACGCCCGTCCCCGCACCGGCGCCCCCGCCCGCCCCGCAGTCCCCACCCCCGGTGATCCGGCAGACCTGCGTGCTGAGGGTGCGGGTCAGTTCCGGGCCGACGCCGGTCGCCACCAGGCCGAGGATGATCGCGGCGACGAGTGCGACCAGGCCGACGTACTCCAGCGCCCCCTGGCCCCGGTCCGAGCCGCCGCCGCTCCGGTTTCCTGCTGCCAAGCGGAACCATGCCCGCGACGCCGGTCGGCACAGCAGCACCGTCACCGCGACAGGAAGGGCGAGTTGGGTGACCCCCGTCCCCAACGCGCCGACGATCAGCCACGCCTGGACCGCGAGCAGCCCCCGCCACACCCCCACCCCGCCGGTCCGCGCCCGCCGGGCCAGGGCGAATCCTGCGACGCCCGGCAGTGCGCCGTACGTCAACAGCCCCAGCAGTTCGGCGTCCACGCCGTCGCCCGAACCGGCGACGACGAGCGCGCCGGTCGCGCCCAGCACCGTGAAGCCGAACAGCGCGTACAGCAGCACGACGGTCGCCCGCAGCGCGCGTGGCATGCCCTGCCCCGGCCCCTGGCCCCCAACTCCCCTGAAGTCCCCACCCTTTGCAATCACAAAGCGGAGGCTAGGGGTGAGGTCATGGGCCCGTCATGGGCCCGAGGACCCAGGATTCACCGAACGCGGACCTATTTCGAAGAGCAAAGATTCAACGCAATATCGCAGGCGGGACCTCTGGTGAGTGCATTCGCGCCAGCAAGTCACCGCTTCCCGTCAGCTCGTCGTCAGCATCAGCCCGATGCCCACCACCATCAGCCCCGCCGCCGCGATGCGCGGGCCGCCGAAGCGTTCCTTGAAGAAGACGGTGCCGATGGCCGCGCCGACGATGATCGAGGACTCGCGCAGGGCCGCGATCGGGGCGAGGGGGGCCTTGGTCTGGGCCCAGAGGACGAGGGAGTAGGCGGTAACCGAGAGGGTGGCGCCCAGCAGGCCGCGGGTGGCGTGGGGGCGTAGTTGGGTGATCAGGTCGCGCCGGCGGCGGTACAGGGCGTAGGCCGGGATCGCCAGGCCTTCCAGGATCATCAGCCAGGCGATGTAGCCCAGCGGGGTGTCCGAGGCGCGGACGCCGACGCCGTCGACGACCGTGTAGGCGGCGATCGCCAGGCCCGTGCCGCCCGCCGCCAGCAGGGCCGGCCAGTCGGGGCGGCGGTCGGTGCCGCGGATGCCCCACAGGGCGAGGCCGGTCAGGCCCGCGCAGGCCACCGCGACGCCCGCGAGCTGCGCGGAGTCGGGTATCTCGTGGACGAAGACCGCCGCGAGCAGGGTCACCGCGAGCGGGGCGGTGCCCCGGGCGATCGGGTACATCTGCCCGAAGTCGCCGAGCGCGAACGAGCGCATCAGCAGCGCCATGTAGCCGACGTGCAGCAGCGCCGAGGCGATCAGGTACGGCCACGCCTCGGCCGCCGGCAGCGGGACGAAGAGGGCGGTGACGATGCCGAGCAGCGCGCCGCCCCCGGATATGAGGGTGAAGGAGAGCAGCTGGTCCTTGATGTGGTGGGCGATCGCATTCCAACTGGCGTGCGTCACCGCGGCGATCAGGACCGCCGCGACGACCAGCGGCGTCACGCCGTACGCTCGCGGGAGCCGCCCTCGCGGACGTCTGCCAGCGTGCCGCCCGCGTGCGCGATCAGCGCCTTGGGCTCCATCGGGAACACCGTGTACGGGGTGCCCGCCGCCGCCCACACCACGTCGTGGTCCAGCAGGCCGCGGTCCGCCAGGACCCGGGTCTTCGTGCGGTGCCCGAACGGCGGGACGCCGCCGATCGCGTACCCGGTGGCCTCCCGGACCACCGCCGCGTCCGGCCGCGTCACCTTCGTCGCGCCGAGCTCCACGCGCACCCGCTCCACGTCGACCCGCGACGAGCCGTCCACCAGGACGAGCACCGGAACCTTGTCCGCCGCGAAGATCAGCGACTTGACGATCTCCGACACATCGCAGCCGATGGCCTGCGCGGCCTCGGCGGCGGTGCGGGTGGCGTCCGGGAAGCGGCGTACCTCGACCTCGATGCCTAGGTCCTGGAGCGCGGCGGCGAACTGGGGGTGGGCGAGTGATTCGGTCATGGCCCGCACGCTAGCGGTAGCTGTACGGGCCATGCGACTTGCTTTCCCCGCGTCCCCTCTGCTTTCCCCGCGTCTCTGTTGTCCCCGCGTCCCCCCAGGGCCCTACCGCGCGTTCAGCACCTTCGCCACCACCGGGCCGGCAGCGTCGCCGCCGTGTCCGCCCGACTGCACGACCGCCGCGGCCGCGAGGTCGCCCGCGTAGCCGGCGAACCAGCTGTTCGAGGTGGCCTGGTCGGCGACCTCCGCCGAGCCGGTCTTCGCGCCCTTGTCGCCGTTGACGCCGGCCATCGCGTCCGCCGCCGTGCCGCTCGTCGCGGTGCGCCGCATCATCGCGCGCAGCTGCCGGGCGACCGAGTCGGGCAGGGAGCGGGCGGCCTTGGCGATCGGCCGGTCGTCCAGGTCCTTGGGCACGATGATCGGCTGCTTGAACGAGCCGTTCCTCGCGGTCGCGGTGATGGACGCGACGTTGAGCGCGTTCATCTGCACCGTCCCCTGCCCGATGTACTGCGCGGCCGCCTCGCCGCCCGTCTCCTCGGGGATCCGGCCGTCGAAGGTCGTGACGCCGGTCTGCCACTCCAGGCCGATGCCGAAGACGTCCCGGGCCTCCTTGCCGAGCGCGGCGTCGTCCCTGACGTCGTCGATCAGCTTGATGAAGGCGGTGTTGCAGGACCGGGCGAAGCTCTCGCCGAAGGACTTGCCGTCGAGGTCGAAGTTCCGCAGGTTGTGGAAGCTCCGGCCGTAGTACATCGCGTTCTTCGGGCACTCGGCGACGCGGTCGGCCCCGACCAGGCCCTTCTCCAGGAGCAGCGCCGCGGTGGCGATCTTCAGGGTGGAGCCGGGGGCCTGCTTCCCGAGGAAGGCGGTGTTGTAGCCGGCCGCGGGGTTGTTCGCGACGGCCCGGATCTCGCCGGTGGACGGCTTGATCGCGACGACCGACGCCTGGCTGTACTGCTTCACCGCCCGCTCGGCCGCGGCCTGCACGTCGGCGTCGAGGGTGGTCTGCAGCTTGCCCGGCTCGCCCTTCGTCAGGGTGAGCAGCGTGCTGTCGGCGGTGCCCGCCTGGTTCGACTCGAGGACGGTCTCGACGCCGGCCTTGCCGCCGATCTGCGCGCCGTACTTCGTTCGCAGCTCGTCGAGGATCGGGCCGAGCGAGGGGTACTTCTCCTTCGTCAGCTCCCGGCCCGCGTGGTCGACGGCCTTGATGTTCGCGGTCTTCGCCGCGCCGGTCCGCAGCGTCGTCGTCTTCGTCAGCCGCGGGTGGACGACGGAGGGCTGCCAGTCGACCAGCGGCCGCCCGGTGCTCAGCCCGCGCACGACGGTGAGTTCGGAGGTGTACGTCCAGGGCTTCGAGGTCCCCTCGTACGTCACCGTCGCGTTCACCGTGAACGGCACCTTGGCGCCGACCGGCGTCCCGGCGGTGATGACGGCCTTCGACACACCCGCGCCGGCCCGGTAGTTCGCCACCGCGGCCCCGGCCTCGACGGCGTTGTTGGTCAACTGGGCGGCCTCCTCCGGCGATCCGGTGGCCCAGGCGTCCAGGAACTTCTTCGCGGTCTCCTTGACCTCGTCCGACGAGACGGGCCCGGACTTCCGCCCCCCGCCCTCGGACATGCCACCGACCCCGTCGGCGGCGCCCCCGGACAGCCCCTGCCAGAGGTTGTATCCCCCGTACCCGATCCCACCCGCCACGACGGCGAACACGCCCCCGACGACGGCGACTTTGACTCCACTGCGCATCCCTGTGGTTCCCCTCCCCAGGAGCTCGCTTGAACACGTTCAAACGAATGGACAGGGGCACTCTACGTCACACCCGTGACGCACGTGCCAGTTGTTATCCGAGCGTGCTCTCGGAGTGTGCGAGCCGAAACCCCCCAGGACGCCGGAATTCCGCGGCCCGTTGTCTTCGGCGGCCACGCAAGATCCGTACGTCGTTTCCTGGGGGGGCACAGCACCATGGCGCCGTTTCCTGGGGGGAACGACACCATGGCGACACCGCCGCACGGCGCTCAGCCGTACTCCGCTCCGTCCGACCAGCCCGCCGATCCGCTCGCCGGAGCGCCGCCGCCGTGGCGACGGCCGGTTCCGCGGGATGACAGGAGGGCGCGGCCGCCGAGGCCGCGCCGGTCAGGACGAGAGGACCTTGGCCTTGGCCTGCTCGAACTCGGCTGCCGTGATCGCGCCGCGGTCCTTGAGCTCGGCGAGTCGGGAAAGTTCCTCCGCTTGGCTGCCGGCCCCGGCGCTCTCGCGCACGTAGGAGCGGAACTCCTCCTC
>NZ_DATCVQ010000276.1:0-7184 GCF_036566765.1 Streptomyces sp.
GCTGCCCTGGGACGCCCACCGCGGCGAGGGGCTGACCGTGCTGCTCGGGCCCGACTCCGAGGTCGGGCGCGCCCTCGCCGCCGGCCGTCCCGACCGGGCCGCCCGGCTGCTCGTCCCCTGGCGCGAGCGGTACGGCGACGCCCTGCGCCTGGAGGTCGTCGACCACGGCCGCGACGGCACCGGGCCCGGCTCGCTGCGCCAGGCCGCCCGCACCCTCGGCCTCGCCGCCGACCAGGGCGTACGGGCCGTGCTCAGCAACGCCGTCCGGTACGCCGACCCCGGGCAGGGGCCGGTCGCCGACGTCCTCGACGCGGCCCGCCGGCTCGTCCCCGTCACCGCGCTCGGCGGATTCGACAGCGGCGAGCGCTGGCTCAAGGACGCCGACGCCATGCACCGCCTCGCCGAGCGGGTCGCCGAGGCGGCCGGCTTCCGCCGCGAGGCCGCGCACCGGCTGCTCGCCGCCACCGAGGAGACCGCCGCGGAGTGCCTCGTCGACCCCGAGGACGACCTCGGCATGGGCTCCGCCCACTTCCCCGAGCCGTACCTCGTCGGCGCGGCGCACCGCACCGCCCAGCGCGTGCTCGCCTCCCGGGCCGCCGCCGGCATGGTCCTGCGCGGCTACGACGGCCGCCGCGACTACTGGGACCGGATGCACCGCGAGCTGGACATCATCGCCCACCACGGCTTCGCCACCTACTTCCTGACGGTCGCTCAAGTCGTCGAGGACATACGGCGGATGGGCATCCGGGTGGCCGCCCGCGGCTCCGGCGCCGGCTCCCTCGTCAATCACCTCCTCGGCATCGCGCACGCCGACCCGGTCGAGCACGGGCTGCTCATGGAGCGCTTCCTGTCCAAACGGCGCACCGCCCTGCCCGACATCGACGTGGACGTCGAGTCCGCCCGCCGCCTGGACGTCTACCGCGCGATCATCGACCGCTTCGGCGCCGAGCGCGTCGCCACCGTCTCCATGCCCGAGACCTACCGGGTCCGCCACGCGGTACGGGACGTGGGCGCCGCCCTCTCGATGGACCCGGCCGAGATCGACCGGATCGCCAAGTCCTTCCCGCACATCCGCGCCCGGGACGCCCGGGCGGCCCTCGACGAACTGCCGGAGCTGCGCGAACTCGCGGGCGAGCGGGAGAGATACGGGAAGCTCTGGGAGCTGGTCGAGGGGCTCGACGCGCTGCCCCGCGGCATCGCCATGCACCCGTGCGGGGTGCTGCTCTCGGACGCCTCGCTGCTCGCCCGCACCCCCGTGGTGCCCACCAGCGGCGAGGGGTTCCCGATGTCCCAGTTCGACAAGGAGGACGTGGAGGATCTCGGGCTGCTCAAGCTCGACGTGCTCGGCGTGCGGATGCAGTCCGCGATGGCGCACGCCGTCGCCGAGATCGAACGGGCCGCCGGCGAGCGGGTCGACATCGACGCGATCCCGGCCGGGGACCCCGCGACGTACCGGCTCATCCGGTCCGCCGAGACGCTCGGCTGCTTCCAGATCGAGTCGCCCGGCCAGCGCGACCTGGTCGGCCGGCTCCAGCCCGCGACCTTCCACGACCTCGTCGTCGACATCTCGCTCTTCCGGCCGGGACCGGTCGCCGCCGACATGGTGCGCCCGTTCATCGAGGCCCGGCACGGCCGGACGCCGGCCCGCTACCCGCACCCCGACCTGGAGGGGGCGCTCAAGGAGACCTACGGCGTCGTCGTCTTCCACGAGCAGATCATCCGCATCGTCAGCATCATGACCGGCTGCGGCCGGGACGAGGCCGACCAGGTGCGGCGCGGCCTCTCCCACCCCGAGTCGCAGGCGCGGATCAAGGTCTGGTTCGCCCAGCGGGCCGAGCGGCGCGGCTACGACTACGAGGTCATCGCCCGCACCTGGGAGATCGTCGAGGCCTTCGGCTCGTACGGCTTCTGCAAGGCGCACGCGGTCGCCTTCGCCGTCCCCACGTACCAGTCCGCCTGGCTCAAGGCGCACCACCCGGCGGCCTTCTACGCCGGGCTGCTCACCCACGACCCCGGGATGTACCCGAAGCGGCTGCTGCTCGCGGACGCGCGGCGGCGCGGGGTGCCGGTGCTGCCGTTGGACGTGAACCGGTCCGGGGCCGCACACAGAATCGAACTGGTGTCCGCTCCGCCGGAGCGGTGGGGGCTGCGGCTCGCGCTCTGCGACGTCCATGGCATCAGCGAGGCGGAGAGCGTCCGCATCGAGGCGGGCCAGCCGTACGCCTCCCTGCTCGACTTCTGGGAGCGCGCCCGGCCGCGCAGGCCGATCGCCGAACGCCTCGCGCAGGTGGGGGCGTTGGACGCGTTCGGGGCCAACCGCCGCGACCTGCTGCTGCACCTCTCCGAGCTCCACCGCGTCCACCGCGGCGCGGCCTCCTATGGCGGACAGCTCCCGCTCGCGAACGGGCGGAAGACCGCCCCGGTCGGACTGCCGGACCTCGACGAGTCGGAGCGGCTCAGCGCCGAGCTCGGCGTCCTCGGGATGGACGCCTCGCGCCACCTCATGAGCGACCACCACGGCTTCCTGCGCGAGCTCGGCGTGGTCTCCGCCCGGCAGCTGCGGGCCGCCGCGCACGGCCAGACCGTGCTGGTCGCGGGGGCCAAGGCGGCCACCCAGACCCCGCCGATCCGGTCCGGCAAGCGGGTGATCTTCTCCACCCTGGACGACGGCACCGGCCTTGTGGACCTCGCCTTCTTCGACGACTCCCACGACGCCTGCGCCCACACCGTGTTCCACTCCTGGCTGCTGCTGGTCCGGGGCGTCGTGCAGCGCCGCGGCCCGCGCAGCGTCAGCGTGGTCGGCGCCGCGGCCTGGGACCTCGCGGAGCTGGTCGAACTGCGCCGCGAGGGAGGCCTTGACGCGGTGGCGGCGCGGCTGGCGGAGCCGCCGCCGAAGGCCGGTGACGACGAGGAGGAGATCGAGGAGCGGACTTCGTCGGACGACGGACGGCGGATCCGCATGTCCACCGGCTACGAGATGAACCCCTGGGCCGACCTCAAACCGGCCGGCGAGGGCGCGGCGACCCCGCCGAAGAAGCTGTGGCACTCGAGTCCGGGGAGCGCGGGATGATCCTCTGTATACGGCTCCGGCCCGAAGCGGCGGACGCGGACCTGTCCCGACTGGTCCGGCTGCTGGCCGAGTTCACCCCGGTCGTACAGGCCGTCCCTCCCGGCGAGGCGCTCGCCGACGTGCGCGGCGCGCTGCGCTACTTCGGCTGGACCGCGGCCGAACTCGCCTCGGTGGTACGGGTCAGGGCGCTCGCCCTCTACGGCATGGACTGCGTCATCGGCGTCGGCCCCACCCCGATGGCGGCCCGCGTCGCCGCCCGCGAGGCCGGGCCCGGCGCCACCCTGGTCGTCGAGGACACGGCCGCCTTCCTGCGGGACCGCCCGGTCGCCGCGCTCGACGGGGTCGGCCGTACCACCGCCCGTACCCTGTGCGGCTACGGACTCGACACCGTCGGCCGGGTCGCCGACGCGCCGCTCGCCGTGCTCCAGCGGCTGGTCGGCGCGCGGGCCGGCCGGGAGCTGTGGGAGCGGGCCAGGGGGATCGACCGCAGCGCCGTCGTGCCGAACGCCGCCGCGCGCTCCATGGCGACCGAACACGGCTTCTCTCGCGACGAGTTGGAC
Source organism: Streptomyces sp. (assembly GCF_036566765.1). Classification (GTDB taxonomy): domain Bacteria; phylum Actinomycetota; class Actinomycetes; order Streptomycetales; family Streptomycetaceae; genus Streptomyces. The sequence goes on from NZ_DATCVQ010000276.1 coordinate 3,631, forward strand.
CCGGCGGAGCACCGCAGAGCGCTGCTCGCGCTGGCCGCCGAGCTGGGCGCCCGGATGCGGACGGAGCACCAGGTGTGCCGCTCGCTCGCGGTGACCGTGCGGTACGCGGACCGGACCGTGACGAGCCGGACGCGCACCCTGCGCGAGCCGACCGCCCACACGGCGGCGCTCACCTCGGCGGCGTACGCGCTGCTGGCGTCGTTCGGGCTGCAGCGGGCCAGGGTGCGGGGCATCGCGCTGCGCGCGGAGGGGCTCGGGCCGGCGGAGGGGGCGGGGCGCCAGCTGACCTTCGACCCGGTGGACGAGAAGGTCCGGCGGATCGAGGCGGTGGCGGACCGGGCGCGCGAGAAGTACGGGCCGGGGGCGGTCGTGCCGGGCTCGCTGGCGCGGCGGCGTCCGCGGCGGGGGCGCCTGCCGGACGGGCCGGGCGGCGGGTCGGGGGCCGAGGCGGCCTGATGCGTCGGTCGTGCGGGGGCTGATGTGCGGCTGTGCTGTGACTGAGGTGCGGCCGTGCGGGGCGGCCGATTACTCCCTATTGACGAGAAGTCAGTTTTTACCGACGCGTAACTTCCCACTGGACGCTACCCGTGCGTAGCTTGGCATGAGCAGAGCATCCCCACTTGTGGTCCGGGCCGCAGGGCTTCCTGCCATCGTTCATCCCTGATTTCCCTTGAGCCGCAAGGAGATCGATCGATGCTGCCCTGGAGACATGTGCTCAGAGCACTGTCCGTCCTGCTTCTCACCGTCGCCGCGACCCTCGCCCCCACAGCGGCGGCCCAGGCCGACACCGCCCCCAGCCGGGGCTGGAACGACTACTCCTGCAAGCCCTCGGCCGCCCACCCCCGCCCGATCGTGCTGGTCCACGGCACCCTCGGCAACTCCGTCGACAACTGGCTCGCCCTCGCGCCGTACCTGGTCAACCGCGGGTACTGCGTCTTCTCCCTCGACTACGGGCAGCTGCCCGGCGTGCCCTTCTTCCACGGCCTCGGCCCCATCGACAAGTCCGCGGAACAGCTCGACGCGTACGTGGACCGGGTCCTGGCCGCCACCGGCGCCCCCGAGGCCGACCTGGTCGGCCACTCGCAGGGCGGCATGATGCCCCGTCACTACCTGAAGTTCCTCGGCGGGGCCGAGAAGGTGAACGCGCTCGTCGGGATCGCCCCCGACAACCACGGCACCACCCTCCTCGGCCTCACCCAGCTGCTGCCGTACTTCCCCGGGGCCGCGGACCTGATCAGCGCGCACACGCCCGGGCTCGCGGACCAGATCGCCGGCTCGCCGTTCCTCACGAAGCTGAACGAGGGCGGGGACACCGTGCCCGGCGTCACGTACACGGTCATCGCCACCCGGTACGACCAGGTGGTCACCCCGTACCGCTCCCAGTTCCTCACCGGCGAGCACGTCACCAACGTCCTCATCCAGGACAAGTGCGCGCTCGACCTCTCCGAGCACGTGGCGATCGGGACGGTGGACCGGATCACCTTCCACGAGGTCGCCAACGCCCTCGACCCGGCCCACGCGACCCCGACCACCTGCGCGTCGGTGATCGGCTAGCGACGCGCCGCGCGGCGGGTCGTGGCGAAGAGCACGGCCGCGCCGAGCGCGAGCACGGCGGCGCCGCCGACCGCCAGGTAAGGGGTCGCGGCGTCGCCACCGGTGGCGGCGAGCTTCTCGTCCTCGGCGGGGGCGGCGGCGGCCGGGGCGGGTGCGTTGGGCGCGCTGCTCTCGGGGGCGGGGGCGGGCGCCGTCTGCGTCGCTCCGGTGTGCGCGTCGGCGTCGCCGTGGCCGCCGTGCTCGACGGAGGACTTGTCGGCGCCGTCGTCGATCTGCTCGTCGGACGGGGCGCTGGGGGCGGGGGCGGGCGCGCCGTTCCCGTTCTCCTTCCCGAACACCACGTCGGAGCAGGTGTAGAAGGCCTCGGGGGAGTCGGACCGCTGCCAGATCGAGTAGACGAGGTGGCGGCCGGACTTCTTCGGAACGTCGCCCTGGAACACGTAGTCGCCGTTCTCCATCTTCGGGTCGGTGACCGTGGCGAACGGCTGCGCCTCCAGGTCCGACCACTTCAGCGGCTTCGTCGGGTCGTACCCGTCCTTGGTGACGTACAGCGCGAAGGAGCCGCGGTGCGGGGCGGTCCCCTTGTAGCGGAAGGTGTGCTTCCCGGCGGTGAGCGGGCTGGCCGGCCAGTCGCCGCGAGCCAGGTCGAGACCCTTGTACTTGTCGTTGCCCGCGCTGCACAGCTTGCCGTCCGGGATGAGCTCGCGGTGCTTGCCGGCCGCGTTCGCGATGTTCACCGCGTTCCAGTCGTAGAACGCCTGCGTCCCGCTCGCCGCCACGGCCGCCTTGCACGCAGCGGACTTCGGGCTCTCCGGCCCCTCCGCGTAACAGGCCGAGACCCGGCTCACCGGGTCGGTCATCGACCCGTGCGCGGCGGCCGGGAGGGCGGCCGGCCCGGCGAGGGCGAGCGAGGCGAGTCCGAGGGCGAGCGATCCGGCGGCGGCCTTGCGGCGAGCGGTCATGGCGACGTTCTCCTTGACGGGTTCGGGGGTGGTGGAACCGGTGGTTCACCCCTACGAAACCCCGGATCGGGCCGCCGGAACGGGGGCGGACGGATCTTTAGGGCGGCGTTAAGGCGGGGGTAAGAGCCGCCTGAGGAACATCGGCAAAGCGCCAGGTTGGGACCGGATTTGGGCCCTGGGGCCCATGTGGAGATCGCCCGCATGATCTATTCTCGGCCGCCGGGGGTGGACCGATCATGTCCTTTTACGTTGACGCCGCCGGATTCGCCGGAGCAGGCGGATCCGCGCAACGCACCATGCCGACGCCGTTGGTGGTCGCACGCTGGCTCGTGAACTTCCTGTTCGGAGCGACCATCGTGGGCGGGCTCGGGCTGATGCTCTCGGCCGTCCAAGTGGGCGCGCTGGACGGCCTGGTGCTCGGCATGCTGCTCTACGGCGCCGCGCCGGGCATCGTGGGCTGGGTGCTCTCGCGGCGCGTGTGGACCGGCGGGAACAAGGTCCGCTGGGGTCTGATCGCCGTTCAGATCTGGTTGATCTGCGGTGGTTTGGGGAACCTGCGGGACGGATCGATCCAGGGCTTCACCCAACTCCTGCTGCCCATCGTGATCCTGGCGTTCCTGTGCGTACGGGAGACGCGGGAGTGGTTCGACTCGGACCCTTCCGCGCGGAGTGATCAGCCGCCGTTCTCGGTGGCGCACATGATCACCTGGAAGCGGGACCGCGGGCAGTCGGCGCTCGAGTACACGGGCATGATCATCCTGGTCGTCGCGATCATCGCGGCGCTGCTCATGACCAACGTCGGCGGGCGGATGGCCGGCGAGTTCAAGGAAGCCGTCTGCTCCCTGGTCGGCCAGTCCTGCCCGGCCGACAACGGCGGCGGCGAGACGACCCAGGCGGGCAAGGGCGAGAACGGCGGCGCGGACGGGGCGGACGGGGGCGCCGGAGGGGCCGACGGCGGAGCGAACGGCGGCAGCGGCGGTGCGAACGGCGGCAGCGGTGGCGCGAACGGCGGCAGCGGTGGCGCGAACGGCGGTTCCA
>NZ_DATCVQ010000277.1:0-7191 GCF_036566765.1 Streptomyces sp.
GCCGCCGTGGCCGCCGCTGCGCAGGGCGAGCTGCTCGATGCCGAGCGCGCAGGCGATCAGCAGCGGCGGCACGGAACCGGCTGGCTCCGGTCCGCGCGTCATCAGCCCTCCCCGGCGTGGGCGGCTCCGCCGGCCGCCGCGCGGGCGGGCAGGACGGGCTCGCCGTGGAGGTACCGGCCGAGCGCGGTGAGCGGGAAGACCTGCCGGTACAGGTGGTAGTTGATGGAGAAGTCCCAGGGGAACCCGGTGCCGGTGAAGTACGGCTCGTCCCAGGAGCCGTCCTCGCGCTGCGTCCTGGTGAGCCAGCCGACGCCCCGCTCGACGGCCTCGCTGTCCCGCTCGCCGGCCGCGAGCAGCGAGATGAGCGCCCAGGCGGTCTGGGAGGCGGTCGACACACCGCGCCCGGCCCAGCCGCGATCCCGGTACGAGCGGAGGTCCTCGCCCCAGCCGCCGTCCTCGTTCTGCACGGACTCCAGCCAGACGACGGCGCGCTGGAGCGCGGGGTGCGAGCCGGGCAGTCCGGCCGCGGCGAGCGCGGGGACCACGGAGGCGGTGCCGTAGAGGTAGTTGACGCCCCAGCGCCCGAACCAGGCCCCGCTGGGCTCCTGCTCGGCGAGGAGCCAGTCGATTCCCCTGCGCGCGCGGGGGTGTTGGGCCTGTCCTTCGTACCCGAGCACCTCGACGACGTGGGCGGTGACGTCGGCCGACGGCGGGTCGATCACCTCGCCGAAGTCGCAGAACGGCAGCCGGTTGGGGAAGGGGCTGGTGTTGTCGGCGTCGAAGGCGCCCCAGGCCCCGTTGCGGGACTGCATGCCGAGCGTCCAGCGCGCGGCGCGGGCGACGGCCGCGTCGACCCTCGCGGGGTCGGGGTGCCTGACCCGGCGCAGGGCGAGGATCACCTCGGCGGTGTCGTCGATGTCCGGGTAGTTGTCGTTGTGGAACTCGAACGCCCAGCCACCGGGGGCGAGTCCGGGCCGGCGCACGGCCCAGTCCCCCTTCTTGACGATCTCCTCGTCGAGCATCCAGTCGACGGCCTTCACCAGCGCCGGGTGGTCGGGGGCGAGCCCCGCGTCGGCGAGCGCGATGGTGGCCAGGCACGTGTCCCAGACCGGGGACTGGCAGGCCTCGATCATGCGGGCGCCGTCCTCGCGCCACACCGCGAACCGGTCGAGGGACTCCAAGCCGGCCCGCATCACCGGGTGTTCGAGGTCGTAGCCGAGCAGGTGCAGGGCGATCACCGAGTAGACCGCGGGGGGCTGGATGCCGCCCCAGCAGCCGTCTTTCTCCTGCCGTTCGATGATCCAGCGGGCGGCCGTTTTCATCGCCGCCCCGCGCAGCCGCCGGGGCGCGAACCGGTGGTAGACGTGCAGGGCCTTGTCGAGCCGCTGGAAGACGCCGTCCCAACTGGCTGCCGGCGCGGGCGGCCGGGGCGGATTCGGCCGGTCGGGGTCGGTGTGCAGCTCGGTCAGCGGGAACGGCGCGGGGCGCACCGGGCGCTTCGCGGACACGACGCTCAGCGGCACGATGGTCTGCCGCGCCCAGCAGCCGAAGTCGTAGATGTTCAGCGGGAACCATGAGGGCAGGAAGACCAGTTCGGGCGGCACCTCGGGCAGGTCGTCCCACTTCCACCAGCCGAACAGGGCGAGCCAGATCCGGGTGAAGACCCGGGCGGCGGCGATGCCGCCGCGCTCGCGGATCCACTCGGCGGCCCGGGCCATGTGCGGGTCCTCGGGCCGGTCCCCGGCGAGCCGGAGGGCCACGTAGGCCTCGACGGTGGTGGACAGTTCGCCGGGCCCGCCGTAGAAGGTGGCCCAGGTGCCGTCCTCGCGCTGCTCGCCGCGGATGAACCGGGCGGCGGCCTGGGTGGTCTCCTCGTCGCGGATGCCCAGGAACTGACGGAGCAGCAGGTCCTCGGCGTCCATGGTGACGTTGGTCTCCAGGTCGCCCTTCCACCAGCCGTCGGCGTCCTGCCGGGCGAGAAGGTGGTCGGTCGCGCGCTGTGCGGCCCGCGCGGCGGCGGCGCGCGCCTCGCCGGGAGCGGGTGGTGTGTCGGTCGGTGAGCCGGCCTCGGCAGCCCGGGGTTCCACGGCCCCGGCGCTTCCGTCGGTCGTCGCTGTCATGGCGTCCCCTTCGCAGTCGGTGTCTTCTGCTTCTTCGGGTCTGCCGTCGGCCGGCGCCAGATGACGCCGGCCGGCGACCGCGCACTCATATCAGGGTGATGGTGATCATCTCTTCCGTACGACGACGAAGTCGGCGAGCGCGACGAGCTGCGCCCTGACGCGCTCGGGCATGTCCACCTCGTGCAGCGCCTCGATGGCGATGGCGTGCTGGCGGCGGGCCTCCTGGGAGGTCCACTCGCGGCCGCCGGCCTCCTCGATCAGTGCGGCGCGGGCGGCGAACTCCTCCTCAGAGAACGAGGCGAAGTCGGCGCTCTTGGCGTCGGCCGCGAGCAGTCGGCCGAGCCGCTCGGAGGCCGGGCCGCCGGCCGCGAGGGCGGCGACGACCGGCAGCGACTTCTTGCGCTGGCGCAGGTCGCTCCAGGTCTGCTTGCCGGTGGCGTCGGGGTCGCCCCAGATGCCGAGCAGGTCGTCCACGGCCTGGAAGGCGAGGCCGAGGTGATAGCCGTACTCCTCCAGCTTGTCGGCGGTGCGGTCGTCGGCGCCGCCGAGCACCGCGCCGATGGAGACGGCGCAGGCCAGCAGCGCGCCGGTCTTGTTGCCCTCCATCGTCAGGCACTCCTCAACGGTGACCCGCTCGCGGTGCTCGTAGGAGATGTCCTGCGCCTGCCCGTCGATGAGCTTGCGGGTGGCGGTGGTGAGCCGCCGGGTGGCGCGGCCGGCCTCGACGGTGCCGAGTTCCAGGAGCAGCTCGTTGGCCAGCGCGAACAGGGCGTCGCCGACGAGGATCGCCTGGGCGGGACCGTGCACCTTCCAGACGGTGTCGCGGTGGCGGCGCTGTTCGTCGCCGTCCATGAGGTCGTCGTGCAGCAGCGAGAAGTTGTGCACCAGCTCCACGGCGACGGCACCGGGGATGCCGACCTCGGGAGCGACGCCCGCCGCCTCGGCGGAGATCAGCGCGAGCGCGGGACGCACGGCCTTCCCGCTGTCGGCGTCCGTGGGGTTGCCCTGGGCGTCGATCCAGCCGAAGTGGTAGGCGGCCACGGTGTCCATGGGCGGTGCGAGGCGGTCGACGGCCGCCTTCAGCACGGGGGTGGACAGCGTCCGTCCCCGTTCCAGAAGTGCGGTCACGTCCGCGGTGTCGACGACCGGGTTACCCGGCGGCACAGTCGGCACGGTCTCTCCTCTTGTTCCGGTACTCACGCTCATACCGCCTCCTGCAGCGGATGTTCATGGGGGCGGCCGAGGGCCGAGAGCGCTGCGCCGGCGGCGCTGAAGCCGCTGCGCACGGCGCTCTCCATGGTCGCGGGCCAGCCGGTGGCGGTCCACGCGCCGGCCAGGGCGAGGCCCGGCGCACGGGTGCGGGCGGCGGGGCGGAGCCGCCCGACGCCCGGGGTGGGCGCGAACGTCGCCGTGCGCTCCCGGGTGACGAAGAAGTCCCGTACGCCGGCCCCGCGGGCGGCGGGCAGCAGCCGCTCGAACTCCGGCAGATACCGCTCCCGCAGAGCGGCGACGGGCTCGTCGATCTCGTCCTGCGCGGCGGACTGGGAAACGGCGAGGTACTGCCCTTTGCCCTTCAGGCCGGAGGACTCTGTCCGGTCGAAGACCCACTGCACCGGCGAGCCGAGCGCGGTGAAGAAGGGCTGCTTGAGCACCTTGCGGTCGTAGACGACATGCAGGTTGAGGATGGGCGCGGTGCCGATGTCGAGCAGCCGGTCGGGGTCGTCGAGCGCGCCCTCGGGCAGCAGGCCGTGGGCCTCGCGCTGTGGGACGGCGAGGACGACGGCGTCGGCGTCGAGCGTCTCCCCGGAGACGTGCACGGCCCAGCGGCCGTCGTCCGTACGGGAGATCCGCTCGGCCCGGGTGCGCAGTTCGGTGCGGACGCCGAGCGAGTCGAGGGCTTTGCGGGCCCGGGTGTCGTGCAGTTCGCCGAGCGGGACGTGGGCCCAGCCGATGTCGGCGGCGCCCGGCTCGGAGAGCAGCCCGGTCTTGAAGACCATCGCGGCCAGGCCCATGGAGGCGTCCGCCGCGGTGGCGTTGAGGGTGGGGATGCCGACGAGGTCCCAGAGGGCCTCGACGCTGCGCGGCGACTGGCCGTGCCGGCCGAGCCAGGTGGCGAAGTCGATGCCGTCGAGCGCGGGGTCGGCGGGGTCGAGCCGCTTGAGCGCGAGGGCGGCGCGCCCGACGCCGAGCCGCTCGGCCGGGGACAGATGCGGGTACGTGGCGAGGCTCGCGGCGAGGTGCAGCGGCACCGGCAGAGCGGTGCGGCGCAGCCGGCCGAGCCGGGGGCGGCGCGGCCGCCCGACGTCGAGCACGGGCACGTCGAGGCGCTCCTGCAGGGGCGCGAGGTGGGCGCCGTCGACCCGGTCGAGGAACCAGCGGTATGCGGTGCAGCAGCGCAGGTAGACGTGCTGCCCGTTGTCGACGCTGAGCTCCCCGCGCTGGAACGAGAACGCGAGCCCGCCGAGCCGCGGCCGCCCTTCGAGCAGCGTGACGCGCACCCCGGAGTCGGCGAGCCGCAGGGCTGCGGTGACCCCGGCGATCCCTCCGCCGACGACGACGGCGTGCGGGGCCCCCGCAGGCGCGGCGGCGGGGACCGGTGCGGTGCGGTCGGGGCTCATCGGGCCTCCCCTCGGGTCGTCGACGTCAGGGACGCCGGGTCGGCCACGCGGGTTGCGCGGCCGGAGGCACGCTCGGATGCGCGGTACGGGCTCACGCGCGCCTCCTCACGGTGCGCCGGGAGATGTGCCGGGCGTCCAGGCCGGACAGGCCGCGGACGGCCACGTACGCCTTCTCCCGGCCGGGCAACGAGACCCGGCCGCGCAGCACGGCCTCCGGGTCGCGCTCGATCCGGTCGAGCAGCCGGCGGTAGATGCCGGCCATGGCGGCGACGCATGCCCCGCTGCGCCGGTCGAGCAGCGGCAGCAGCCGGTAGCCCTCGGCGAACAGGGCCCGGGCGCGCCGGACTTCGTAGTGCACGAGCCCGGTGAAGTCGGCCCCGGCGGGCGGGGTCGCCGTCCGGAAGCCGTCGGTGCAGCCGAACTTGGCGAGGTCGTCGGCGGGCAGATAGACCCGTCCGTTGCCGGCGTCCTCGCGGACGTCCCGCAGGATGTTGGTGAGCTGGAGCGCGAGCCCCAGCGTGTCGGCGTACTCGGGGGCGCGCTCGGCACCGGGCGCGCCGGGCTGGGTGCCGAACACGCCGAGCGAGAGCCGGCCGATGGCGCCCGCGACGCAGCGGCAGTAGACCTTGAGGTCGTCCCAGGTCTCGTACGTCTTGCCGTCCACGTCCATCAGGACGCCGTCGATCAGTTCGTCGAGCCCGCCGAGCGGGATCGGGAAGCGTTCGGCGGCGTCGGCGAGGGCAACGGCCACCGGATCGGTGTCGTCTTCGTCGACCGCGCCCTTGCGGATCCGCTCCAGGAGCGCGCGGGTCGCCTCGAGGCGGTCCCGCTTGGCCTCCGGCGCGAGTTCGCCGTCGCCGATGTCGTCGACCCGCCGGGAGAAGGCGTACAGCGCCGACATGGCCTGCCGCTTCTCGGTCGGCAGCAGCCGGATGCCGTACGCGAAGTTGCGTGCCTGCTGCCCGGTGACGGTCTCGCAGTAGCTGTACGCGGCCCGTACCGGCGCGGACATCTCGCTCTGTGGCTCCACGGTCCGGCTCACCCTTCTCTCCGCGCTCTGCGCAGGACGCCGCCCGCCGCGCGCACCAGTCCCGGGCGGGTCGCCTTCGGCGGCCCGGGCAGGACGTCGAATCCGGCGGCGGCGATCGCGTCGAGGGCGGCGTGCCCGCCTCCCGTGAACCCGGCGAGCAGCAGCCGCAGCCGGCCGCGCACGCTGCCCACCAGCGGGGCGCCGTCGTCAAGGAGGGCGCGGGCCCGCTCCGCCTCGAAGGCGATCAGGCTGCGCACCGACGCGCTCGCGGTCGGCTCGGCGAGGTCCGCCTCGGTGACACAGAACCGCTTCATGTCCTCGGCAGGCAGGTAGATCCGGTCGCGGCCGAGGTCCTCGGCGACGTCCTGGAGGTGCTCGACGATCTGCAGGGCGGTGCAGATCGCGTCGGAGCGGCGCAACCGCTCGGGGGTGGCGGTCCCGGTGATCGCCAGGACGAGCCGGCCGACGGGGTTGGCGGAGAGCTCGCAGTACGCGACGAGGTCGTCGTACGTCTCGTAGCGGCGGACCACCTGGTCCTGCCGGTTCGCCTCGATCAGGCCGAGGAACGGGCCGGGGGTGAGCGCGCAACGGCGCACGGTCGGCTGCAGGGCGCGCAGCAGGGGGTGCTGCGGCGTCCCGTCGAAGACGCGCATGAGGTCGGCCTCGAAGGCATCGAGCAGGGCGAGCGGGTCGTCGGCGTAGTCGGGGTCGACGCCCAGGAACCGGGCGTCGTCGCCGCCGGGGGCGAGGTCGCCGTCGCCGATGTCGTCGACCAGGCGGGCGTAGCCGTAGACGGCCATGAGGTCGTCCCGCCAGGCGCGCGGCAGGAAGAAGGGCGCCACGGGGAAGTTCTCGTCCGCGGCCTTGCCGAGTGTGGTGCGCGAGGAGGCGTCGGGGCGCACCTGCCCGGCACGCGTCACTGCGGGCTTCCCGACGCGGGGACGGCCATACCCTCGCGGAGCTGGAGATCATCCGTCATTGCCGTCACATCTCCGTTCTACACTGCCGACCCAATACATCCTATTTCGGACACGCCGCCGGTCCTCTGCGTGGAGTGGCCGCCCGTAGGGCAGCCTGGGGGGAATCACCCCACTTGCCGCGAATCAGCACCGGTACAGCTTACGTTGTACAACGCCCAATGCCGCGTCGGGGTGCACGCCACATGACGATCAAGACACGCCTCGATGCCAACCGCCCCGCGCGCCACGGAACTTGGCGCAGGAGCGGGGACGTCACCGCTCCCTGACGCTCATTCGGCGCGGCAGCCGGAGACCAGCATCGCCAGCGTCCGCTCGACGACGCCGTCCCGCCGCTGGGCCGGAAGCCGCCGCAGCGGACCGTCCACCAGCAGCAGGGACAGCCCGTGGACGGCCGACCACGCGGCGGCCTGGACGTCCGGCGCGGCCGGCCGGGGCGCCGGGCC
>NZ_DATCVQ010000278.1:0-8640 GCF_036566765.1 Streptomyces sp.
TCGGGCCGCTCGCCCGACGCGCCTCGGTACGGCTCTCCCGGCACTCCGGCGGCGACCCGGCCCCGGCCGCCCTGGTGCGCCGCTGCTACGCGACCTCACGGGTGATGAACGGCGCGCTCCTGGAGAACGCCCACTACCGGGCCGTCGCCGCCGAACTCCTGGCGCTGCGCGAACAGTCGCCGCTGCCGCCCGGCCTGCCCGTCACCGTCCTCGCCGCCCCCGACGGCTCGCGCCGCTGGGCCGCGCGCCAGCGCGCACTGGCCGGGCGGCTCGGCGCCCGCTTCGAGGCGGTCGAACCGGCGGGGCATCTGATCATGCTGGACCGCCCGGACACGGTGGCCCGGGCGGTCCTGGAGCAGATCGGAGCGCCCGAGGGCGCGTCAGGACGCGTAGCGGTTCAGGACGCGTAGACGTTCGCGCAGAACTCCTTGAGCTGCTGGTCGGTCAGGTGCTTGGCGAGGTCCGCCTCGCTGATCATGCCGACGAGCTTCTTGTTCTCGATGACGGGCAGCCGGCGGATCTGGTGCCCCTCCATCTCGGTCAGCACTTCCTGGACGTCGGAGCCCGCGTCGATCCACCGCGGAGTGCCCTGCGTCATCTCGCCGCACGTCACCTTTGCCGGGTCGTGCCCCATCGCGACGCAGCGGATGACGATGTCGCGGTCCGTGATGATGCCGCACAGGCGCTCGTTCTCGTCGGCGACCGGCAGCGCGCCCACGTTGAGGTCGCGCATCAGCTGGGCCGCGCGGTCCAGCGTCTCGTGCCGGGGGATCCACTGGGCCCCGGGGTGCATGATGTCCTTCGCCGTGGTCATGGGGTGCGTACCTCCGTAGAACGTCGTGCGTACGTCCCCGAGCACCATTCATTGTCCGTGGACGGCGCGGCCCCCGCGACCGCAGCGGGTCGCGGGGGCCGTCCGGCCGGTCCGGGCTCAGGGGCGCGGTGCCGCGCCCCGCTTCTTCAGCAGCTCCGTCATCAGCGCGATCTCCGACTCCTGGGCGTCGACCATGCCCTGCGCCAGATCCCGCTCGACCGCCACCGTGCACTTGTCCACACAGCCCTTGGCCATGTGCACCCCGCCCTTGTGGTGGTCGATCATCAGCTGGAGGAAGAAGACCTCGGCCTGCTTCCCGCCCAGCGTGCCCAGCCGCTTCACCTCGGCGGCCGTCGCCATGCCCGGCATCAGCGGGTCGCCCGCGGCGCCGGCCTCGTCGTGCCCGCCGCCGTGGCCGGAGTGCCCGGCGTCGCCCATGTCCATCCAGGCCATCGGCTCGGTGCCGGACTCGACCTTGGGCAGCGCCCACAGGTCCAGCCAGCCCATCATGGTGCCGCGCTGCCCGGCCTGGGTGTTGGCGATGTCGTACGCCAGCCGGCGCACCTCCTCGTCCTGGGTGCGGTCCCGGACGACGAACGACATCTCCACCGCCTGCTGGTGATGGACCGACATGTCGCGGGCGAAGCCCGCGTCCGCCGAGTCACGGGCCGGGACGGCGATCCCGGCGGGCTCCTCGTCGCGCTGCGCGGAGGTGACCGTCGCGGCCGCGGCGAAGAGGAAGGCGAGCACCACCGCGGTGATGGCCGCCCAGTGCGTGCGGGTCATCCTCACTGCGACAGCCCGCCCATGCACGCGGCGCGCGGCTCGGGCGTCTGCGGGCCCTGCACGTACTTGGTGAAGAACTGGTCGACCCGCGGGTCGTCCGCGCCGTCCACGGTGACCTGCTTGCCCCAGGCGGACAGCATGATCGAGCCGGCCTGGTCCTTCACGGGGCTCATCAGGGTGTACGGGGTCTTGTCGACCTTCGCCTCGAGCTTCTTCACGTCGTCGGCGGAGGCCTTGTCGTTGTACGTCACCCAGACCGCGCCGTGCTCCAGGGAGTGGACGGCGTTCCGCTCGGGGATCGGCTTCTTGTAGACGTCGCCGTCGCAGTTCATCCACACCTGGTCGTGGTCGCCGCCGACCGCGGGCTTCATCGGGTAGGTGACCGCCGTGGTGACGTGGTTACGGCCGAGCTTCTTGGCGTCCCAGGACTTCTCCTCCTGCACGGGCGCCTTGGCGAGGGTCTCCTGCTGCTCCTTCTCGTTCGCCTTGCTGTTGATCACCCAGCCGCCGAAGCCGACCAGGCCGAGGACGATGACTCCGGCGATGCTGAGGGTCAGGATCCGGTTGCGGCGCTCACGGGCCTGCTCGGCGCGGCGCATCCCCTCTATTCGGGCGCGGCGGTCGGCGGTGACGGAGCTCTTGGCAGCCATGGTGGACGTCCTTCTTCGTGAATGAGCGGGGGACTGCTGACGGATGTGCGACGGGCCCGGTGGTCGTGGGCCGGCCCGGCTACGTCCGCAGCACCTGGAGGACGTGCAGATCGGGCGCGCGCGGCCGGGCGTCGGCGCGGTGCGCCCGTACGGCGCCGTGCGGAGCTTCGAGCCGCTGCGGCCGGCCGTCCGCGTGCAGCGGCGGGTCGAGCGGCGGCGCGGTGAGCACGGCGGGGCCGAGCGAGGGGAAGATGCGGCAGTCACCGCGGTCGTACGGGCAGACGTACTCGTCGACGCCGACGGCCACGGGGTTCACGGGCGTCATCGCCCGGGCGGCCGCGGGGGCGTCCGGATGGTGCGCGGGCGTCCCCTTCGCCACGCCCAGGCAGATGAAGAGCGCGGCGAGGAGCGTCGCCACGGCACTCAGCAGTGCCACGGGACGCGCGTGACGTGGGATGCGGACGCGCCGCGGGACCCCCATGGGCCGAGATCGTAGTGGCCCGCACCCCCGATGCGGCAGGGTGGGCCGGAACGGGCCGGTGGGACGAGGGAGGAATCGGCCGGGGACGCGGAGGGAATCGGTCGGGGACGCGGAGGGAATCGGCCCGTCCCCCGTTACCTGCGCCACACCTGAACAGGCAGTATGGGTGTGCAACGTGCACGAAACCATGTGGTGGGATGCTCAGGTGCCCCCCGATGAGCCCCGAGGCGGTGGGAGCAGGCGGCCTGACCAGCAAGGATGGGTAGGAACGTAGATGGACAAGCAGCAGGAGTTCGTCCTCCGCACGCTCGAGGAGCGCGACATCCGGTTCGTGCGCCTGTGGTTCACCGACGTGCTCGGCTTCCTCAAGTCGGTCGCCGTGGCCCCCGCCGAGCTGGAACAGGCCTTCGACGAGGGCATCGGCTTCGACGGCTCGGCGATCGAGGGCTTCGCCCGGGTCTACGAGTCCGACATGATCGCCAAGCCGGACCCGGGCACCTTCCAGATCCTGCCGTGGCGGGCCGAGGCCCCCGGCACGGCCCGGATGTTCTGCGACATCCTCATGCCCGACGGCTCCCCGTCCTTCGCCGACCCGCGCTTCGTGCTCAAGCGGATGCTGGCCAAGACCTCGGACCTGGGCTTCACCTTCTACACCCACCCCGAGATCGAGTTCTTCCTGCTGAAGAGCAAGCCGCTGGACGGCTCCCGGCCGACGCCCGCGGACAACTCCGGCTACTTCGACCACACCCCGCAGAACGTCGGCATGGACTTCCGCCGGCAGGCCATCACGATGCTCGAGTCGATGGGCATCTCGGTGGAGTTCAGCCACCACGAGGGCGCGCCGGGCCAGCAGGAGATCGACCTGCGCTACGCCGACGCGCTGTCCACCGCCGACAACATCATGACCTTCCGCCTGGTCATGAAGCAGGTCGCGCTGGAGCAGGGCGTGCAGGCGACGTTCATGCCGAAGCCGTTCTCGGAGTACCCCGGCTCGGGCATGCACACCCACCTGTCGCTCTTCGAGGGCGACCGGAACGCGTTCTACGAGTCGGGCGCGGAGTACCAGCTGTCGAAGGTGGGCCGCTCCTTCATCGCCGGCCTGCTCAAGCACGCCGCCGAGATCTCGGCCGTCACCAACCAGTGGGTCAACTCCTACAAGCGCATCTGGGGCGGCTCGGCCCGCAGCGCGGGCGCGGGCGGCGAGGCCCCCTCGTACATCTGCTGGGGCCACAACAACCGTTCGGCGCTGATCCGGGTCCCCATGTACAAGCCCGGCAAGACCGGCTCGTCCCGGGTCGAGGTCCGCTCCATCGACTCCGGCGCGAACCCGTACCTGACGTACGCGGTCCTGCTCGCCGCCGGCCTCAAGGGCATCGAGGAGGGCTACGAACTCCCCGCCGGCGCCGACGACGACGTCTGGGCCCTCTCCGACGCCGAACGCCGCGCGATGGGCATCGCCCCGCTGCCGCAGAACCTCGGCGAGGCGATCGACCTGATGGAGAAGAGCGAACTGGTCGCCGAGACACTCGGCGAGCACGTCTTCGACTTCTTCCTCAGGAACAAGAAGCAGGAGTGGGAGGAGTACCGCTCAGAGGTCACCGCCTTCGAGCTCCGGAAGAACCTGCCGGTGCTGTAACCGGACCGGCGCGGCGGACGTCTCGGCATGTCGGGCGTGGAGCTCGTTCCCACCGTCCCCAACCGGATCGCCAACACCGTCCTGGGCGGCGCGCCGGCCGTCGGCTTCGCCGTGTACGCGGCGCAGGGAGCCGGCTGGGCGGCCGCCGTGGCCCTGGCGTTCCTGGCGCTCGCGGTGCGGGGGTGGCGCGCGGGCGTGCGGTGCGAGCCGGGGCGGCTGGTCGTACGGGGCTATCTGTGGACCCGCAGGATCGAGCGGTCCCGGATCACCGCGGTGACGGACTTCCCCGCCGTCCGCTGGACCGCCCGGCGCGGGCGGCCGCGGTGGACCCCGATCCTGGTCCTGGTCGCGAGTCCGGCCGAGACCGCCGGGGTGTACCGCCGCAAGCAGGAGAACACGGCACGCCTGCGGCGCTGGGCGACCGGCCGCCGTCGGTGACTCGGCCGGTTCGCGGGCGTCGTCACCGGCAAATGCGTTGCACCGGCGCGAGGTGCGGTCGACACTGCCGCTCGTGAGCGACGCGACGATCATCGAGACGGCCCGCATCCTGCTGCACCCGCTCTCCGAGGCGGAGGCCCGGCGGATCGTCGAGGGGGATCGCGGTCCCGGCGACCGCTGGGCCGAGGGGTACCCCGGCGACTTCGACGTCGCCGGGGCGCGCGGATTTCTGGACGGGGTCGCCGCGCACGGCGACCCCGGGGTCTACCGGGCGTACGAGATACGCCGCCTCGCCGACGGCGTCGCCATCGGCGGCATCGGCTTCCACGGGCCGCCCGACCCCGCCGGCGTCGTCACCGTCGGCTACGGCCTCGTCCCCGCCGTCCGCGGCCACGGCTACGCCGCCGAGTCGCTGCGCGCCCTGATCGACCGCGCCCGCGAAGCCGGCGCCACGGCCGTCCGCGGGGACGCCGACCTCGGGAACCTCGCCTCTGGGGGTCCCCCCAGGGCGAAGCCCTAGGGGGAGGGTGATGGAGGCGGCGGGGATGGCGTACGAGAGTGAGGACGAGCGGGTGCGGAACTACCGTCTGGTGTTCTGACCGCCCGGCGCTGCGGACCTCAGCGTTCCGAGAGTTCCGAGGGGGCCTCCTGGACGACCCAGGTGTTGCCGTCCGGGTCGGCGAAGGTCATGAAGGAGTTCCAGGTCTCGCCCTTGCCGTCCTCCCAGCCCTTCGCGCCGACGTGCCGGATCGCGCTCGCCTGTACGCCGTTGTCGACGAGCGCCGTGCGGGCCGCCTCGATGTCGGTGACGCACAGCTGGAGGCCGTGCAGCGAGCCCGGGGCCATCGAGCCGGCGCCGGGGGTCTGCGGCATGCCGGAGAGCATGGCGATCGAGCAGCGCGAGCCGGGCGGGGTCAGCTGGATGATGCGCATGCCCGGCGCGATCTCGTCGTCCAGGTCCACCTTGAAGCCGACCTTGTCGGCGTAGAACTCCTTCGCCCGGTCAAGGTCGGTGACGGGGACCGGCACGACTTCCAGCGTCCAGTTCATCGGCTCTCCTCAGAAGGCCCAGCGGGTCTGGCCGAACGGCTCGCCCTTCGCGAAGCCGAAGACCTTGTGCGGGGCGACCGCGAACACCACCGCGGATCCACCGTCGCTCACGAACCCGCCGTCCCGCACCTCGAAGCGCCAATCCGGTCCGTACTTCTCCACGTACGCCGCCGCCAGCTCCGCCAGCCGCGCCTCGTCCGTGACCCGCTCCGCCGTGCCCTCCACCACCAGGTCCAGGCCTTCGTCGAGCCGGCCCGTGCCCGTGGTCAGCACCACCCCCTGGTTCTCCGCCAGGTTGCGCGCCTTGCGCTCGTCGGGGCCGGTGCAGAAGTGCAGCGCGTCGCCGGACCAGACGGCGATCAGGGGGGTCACGTGGGGGCGGCCGTCAGGGCGTACCGTCGTCAGCCAGAACAGCTCGGCCGCCGCCAGCTGCTTCTCCGCCTCCGACCAGGCGAAGGCTGTGGCGCTCGGGTCGCTGAAGCGGGAATCCAGTTTCGTGGTCCTCGGGTCCATCGCCGTGCCTTTCGTTCGCGTGCCGGGGTCGTCCTGTAGAGGAGACTCTGCTCGCAGCGTGGACTCATCGGTGCGGATAGGCTCGATTTCGCAGGATGATCCACGGGTGGAGGGAGCGACGGGATGACGGGACCGGGGCGCAGGAGCAGCACGTTCACCCGGCTGCTGCGGCACGGTTTCACCGACCCGTCCCGCGCCGAGAGGCTGCTCGGCCTGCCGGAGCTGGCCGCGCTGCGCGACGACTCCGTCCTGATGGACGCGCTCGGCGGCACCGCCGACCCCGACCTCGCGCTGCACGGCCTGGTCCGGCTGGTCGAGGCGCAGGCCGACGCCGAGCGGCAGACCTTCACGACGACCCTGCTGTCCGCCAAGCCCTTCCGGGACCGGCTGCTCGGCGTGCTCGGCTCCTCCGAGGCGCTCGCCGACCACCTGGCCCGCCATCCCCGAGACTGGCAGGCCCTGGTCACGTACGAGGCCGCCGACCTGCACCCCGGGGTCGCCGAGTTCGAGCTGGGGCTCGCCGAGGCCGTCGACCCGGTGTCGCTGCGGGTCGCCTACCGCCGCTGCCTGCTCGCCATAGCGGCCCGTGACGTCTGCGGCACCACCGACGTCGCCCAGGCCGCCGCCGAGCTCGCCGACCTCGCCACCGCCACGCTGCGCGCCGCGCTCGCCATCGCCCGGACGGCCGCGCCCGCCGACGCCGCGCA
Organism: Streptomyces sp.; assembly: GCF_036566765.1. GTDB lineage: Bacteria > Actinomycetota > Actinomycetes > Streptomycetales > Streptomycetaceae > Streptomyces. The sequence continues at coordinate 7,076 of NZ_DATCVQ010000278.1, forward strand.
GTGCCGGCTCGCGGTCATCGCGATGGGCAAGTGCGGCGGTCACGAGCTCAACTACGTCTCCGACGTCGACGTGATCTTCGTGGCCGAGGCGATGGAGGGCGCCGACGAGGGCAAGGCCATGCAGGCCGCCACCCGGCTCGCCTCGCACCTGATGCGGATCTGCTCCGAGACCACCGTCGAGGGCTCCATCTGGCCGGTCGACGCCAACCTGCGCCCCGAGGGCCGCAACGGCCCGCTGGTGCGCACCCTCAGCTCGCACCTCGCCTACTACCAGCGCTGGGCCAAGACCTGGGAGTTCCAGGCGCTGTTGAAGGCCCGCGCGGTGGCCGGCGACCCGGAGCTGGGCGCCGAGTACATCGAGGCCGTCTCGCCGATGGTCTGGCAGGCCGCCGAGCGCGAGAACTTCGTCCCCGACGTGCAGAAGATGCGCCGCCGGGTCGTCGACAACATCCCCGCCGCGCAGGTCGACCGCGAGCTGAAGCTCGGCCCCGGGGGCCTGCGGGACGTCGAGTTCGCCGTCCAGCTCCTGCAGTTGGTGCACGGCCGCAGCGACGCGACGCTGCGCAGCGGCACCACCCTCGACGCGCTCGGCGCGCTCGCCGCCGGCGGCTACGTGGGCCGCGCCGACGCCGCCCAGCTCGACGACGCGTACCGCTTCCTGCGCGCCATGGAGCACCGCATCCAGCTGTACCGGCTGCGCCGCACCCATCTCGTCCCCGAGGACGAGACCGACCTGCGACGGCTCGGCCGCTCCCTCGGCCTGCGCACCGACCCGGTCGCCGACCTGAACAAGGAGTGGCGCCGGCACGCCTCCGTCGTCCGGCGGCTGCACGAGAAGCTGTTCTACCGGCCGCTGCTCGACGCCGTCGCCCAGCTCGCGCCCGGCGAGACCCGGCTCAGCCCCAAGGCCGCCGGGCAGCGTCTGGAGGCGCTCGGGTACGCGGACCCCGCCGCCGCCCTGCGCCACCTGGAGGCGCTGTCCTCCGGGGTCTCCCGCAAGGCCGCGATCCAGCGGACCCTGCTGCCGGTGCTGCTCGGCTGGTTCGCCGACTCGGCCGACCCGGACGCGGGCCTGCTCGGCTTCCGCAAGGTGTCCGACGCGCTCGGCAAGACGCCCTGGTATCTGCGGCTGCTGCGCGACGAGGGCGCGGCCGCGGAGAACCTGGCGCGCGTGCTCTCCGCCGGGCGGCTCGCCCCCGACCTGCTGCTGCGGGCCCCCGAGGCGGTGGCGCTGCTCGGCGATCCGGAGGGCCTGAAGCCGCGCAGCCGGGACCATCTGGAGCAGGAGATCCTGGCAGCGGTGGGGCGCGCGGACACCGCGGAGGTGGCAGTCGCGGTGGCTCGTGGGGTGCGCCGCCGCGAGCTGTTCCGTACCGCCGCCGCGGACCTGATCGGCTCGTACGGCACCGAGGACAATCCCGCCGAGGCGGACCCCGGTGCCTTGGTGAACCGGGTCGGGAACGCGGTCACCGACCTGAACAAGGAGTGGCGCCGGCACGCCTCCGTCGTCCGGCGGCTGCACGAGAAGCTGTTCTACCGGCCGCTGCTCGACGCCGTCGCCCAGC
>NZ_DATCVQ010000279.1:0-22023 GCF_036566765.1 Streptomyces sp.
TTCACTGACGTTCTCCTAGCGGGCGCGGTTCAGGGTCTGCAGGGCGGCCTTCAGCAGCTGGCCCACCTGCGGGGTGCCCCCGGCGGCCTCGGCCTGGGGTGCCACGGCGGACACGGCCTCGTCGGCCTCGCGCGTGGCGTATCCGAGGCCGATCAGGGCGGCGTGCAGCTGGTCGCGCCAGCCCTGGGTGACCGGAGCGCCGATCGCGGGCGCGCCGATCGGCTCGCCCAGCCGGTCCTTCAGCTCAAGGAGCAGCTTCTGGGCGCCCTTCTTGCCGATGCCGGGCACGGCGATGAGCGCCTTTTCATCGCCCGTGGCCACCGCTCGGCGCAGCGCGTCGGGCGAGTGCACCGCCAGCATGGACTGGGCCAGCCGCGGGCCGACTCCGCTCGCGGTCTGCAGCAGTTCGAAGACCTGGCGCTCGTCGTCGTCGACGAAGCCGTAGAGAGTGAGGGAGTCCTCTCGTACGACCAGGGAGGTGGCGAGCTTGGCGGGCTTGCCGAGGCGGAGCGTCGAGAGCGTGTTCGGCGTGCACTGCACCGCCATGCCGACACCGCCGACCTCGACCACCGCGGCGTCGGGAGCGAGTGCGGCGACCGTGCCGCTCACAAAGGCGATCATGCCGTACGGCCTTTCCGTGCTGTGGCTGCGTGCAGGGCGACGGCCTGCTGGAGTCGGTTCTGGGCGGGCGCGCGCCAGATGTGACAGATGGCGAGCGCGAGGGCGTCGGCGGCGTCGGCCGGCTTGGGCGGCGCGTCGAGCCGCAGCAGGCGGGTGACCATGGCGCCGACCTGGGCCTTGTCGGCGCGTCCGCTGCCGGTGACGGCGGCCTTGACCTCGCTCGGGGTGTGCAGGGCGACGGGGATGCCGCGGCGGGCGGCGCACAGCATCGCGACGGCGCTGGCCTGAGCGGTGCCCATCACCGTACGGACGTTGTGCTGGCTGAACACCCGCTCCACGGCGACGCATTCGGGCCGGTGCTCGTCCAGCCACTGCTCGATGCCCTGCTCGATCGCGACGAGGCGCTGCCCCAACTCGGCGTCGGCGGGCGTGCGTACGACCCCGACGCCGATCATCGTGAGCGGCCTGCCGGCAACGCCTTCAACCACACCGACACCGCACCGCGTCAGTCCGGGGTCCACCCCGAGTACGCGCACGCTCACCCCGCCCTTCGATCTCCTGTTTGTGCAGGCTATCGGGTGCCACCGACAACGGGTGCCGGCAACGCCCGGCAACGCGACGGGCCGACGGGGGTGTCCCGTCGGCCCGTTCGAAGCTGAGCGTCGGCTCAGGCGTCGACCTTCTCCATGACCTCGTCGCTCACGTCGAAGTTGGCGAAGACGTTCTGGACGTCGTCGCTGTCCTCGAGGGCGTCGATCAGCTTGAAGATCTTCTTGGCGCCTTCCTCGTCCAGCTCGACCTGCATGGTCGGGACGAAGTTGGCGTCGGCGGAGTCGTAGTCGATGCCGGCGTCCTGAAGGGCGGTGCGGACCGCGACCAGGTCGGTGGCCTCGCTGATGACCTCGAAGGACTCACCGAGGTCGTTGACCTCCTCGGCGCCCGCGTCCAGGACGGCACCGAGCACGTCGTCCTCGCCCAGTTCGCCCTTGGGGACGATGACGACGCCCTTGCGGTTGAAGAGGTACGACACCGAGCCCGGGTCGGCCATGGAGCCGCCGTTGCGGGTCATGGCGACGCGGACGTCGGAGGCGGCGCGGTTGCGGTTGTCGGTGAGGCACTCGATGAGCACCGCGACACCGTTCGGGCCGTAACCCTCGTACATGATCGTCTCGTAGTCGGCGCCACCGGCCTCGAGACCGCCGCCGCGCTTGACCGCGGAGTCGATGTTCTTGTTGGGGACCGACGACTTCTTCGCCTTCTGGATGGCGTCGTAGAGAGTCGGGTTGCCCTCGATGTCGACGCCGCCCATACGGGCCGCGACCTCGATGTTCTTGATCAACTTCGCGAAGAGCTTGCCGCGCTTGGCATCGATCACGGCCTTCTTGTGCTTCGTCGTAGCCCATTTAGAGTGGCCGGACATCTGCCTGTCTCCTTCGCGTAACCCATACACACAACGAACGCCAGAGATCCTACAAGGACTCCGCCGTCCGGTTCGCGCGCACCATGTCGACGAACAGGGAGTGCACGCGGTGGTCGCCGGTCAGTTCCGGGTGGAACGACGTGGCGAGCGCGTTGCCCTGGCGGACCGCGACGATGTGGCCCTCGTGCTCGGCGAGCACTTCGGTCTCGGCGCCGACGGACTCGACCCAGGGGGCGCGGATGAAAACGCCCTCTACAGGATCGCCCTCGACGCCCTTCACGTCGACCGCCGCTTCGAAGGACTCGTTCTGACGTCCGAAGGCGTTGCGGCGCACGATCATGTCGATGCCGCCGATCGTCTCCTGGCCCGAGCGCGGGTCGAGGATCTTGTCGGCCAGCATGATCAGGCCCGCGCAGGTGCCGTAGACAGGCATTCCGGCACGCACACGCGCGCGTAGCGGCTCCATCACTCCGAAGAGGACGGCCAGCTTGGAGATGGTCGTGGACTCGCCGCCGGGGAGGACGAGGCCGTCGACCTCGGCGAGTTCGTCGGGGCGCCGCACCGGCCTGGCCACGGCGTCGGCCGCGGCCAGGGCCACGAGGTGCTCCCGGACGTCGCCCTGGAGGGCCAGGACGCCTATGACAGGAGTGCTCATGAGTGGTTACCAGCCGCGGTTGGCGTAGCGCTCGGTCTCGGGGAGGGTGTCGCAGTTGATGCCGACCATGGCCTCGCCGAGGTTGCGGGACGCGTCCGCGATGATCTTCGGGTCGTCGTAGAAGGTGGTGGCCTTCACGATGGCGGCGGCGCGCTTGGCCGGGTCGCCCGACTTGAAGATGCCGGATCCGACGAAGACGCCCTCGGCGCCGAGCTGGCGCATCAGCGCGGCGTCGGCCGGGGTGGCGACGCCACCGGCGGAGAACAGCACGACGGGGAGCTTGCCGAGCTCGGAGACTTCCTTGACGAGCTCGTAGGGGGCGCGCAGCTCCTTGGCGGCGGCGAAGAGCTCGTTGTTGTCGAAGCCGCGCAGCTTGGCGATCTCGTTCTTGATCTGGCGCAGGTGGCGGACGGCCTCGACGACGTTGCCGGTGCCGGCCTCGCCCTTCGAACGGATCATGGCCGCGCCCTCGGCGATGCGGCGCAGGGCCTCGCCCAGGTTGGTGGCGCCACAGACGAAGGGGGTGGTGAAGGCCCACTTGTCGGAGTGGTTGACCTCGTCGGCCGGGGTGAGGACCTCGGACTCGTCGATGTAGTCGACGCCGAGGGACTGCAGGACCTGGGCCTCGACGAAGTGGCCGATGCGGGACTTGGCCATGACCGGGATGGAGACCGCGCCGATGATCTCTTCGATCATGTTCGGGTCGGACATGCGCGCCACGCCGCCGTCCTTGCGGATGTCGGCGGGGACCCGCTCCAGGGCCATGACCGCGACAGCGCCGGCGTCCTCGGCTATCTTCGCCTGCTCGGCGTTGACCACATCCATGATCACACCGCCCTTGAGCTGCTCGGCCATGCCGCGCTTGACGCGCGCGGTGCCGGTCTCGGGGGACTGGGGGGTGGTGGAAGGCGTGGTGGACACGGGTACCTCACTCATGACACTCAGGCATGACACTCATGACAACGGCGGTTGACGAGAGAAGGAAACCGGCCAGAAGGGGGCCACAGCAAGGGCCAATGTGGAGCCCGTGGCTCGTTTTCGTGGAATCCGAAGGTCGCGGGGGCTCAGACGGGGCGATCCGCAAGTGCGATGGGCGGTTCGTCGTCCATTTCGAAGGCGAGCGGGAAGGGGGCGTGGCCTGCCAGCCGGAACCAGCGGACCTTGCGGTGGCGGCGCAGCGCCCGCGCGGCGCGCACGGCGTCGTTGTGGAACCGCCGCGCCATCGGCACCCGGCGCACGGCCTGCGCGAGCTCCTCGGCGGCCTCCTCGCCGCCCGGGGCCTCCCGGACCACCTCGACCTGCCCGGCCTCCCCGAACACCGCGCGCAGGGCCTGGCTCAGCTCGCTCTCGGCGACCTCACGCTGGTCCTCGTCGGCCTGCCGGGCCGCGTGGGCGGCCTCGTACAGGACGATCGACGCGGCCGGGTCGAGCACGCCCGAGGTGGCCAACTCCTGCGCCACCGAGGCCCGCCGCAACAACTGCGCGTCGAGCGCGGCACGCGCGGCGTCGATCCGCGCATGCAGCCGATCGAGCCGCCCGGCGGTCCAGCTGAGGTAGAGGCCGATCGCGACAAGCCCGACGAGAATCCAGATGAACGTTGCGGTCACGGGGCGAAAGGCTACCGCCGGCCTTCAGCCCTCCTGCCCACGCGGCCCGTGGGGCCCGCCGTGCGGGCGGGAGCAGGGGGCTGGCCGGCCTGCCATGATCCGCCGGACAGGCCCTAGTCCCGGGCCAACCCCCATCGCGCCCGCAGCCCCGTGCGCTCGTCCGTCGCCACCGACGCCGCGCCGTCCGTCACCGTTTCGTAGACCGCGAGGATGTCCGCGCCGACCGTCGACCAGTCGAAGCGGCGGACGTGGGCGCTGCCGCGGGCGCGCAGTTCGGCGCGGCGGGGCTCGTCGCCGAGGAGGCGGATCGCCGCGTCCGCCAGCGCGTCGGCGTCCTCGTTCGCGAACAGCTCGCCCGCCGCGCCCTGGTCCAGCACCTGCGCGAAGGCGTCCAGGTCCGAGGCGAGCACCGGCGCGCCCGCCGACAGCGCCTCGACCAGGATGATCCCGAAGCTCTCCCCGCCGGTGTTGGGCGCCACGTACACGTCCACGCTGCGCAGCAGCCGCGCCTTGTCCTCGTCGCTGACCATCCCGAGGAACTCCACCCGCGACCGCATGTCGACGGGCAGCGACGCCACCGCCTCTTCCTCGTCACCGCGCCCCGCCACGAGCAGCCGGGTCCCCGGCCGCTCCGCGAGGATCCGCGGCAGGGCCTTCATCAGCACCGGCAGGCCCTTGCGCGGCTCGTCGATCCGGCCGATGAAGCCGATCGTGCCGCCCTGCCACTCCTTCTTCGGCTCGGCCCGCGCGAAGAAGTCCACGTCCACGCCGTTCGGGATGACGACCGCGTCGCCGCCGAGATGCTCCACCAGCGTGCGCCGCGCGTACTCGCTCACCGCGATCCGCGCGCTGATCTTCTCCAGCGCGGCCTGGAGGATCGCGTACGCCGCGACCATCGCCCGCGACCGCGGGTTCGACGTGTGGAAGGTGGCCACGATCGGCCCCTGCGCCGCCCAGCACGCCAGCAGCCCGAGCGACGGGGAGCCCGGCTCGTGGATGTGGATCACGTCGAACGTGCCCTCGTGGAGCCAGCGCCGCACCCGCGCCGCCGACAGGAAGCCGAAGTTCAGCCGGGCCACCGAGCCGTTGTACGGCACCGGCACGGCACGGCCCGCCGACACCACGTACGGCGGCAGCGGCGTCTCGTCGTCGGCCGGCGCGAGCACGGACACCTCGTGTCCGAGGCGGATCAGGTGCTCCGCGAGGTCCCGGATGTGGAACTGGACGCCGCCCGGCACGTCCCAGGAGTACGGGCAGACGATGCCGATCCTCACGAGCCGCTCACCTCGGGCCGGGCCTCGGGACGGTCCCCGGGCCGCTCTTCGGACCCTTCCCCCGCCCGTTCCTCCAGATCCGCCAGCCACAGTCGTTGCAGCATGTGCCAGTCCTCCGGATGATCCGCGATGCCGGTGGCGAAGGCGTCGGCCAGCGCCTGTGTCATCACGGACGTCTTCTCGGCCCGGCCGCCTGTCTCGGGCACCTCGATCGGCGGATGGATCCGCCCCTTCATGACCGGCGAGTCGTCGTACCAGAGCGTCACCGGCAGCAGCAGCGCGCCGGTCTGCTGGGCGAGAATCGCCGGCCCGGCGGGCATCCGCGCGGTGTCGCCGAAGAACTTCACCTCGACGCCGGACGCGGACAGATCGCGGTCGGAGACCAGGCAGACCAGGCCCCCCGCGCGCAGCCGCCGCGCCAGCGTCCCGAACGCGGAGCCGCCGGTGTGCGGCAGCACCTCCATGCCCAGCGACTCCCGGTACGCGACGAACCGGTCGTACAGCGTCTCCGGCTTGAGCCGCTCGGCGACCGTCGTGAACGGCACGCCGAGCGAGCGCGTCACCCACACCCCGGCCAGGTCCCAGTTGGCCAGATGCGGCAGCGCGAGTATCACGCCGCGGCCGGAGGCCAGCCCGTCCTTCAGGTAGTGCACGTCCTTCACGTCGAAGCCGCCGTCGACCCGCTCCTGGCTCCACGTCGGCAGCCGGAAGGACTCCATCCAGTACCGCATGTACGAGCGCATGCCGGCCTTCGACAGCTCGGCCAGCCGCTGCGGCGTGGCGTCCGGGACGACCCGCGCCAGGTTCGACTCCAGGCGCAGCACGCTCTTGCCGCGCCGCTTCCAGGCCGTGTCCGCGATCCTGCGGCCGAGGCCCGCGGCCACCGGCTCGGGCAGCGTCTTGACCGTGGCCCAGCCCAGGCCGTACAGCGCGTCCGTCAGCCGGTCCTTCGCGCCGCTCATGACGTCGCCTCGCTCCCCCGCGCGGCGGCCTCGTCGGCCTCCGCGGCCTCTCGTCGTACCGTCACCACCCGCTGCCCCAACGTCACCGCGGAGCCCACCGCCACGATCCACAGGGCGATCGGCAGCAGCACCTCGATGCCGGGCACGCCGAACGTGTGCAGCCCCGCAAGACCGGCCGCGACCAGCGAGATCACGAGCCGCTCGGCCCGCTCCACCAGTCCGTTGACCGCGACCGGCAGGCCGATCGACTCGCCGCGCGCCTTGGTGTACGACACGACCTGCCCGCTCGCCAGGCAGAACAGCGAGACCGCGCACAGCACGTTGTCGTTTCCGCTACCCGCGTACCAGAGCGCGAAGCCTCCGAAAATCGCGCTGTCCGCGACCCGGTCCAGGGTCGAGTCCAGGAACGCGCCCCAGCGGCTGGAGATGCCGGCCTGGCGGGCCATGTTCCCGTCGACGAGGTCGGAGAACACGAACAGGGTGATGACGATCGTGCCCCAGAAGAACTCTCCCCGGGGGAAGAAGACCAGCGCACCCGCCACGACTCCCGCCGTGCCGATGAGCGTGACCGCGTCGGGGCTCACCCCCCTGCGGAGCAGAAACGCGGCGAACGGCGTGAGGACACGCGTGAAAAACGCACGCGCGTACTTGTTCAGCATGGCCTTCCCGAGGGCTCGGTGCGCCGCGCGGCCCCAACGGCCACCGGCTGGCCCATCGTAGCCACGCGCCTCCCGGCGCACGGGCGCGCACCCGCCACGGCGCGTATCGGCCTCCCGGGCGTACGACGTATGGACGCACCGTGACAGCAGTGCAAAGCTCGAAGAACCATCGCGGGCATGGCCGGAGCTGCCCCGCACTCCCCGCTCGCCCGCGTCCCACCTCGCGTGCGAGCAGTCGGGAGGAACACATCATGGGCGACAAGGCGAACGCACAGCCCGGAGCCGCCGGCAGGGCACCAGCGGCCGACCGGCCCTCGGCCGTACGGAACGTGGTGCTGGTCGGCCACAGCGGTTCGGGAAAGACGACCCTGATCGAGGCCCTGGCGCTGACCGCGGGAGCGGTCAACCGGGCCGGCCGGGTCGAGGACGGCGGCACGATCTCCGACTACGACGAGATCGAGCACCGCCAGCAACGATCCGTACAGCTCTCCCTCGTCCCCCTGGAATGGGGCGGGTACAAGATCAATCTCCTCGACACCCCCGGGTACGCCGACTTCGTCGGGGAGCTGAGGGCCGGTCTGCGCGCCGCGGACGCGGCCCTCTTCGTCGTCTCCGCGGCGCAGGAGGCGGACGCGGTCCCCGGCGCCACCCGCATGGTGTGGGAGGAGTGCGCGGCCGTCGGCATGCCCCGGGCCATCGTCGTCACGCATCTGGACACCGCCCGCACCGACTACGCACGGCTCACCGAGGTCTGCGGGCAGCTTTTCGGCCGCGACGACCCCGACGCCGTCCTCCCGCTCTACCTGCCCGTGTACGGGCCCGAAGCGCCCGACGGACACGCCCCGTCCACCGGCCTCGTCGGCCTGCTGACCCGGCAGATCTACGACTACTCCACCGGCGAACGCAAGGAGAACCCGCCCGACGACACCCAGCGCCCGCTCCTGGAGGAGGCCCGCAACCGGCTGATCGAGGGGATCATCGCCGAGAGCGAGGACGAGTCCCTGATGGACCGCTACCTCGGCGGCGAGGAGATCGACCTCAAGACGCTGATCGACGACCTGGAGAAGGCCGTCGCCCGCGGCGCCTTCCATCCCGTGCTCGCCGCCGCCCCCGCCTCCGACGGCGGTCGGCAGGGCCTCGGCACCGTCGAGCTCCTGGAACTGATCACCGGCGGCTTCCCCACCCCGCTCGAGCGCCAGGCCCCCGCCGTCACCACCCCCTCCGGAGCGCCCCGCCCGGCCCTGTCCTGCGACCCGGACGGCCCGCTCGTCGCCGAGGTCGTCAAGACCGCCTCCGACCCGTACGTCGGCCGGATCTCGCTGGTCCGGGTCTTCTCCGGCACCCTGCGGCCCGACGAGACCGTGCACGTCTCCGGCCACGGACTCGCCGACCGCGGCCACGAGGACCACGACGTCGACGAACGCGTCGGCGCCCTGACCTCGCCCTTCGGCAAACAGCAACGACTGCTCAACCGCTGCATCGCCGGCGATCTCGCCTGCGTCGCCAAACTCGGCCGCGCCGAGACCGGCGACACCCTGTCCGCCAAGGACGACCCGCTCCTGATGGAACCGTGGACCATGCCCGACCCCCTGCTGCCGCTGGCCATCCAGGCGCACAGCAAGGCCGACGAGGACCGGCTCTCCCAGGGCCTGGCCCGGCTCGTCGCCGAGGACCCCACGATGCGCTTGGAACAGAACCCGCACACCCACCAGGTCGTGCTCTGGTGCCTGGGCGAGGCACACCGCGACGTCGTCCTGGAACGGCTGCGCACCCGGTACGGCGTCCAGGTCGACACCGTCCCCCACAAGGTGTCGCTCCGCGAGACGTTCGGCGCGGCGTCCGCGGGCCGCGGCCGGCACGTCAAACAGTCCGGCGGCCACGGCCAGTACGCCATCTGTGAGATCGACGTCGAACCGCTGCCGCCGGGCAGCGGAGTCGAGTTCGTCGACAAGGTCGTCGGCGGCGCCGTACCGCGCAACTTCATCCCCTCCGTCGAGAAGGGCGTACGCGCACAGGCCGCCCGCGGCGTGGCCGCCGGATACCCGCTGGTCGACGTCCGCATCACGCTCCGGGACGGCAAGGCCCACTCGGTGGACTCCTCCGACGCGGCCTTCCAGACCGCCGGAGCGCTGGCCCTGCGGGAGGCCGCGGCCGACGCGCCGATCCATCTCCTGGAACCCGTCGCCGAAGTCCAGGTGATGGTCCCCGACGAATACGTCGGCCCCGTCATGAGCGACCTCTCCGGCCGACGCGGCCGCGTCGTCGGCACCGAACAGGCAGGCCCGGGACGGACACTCGTACGGGCCGAGGTGCCGGAGATCGAGATCGGCCGGTACGCGGTCGACCTCCGCTCCATCTCCCACGGCACCGGGGCCTTCGACCGCACGTACGCCCGGCACGAGGCCATGCCACCCCAGCTGGCCGACAAGATCCGCGAACAGGCCGATACGGGCGTGTAGTTGAGCCATCGTCAACGGATGCCGCCGTTCCCGCCCAGCCAGGGAACGGCGGCATCCGGCCGTCACCTGACGCGCACCCCGAGTCCCGGATACGCTGGGGTGCCCAGCTCAGAAGGTGTGCGGGGCGCGGTAGTTGGGAACAGGCCGCACAAGGATGACGCGGTGGACCACGCGGTGCACGCGGCGATGGGGGCTGATGACGATCGTTTACGGACCCGGGGCGCAGGTCCCCCTGCAGGGCTCGGACGGCCAGACCGCGGCGACGTTCGCGCTCGCCTCCGCCGCGTACCGCGACGGCCCGATGGACGAGATCCTCAAGGCGAACAGCGACTGGCACAAGTCCACGGTCAAGAAGGGCAAGTGGCACGACCTGTTCCGGCCCGACCTGGGCGAGGCGTTCTCCCGGGCCGTCCAGGTCCGCATGCTCGGCGGCGCCCGCAAGGCGCTCATCCAGTCCTTCGGCACCGAACCCCAGCCGGTCGTCGAGCACTGCCTCGCCGCCACCAACATCCGCCGCCGCCGCGACGTCAAGCTCACCATGGTCACCGTCGTCTTCGGCGTCCTGTTCCTGCCCGGACTGCTGCTCTGGCTCGGCGTCATCCAACTCCGCCGCAGCCTCGCCGGAGCGGCCGACAAACGCGCCGGCGCGCTCGGCACGGCCCTGCTGTTCGGCATGGGCCTGCTCGCCGTCGTCTTCCTGATCAAACTGCCCCTCGACAGCCTGCTCGGGCTCTACCTCCGCGCCATGGTGATCGCCCCGCCGCTCGGCTGGGTCCTCGCCAAGCGGATCTGCGAGACCACCGCCGTCGACCTGCGCGCACGCTGGGACGGACTGCTCAGCGGCGGCGGCGTCGGCGCCAAGATCCCCGAAGCGGTCCCGGGAGACCCGGCCGAGAGCGCCGCGGAAGAGCTGCGCCAGAACCTCGAGAAGCTCACCGCGGAGCAGCAGTCCAACATCGTCTTCTACGCCGGCCCCAAGGGCATACTCGGCATGGGGACCCGCTGGGGCAGCTGGACCCTGGCCGAGGACCTCGTCCCCCAGGAGGGCAAGGAGATCCACGACTTCCGCGCCTGGGACGTGATCCGGCCGATCCACGACCAGCTCAAGCTGCTGGAGCGCGGCTCGCTCAAGACCGGATTCCCCAAGCCGGTCGTCAAGCACTGGATCGTCTCGCCGGTCGGCGAGGGCGCGACGGAGGTCGCCCGCCCCGAGGGCGAGAACATCACCACCTTCCAGGTACGGCCCCACGAGATACAGCGGATCTGCAACGACCAGCAGTTCGGCAGCGGCAACCGCCACTACCTGGGCGTCCAGTTCACCCTCTGGGACGGACAGCTCGTCCTCACCATGATGATCACGGTCACCTCGCTGCTGCACACCTTGCGAGTCGAGGTCACCGGCCACGCCCTCGGCCCCGTGCACTCGCTCTTCACCGGCAAGCCGCAGGCGAAGACCAAGGAGGTCTCCAAGACCGTCCGGTTCTGGGAGACCCGAGAGATCAAACTGCCGCTCGTGAACACCGACGAGGTCGTACGGCTCGCCGTCCGCGCCCCGCTGACCTGGTTCCCGCCCATCCTGGACTTCCTCGGCGGCAAACTCGTCCTGCCCGAACCCTTCGGGCTGCGGCACGCCTGGGCCGACAAGCCCTGGAAGCACCGTTTCATGGCCGACGACGCCATCCGCGCCGCCACCCCCGTCATGCGCGCCGTCCACACCGCCACCATCAAGGTGCTGGAGGACCACGGCGTGAACACCGAGCGGTTCTCCAACCGCTCGCTGATACTGAGCGGCATGATCCAGGACCCCGGCCCGAAGAGGGCCGACGTCTACGACGCCTGACGACGCACGGAAGGCCGGGCCCCAGGGCCCGGCCTTCGTACTGTCTGCGACTGGTCGCCTGCTCGCTCAGTCGCTCGGCCAGGCGTCGGCCAGCATCTTGCGCGTGTCCGCGAGCAGCTGCGGCAGCACCTTCGTATGCCCGACCACCGGCATGAAATTGGTGTCGCCGCCCCACCGGGGCACCACGTGCTGATGCAGGTGAGCGGCGATGCCGGCCCCCGCCGCCGCACCCTGGTTCATCCCGATGTTGAAGCCGTGCGCGCCCGACGCCGTGCGCAGCGCCGCCATCGCCCGCTTGGTCAGCTCGGCCAGCTCGATCGTCTCGCCCGTGTCCAGATCGGTGTAGTCCGCGACATGCCGGTACGGGACCACCATCAGATGCCCGCCGTTGTACGGGTACAGGTTCAGCACCGCGTACACATGCCGGCCGCGGGCGACGACGAGCCCCTCCTCGTCGGACATCGACGGGATCGAGCAGAACGGACAGCCGTCCCCCGCCTCCGGGCCGCTCGGCTTGTTCTCGCCCTGGATGTAGGCCATCCGGTGAGGCGTCCACAGGCGCTGGAACGCGTCCTGCGTCCCCACTCCGATCTGCTGCTCCGGCTCAATCGTCATGCTGTGCAGCATATTGCTTCGCCCGTTCGGAACGTGTCGCCGGGGCGCAGGATCCAGCCCGCCGGACATGCTGATCCGATGAACGACAGCCCGCAGCAGCGCTGGGACCGCCGCATGGACCGGCCACTGGCCGCGGCCTCGATGCTGTTCCTGACCGCGTACGCGGTGCGCGTCCTCGCCCTCGACCTGCCCGAGACCTGGCGGACCACATGCCTGATCGTGATCGGCGCGGCCTGGGCCGTCTTCCTCCTCGACTACGCGGTACGACTCCGACTCAGCGGCCAGGGCCCCCGACGGTTCGTCCGCACCCACCTTCTGGACACGATCGTCCTGCTGATTCCGCTGCTGCGCCCGGTGCGGATGTTCAACCTGTACGACCGCGTCCAGCGCCGGCGACGCGACGGGCCGAGGCTCACCCTGTACGCACGGGTCATGGTGTACGCGGGCCTCACCGTCTTGCTGCTCGGCTTCGCCGGCGCGCTGACCGTCTACCACCACGAACACGACGCCCCCGGCGCGACCATCCGCACCTTCGGCGACGCGATCTGGTGGGCCTGCGAAACGCTGGCGACGGTGGGCTACGGCGACGTGGTCCCGGTGACACCGTTCGGCCGCGTCATCGCGGTCGGCATGATGGCCTGCGGCCTGGCGCTGCTCGGCGCGGTGACGGGCTCGTTCTCGTCCTGGCTGATCCAGACGTTCGCCATGGAGGACGAGAAGAGGCCCCCGGGGGATTCCCCGGGGGCCTCCTGAGCGGGCCGCAGGTCAGACCTGGACGCGCTCCTCGACGATCTTGGCGATCTTGGCGATGGCGTCGTCGACCGGGACGCCGTTCTCCTGCGAGCCGTCGCGGTAGCGGAAGGAGACGGCGCCGTTGGCCATGTCCTCGTCACCGGCGATGATCATGAACGGCACCTTCTGCTTCTGCGCGTTCCGGATCTTCTTCTGCATCCGGTCAGCGGAGGCGTCCACGTCCACCCGCAGCCCCTGCTTGCGCGCCTTGGCGGCGAACTCCTGCAGGTACGGGATGTGCGCGTCGCCGATCGGGATTCCGGTCGCCTGGACGGGCGCGAGCCACGGCGGCATCGCACCCGCGTAGTGCTCCAGGAGCACCGCGAAGAAGCGCTCGATCGAGCCGAACAGCGCGCGGTGGATCATGACCGGGCGCTGCTTCGAACCGTCCGACGCGGTGTACTCCAGGTCGAACCGCTCCGGCAGGTTGAAGTCGAGCTGCACGGTCGACATCTGCCAGGTACGGCCGATGGCGTCGCGCGCCTGCACGGAGATCTTCGGGCCGTAGAAGGCCGCGCCGCCCGGGTCGGGGGTCAGCGGGAGGCCCTGCTTCTCTGCGACCTGCTGGAGGACCGCGGTGGCCTCCTCCCAGATCTCGTCCGAGCCGACGAACTTCTCCGGGTCCTTGGTGGACAGCTCCAGGTAGAAGTCGGTCAGACCGTAGTCGCGCAGCAGGTCCAGGACGAAGGTGAGGGTCCGGTCCAGCTCCTCGGCCATCTGCTCCTTGGTGCAGTAGATGTGCGCGTCGTCCTGGGTGAAGCCACGGGCCCGGGTCAGGCCGTGGACCACGCCGGACTTCTCGTACCGGTACACGGTGCCGAACTCGAAGAACCTCAGGGGCAGCTCACGGTAGGAGCGCCCGCGGGCGTCGAAGATCAGGTTGTGCATCGGGCAGTTCATGGGCTTGAGGTAGTAGTCGGTACCACCGTCGAGCTGCATGGGGGGGTACATGCCCTCCGCGTACCAGTCCAGGTGGCCGCTCTTCTCGAAGAGGGCGCCCTTGGTGGCGTGCGGCGAGTACACGAACTCGTAGCCGTGCTCCTCGTGCTTCTTCCGCGAGTAGTCCTCCATGACCCGGCGGATGATGCCGCCCTTGGGGTGGAAGACGGCGAGGCCGGAGCCGATCTCGTCCGGGATGGAGAACAGGTCGAGCTCGTTGCCCAGCTTGCGGTGGTCGCGCTTCTCGGCCTCGGCGAGGAAGTCGAGGTGAGCCTTCAGCTCCTCCTTCGACGGCCACGCGGTGCCGTAGATGCGCTGGAGCATCGGGTTCTTCTCGCTGCCACGCCAGTAGGCGGCCGCGTTGCGCATCAGCTTGAACGCCGGGATGTTCCGGGTGGTCGGCAGGTGCGGACCACGGCAGAGGTCCTTCCAGCACAGGTCGCCGGTCTTGGCGTCCAGGTTGTCGTAGATGGACAGCTCGCCGCCGCCGACCTCGACGTTCGCGCCGTCGTCGGTGGACGCCGCGCCCTTGATGCCGATGAGCTCCAGCTTGTACGGCTCGTCCGCCAGCTCCTCGCGGGCCTCCTCGTCGGAGACGACGCGGCGGGAGAAGCGCTGGCCGCGCTTCTGGATCTCCTGCATCTTCTTCTCGATGGCCTTGAGATCCTCGGGGGTGAACGGCTTCTCGACGTCGAAGTCGTAGTAGAAGCCGTCCCGGACCGGCGGGCCGATGCCCAGCTTGGCCTCGGGGAAGAGCTCCTGCACGGCCTGGGCCATCACATGCGCGGTGGAGTGGCGCAGGATGTTGAGGCCGTCCTCGGAGGAGATCTCGACGGGCTCGACGACGTCGCCCTCGGCGAGGTCGTACGAGAGGTCCTTCAGCTCGCCGCCGACGCGGGCGGCGATGACGGACCGGTCGTCGGCGAACAGGGCGCCGGCCGTGGTGCCCGCGCTCACCGCCCGGTCCTCGGATCCTGAGGCGGACTGGACGGTCACACGGACATCAGACACTGGTGCTCCTACATAGGGGCGTGGGCAGACACGAAGTGCCGACGCCGACGGTCCGCGGCAGAGACGAGGTGCCGCGTCGTCGCCGATCGTACCGAGCCCCAGGGGTCCCCCGCGAAACGGTTTCCGCGGCAGGGACCGCCGCCGGGGCCCGGCCGCGCCCCTGCCGCTCGCCCCCTCAGTCCCCTCCGCACGCCTCCTCGAAGAAGTCGAGGTTCTCGTGGAGGGACTTCATCAGGCGGTCCCGCTCCGCGTCGTCCACCTGGACCGGGACGACGCCCGAGGCGTCCGTGAGCCGCCGGAAGCCGCCGCGCCGCTCCAGGCGGCCGACGACGCGGATGGGCAGGCCGACCAGGTGGGCGTGGACCGCGGTCCGGTACGCCTCCTCGTCGAGGGCGACGCGGACATGCGGGACCTCCGCCCCGGCCAGCACCCGCAGCCGCACCGTGCCCTCGCCGCGCGGCCCGGAGCGGCGCATCCGCACCACCGCGCCGGTGATCCGCACCGGCATCGACGGCTCGTCCGTCATGTACCGCGCGCCCGCCTCGCGCAGCGCGGGCAGGTCGCCGGGCGAGAACTCCACCGGCTCCGGCCGTACCGCGCAGCCCTCCGGCGCCCCGGCCGCCGGCGCCCACTCAAGCGCGATCCTGGCCCCCTCCGCCCCCCGCACAAGCGCCACCAGCGCCTCGGTCAGCTCCCGGCTCACGCCGGCCTGCACCGCCGTGTCGAAGGCCTCCATGCCGCCCGTGGCCCGCTGGTAGTCCACGGCCTCCCGGGCCGCGTACAGCGCGTGGTAGAGCCGTACGGCGATGGGACGGCCCGCGTCCACCGGCACGAAGGCGGTCAGTCCGCGCCCGCCCGGCACCGCGCCGACCACCACGCTCTCCAGCGAGGCCTGGGCCTGTCGGCGGTGCCGGCCGCCGTGGTACCCGGCGCGCCCGCGCACCGCGAGCGCGCCGGCCAGCAGCAGCTGCCGGGCGGCCGAGCGCAACTGCTCCTGTGCCGTCCAGGTCAGCGTCCCGGACGGGCCCTGCGGCACGTCACGGGACCAGCGGATCTCGTCGCTGGGCAGGCTCAGCCCCACCAGC
Organism: Streptomyces sp.; assembly: GCF_036566765.1. GTDB lineage: Bacteria > Actinomycetota > Actinomycetes > Streptomycetales > Streptomycetaceae > Streptomyces. Next base: position 15,940 of record NZ_DATCVQ010000279.1, read on the forward strand.
ACGTCCCGCGCGGACGGCGTGCCGCTGCGGGCGAGCGCGGTCAGCGCCTCGCCGAGGAGGTCCTCGCAGTCGGGGAACGCCCGGCTCTCGGGCACCAGCAGGCTGGTGCCGTGCGCGCCGGGCCCGGGTGGGGTCCAGCGGGCGTACCGCCCGGCTGACCCTCCGCGCCGCCGCCAGCCGTGCCGGTCCAGGAGCGCGCCGAGGACCAGGGGGTCCACGCGGGCGGGGTCCGGCAGCCCCGGGTCGCCGACCGAGGCCGGGGGGTGGGGCCGGTAGGGGACGGAACCACCCTCGGGTTCGTCGATCGGCCAGTGCATCAGGGTCTCCCTCCCGCCCCGACCCGGGTCATGATCTCGCAGAGCGCCCGGTCGTCGAAGATTCGCGCGGTCGGTATCCGCACGGTGGTCCGGCGCCGCCCCGTGACGGGGTGGCCTGCCAGATTGATCCAGTAGCAGCAGTGCCGCAGGTCGAGCCGGTCGTGTCCGGCCCGCAGCCAGTCCGCCTGGGAGCGGGGCGCGATCATCACGACCAGGATCTTGTGCACCGAGACCGGGGTCCGCGCCAGCTTCACCAGGTGCTCGTTGTCGAGCGTGAACGAGAACGCGGCGGGCGCGGGCCCGGGCGCGTGCGGTGCGATCTGGTAGGTGCACTTGAGCTGCACCTTGATGGTCACTTCGTCGTCGATGGTGTGGCCGGGAGCGCTGTGGCTCACGTGCCAGTCGATGCCGTTGTCCGGAAACGGCTGCGAGAGCGAACAGCCCGCCGCTGCCGCGACCGCGTGCAGATAGCCCACCTGGAGGGTCTCCATGCAGGCGGTGGTGGCGAGCGAGCCCCGCAGCGGTGCGTCCCGCTGCGGCGGCAGCAGCCCTCCGCCGGTGCCTGCGGTGCCGTTCGGCCCCCCGGGCTCGGGCTGCGGGAGCGCCATGAGTCAATTCCCTTCCCCGTCATCTGTGTTGTCACCGCCCCGCGTACGGCGCAAACGGCCCGGGTATCACCGAATCGGGCAGCGGGACAAGCCCATCTGCCGCCATCTGCCGCTGAGGTGCGAGGAGTTCGGGGATGACGCACTGGTACGAGGGGCCCCTGGCCGCATTCGACACGGAGACCACAGGAGTTGACGTCGAGGAGGACCGGATCGTGTCCGCCGCCCTCGTCGTCCAGGACACGGCCGGCGGACGGCCGCGGATCACCCGTTGGCTCGTCAATCCGGGGATCCCGGTGCCCCGGGGAGCCACCGAGATACACGGTCTGACGGACGATCACCTGCAGCGGAACGGCCGCTGGCCGGCTCCGGTGATGGAAGAGGTGGCCCGGGCGTTGACGGAGCAGTCCGCGGCGGGCCGCCCGTTGGTGGTGATGAACGCGCCGTTCGATCTGACGATTCTGGACCGCGAGCTGCGCCGGCACCGGGCCTCGTCGCTGGCCCGCTACATGGAGAACGTGCCGCTGTGCGTGCTCGATCCGCGGGTGCTCGACAAGCATCTGGACCGCTACCGCAAGGGCCGTCGCACGCTGACGGACCTGTGCGCGGAGTACGGGGTGGAGCTGACCGGCGCGCACGACGCGGCGGCGGACGCGGTCGCCGCGCTGGACGTCGTGCGGGCGGTGGCGCGGAAGTTCTCTTCGCGGCTCGAACGGCTGACGCCGGCCGAGCTGCACGCCCGCCAGGCGGTCTGGCACGCGGCGCAGGCACGCGGGCTGCAGGCCTGGTTCACCCGGAACGGGACGCCGGAGCCGGTGGACCCTGCGTGGCCGCTGCGTCCGGAGATCGCCGCTGCGGCGTGATCGTGCTCCGGTGCTCCGGCACTGGCGGATACGAAGAAGGCCGGTCCGTCGATGACGGACCGGCCTTTCCCGGTGGGCGATACTGGGATCGAACCAGTGACCCCTTCGGTGTGAACGAAGTGCTCTCCCGCTGAGCTAATCGCCCGGGAACGGGTTGAACCATACAGGGCCTGCCGCCCTGGGTTCAAACCCGCCCACCCGTCGCCCGACCACCGCCCCTCAACGACGGGCTTCGCCCGGCCCCTCCAACTGGGCAGCCAGTCCGCGCCGTCCCCCGCGCATCATGAGCGCGTGGTTGGCGCGGAAGACGGGCCTGCCGGGCACCGCGAACGCGCGCATCAGCGGGCTGCGGACCTCGACCTCCTGCTCGTACACCGCGCGGGTCCCGGGCCCCTGCTCGGAGAGCGTCCAGCGGGCCCAGCCGTCCAGGTCGCCGCTGAGTCCGACCTCCAGCACCCGCGCCTCGGGGTCGCCGCGCAGGGCGACGGCGGTGACGACGAGGTCGTACGGCAGGACGGAGCGGAACCGGGCCGTGCTGGTGGTCTCGTCGACCGGGGTGACCTCGCGGACCTGCGGCCACCAGCGGGGGTACTCCTCGGCCCGTTCGAGCACGGCGTAGACCGCGTCGGGCGGGGCGGCCAACTGCCAGACGCTGCGGAAGCGGTAGCGGCACCAGTCCATGTCCCCAGTGTGTACGTACTCAGCCGGAGATATGAGTACCCCGGCGCATCCCTCTGTCTGTGCCCCGGGACACACTCCGCGTATGGAAAATGTTCTGCCGCCTGCCGAGGAGCTGGTGCTCGTCGATCGCGAGCTGGCCCAACTCGATGCTCGCAGGTCACACTTGCTGGCCCGTCGCGACTGGCTGGTCCAGGTGCTGCGGGCTGCCGCGGTCCCGGGGCCGGTCGCCCCGGCGACCGGCTGGACCGCGCCCCCGCGCCCCGTCGCGGACTCGACCCCGCCCAGCGCCCAGAACGTGCTGCTCACGCTCGGCGGGATCCTGCTGACGATCGCCGCGATCGCCTTCACGCTGGTGAGCTGGGGCTCGATGGGCATCGGCGGCCGGGCGGCGGTGCTCGGTCTGGTTACTGCGGCAGCGCTGGCCGCGCCGGTGGTGCTGCTGCGTCGCGGCCTGGTCTCGACGGCCGAGTCGGTCGGCGCGCTCGGGCTCGTCCTGATGGTCCTCGACGCGTACGCGCTGCACCGGGTAGCCCTCGCGGACACCGACGGCGTGGCGTACACGGCGGCCGCCTCGGCGGTTCTGGCCGGGGCGTGGGCGGCGTACGGCACGGCGCTCGGCAGCCGGCTGCGAATCCCGCTGCCGGTGGCGGTGGTCACCGCCCAACTGCCGCTGCCGATGGCCGCGGTGGCGGCGGACGCGGGGATGTTCACGCTGGGCTGGGCGATGCTGGCGACGGCCGTCGCGGACGCGGCGCTGGTGCTGTGGGTGAAGCGGGCGTCGGTGCGCACGACCGCGGCGGTGGGCCTGTGCGCGACGGGCGGCTGGGCGCTGCTGACGGGTGGCTGGTTCTCGCTGACGGACGCGGTTCCGGCGACGGGCCTGCTGCTGGCGGGCGGCGCGCTGGCGCTGTACGTGGCCTGGCGCACGCCCACGGTGACCGTGTTCGGCGCCGTGGTCGCGGCGCTCTCGACGGTCGTCGCGGTGGGCGGCGTTCTGCGCACGGTGCTGCCGGTCGACTGGATGGTGCCCGGGTACGTGGCATGCGGCGTGGCCCTCGCGGCGGTCCTGCGCACGGGGCTGCCCCGGCCGGTGAAGCAGGGCGCGCTGGGCACGGGCGCGGGTGTACTCGGCGTCGGCGTGCTGTGGTCGCTGCCTCCGGTGGCGGCGGTGCTCCTGGAGTCGGCGGTCCGCACGACCCCGATCTGGTCGGGACCGGCCTCCCCCGCACCCTTCGGCTACCCGGCGACCGCTGCCCTGGTCCTGCTGACGGCGGTGGCGGCCCTCGCCCTGCTCCCCCGCGTCTGGTCCCGCTGCCTGGCGGTGCTCCTGGCGTGGGCGACGGTCCTGTCTCTGCCGGTGTCGTTCGAGCTGCCGCACTCGGCCCGGCTGACCCTGCTGCTGGTGACGGCCGTCGCGGCGGCCGCGGTGGTGTGCCGCCCGGAGCGGCTGGTGCGAGGCGTCGCCTCGGCCGCCGCCCCGGAGAAGGCGCAGGGCGAGTCCGTCCCGGTCGAGCACGAGCGCGCCGCCGACGGCCCGACGGAGGGCCCGGCGGCGTCCGTCCCCGCCTCGGCGGACCACTCCGGCGCGCCGGAGAGCGGCGCGGGGGCGAGCGCTGCCGAGGCCGGCACACCGCCCACCGGCGCCTTCGGGGCACCGACCTGGCCGGGCTGGGGCACCCCTGGGGCTCCCCAGCCGGTGCAGGGAGCAGTCTCCGTCGCGCCGGCCACGGCGATGGCGTGGAGCGCCTCCGCGGCCGGCCTCGCCTCGGCGGTCGGCGCGGTGCTGACCGGCCTTGACACCCGCGCGGGGACGTTCACTGCGCTCGCGGTGCTGCTCGCGCTGTTCGCGGGGGTCGCGGCGTTCGGCGAGCGCTCGGTCCGCGCCGTGGCGGCCTGTCTGGCGGTCGCGTCCGCCGGCGCGCTGGTGCTGGCGGGGGCCCGCGCCGCGGAGCTCCCGGACCACCGCACGGCGCTGTGGCTTCTGGTCGTGCCCACCGCCACCGTCGGCCTGGGCGCGCGGCTGCGCCGCCACGCGCTCGCCGTGCCGTTCGAGCTGTCCGGCGCGGCCGTCGGGCTGCTCGCGATCGGTCTGGCGTCCGGCCGGCCGGCCACCCTCGCGATGGTGCTCGGGCTGTGCGGCGTCCTCGCCACGGCCACGGCGCTGCGCCCGGAGGGCCGGCGCGCGGCGGGCTGGACCGCCGCGGTGCTCTTCGTCGTGGCGACCTGGGTGCGGCTGTACGCCTCGGACGTGACGACCCCGGAGGCGTACACGCTGCCGGTGACCCTCCCCGCCCTGGCCGTCGGCGTGCTGCGGCGGCGCAAGGACCCGGAGGCGTCGTCCTGGACGGCGTACGGGCCCGGGCTCGCCGCGACCCTGGTGCCCAGCCTGTTCGCCGCGTGGACCGACCCGGACTGGGTCCGTCCGCTGCTGCTCGGCCTCGGCGCGCTGGCGGTCACCCTGCTGGGCGCCCGGTACCGGCTGCAGGCGCTGCTGGTCCTGGGCGGCTCGGTGCTGGCCCTGGACGCGCTGCACGAGCTGGCGCCGTACGTGGTGCAGGTCGTCGGGGCGCTGCCGCGCTGGCTCCCGCCCGCGCTCGCGGGTCTGCTGCTGCTCGGGGTGGGGGCGACGTACGAGCAGCGGCTGCGCGACGCGCGCCGGCTGCGGGAGAAGCTGGGCCGGATGCACTGAGAGGCTCCCGTGCCGGCCCCGGCGGGGGCCGGCACGGGGAACGCCGAGGGCCCGGAGACTGAGTCAGTCTCCGGGCCCTCGGTCCGGGTGGTGGGCGATACTGGGTTCGAACCAGTGACCTCTTCGGTGTGAACGAAGCGCTCTCCCACTGAGCTAATCGCCCGGGCGCACCGCAAACATTACCGCATGTCAGCGGGCTCCTTTGACCATCCCGCGGGCCGCCCGCCGGGTGCGGCGGGGGCCCGCCGGGTCACTCGTCGATCTTCCAGGGCATCACGACGCCGAACTTCCAGATGTAGATCGCGAGCAGCACCGCGATGATCACGACGCCGATCGTGGTCAGGATGATGTTCCGCCGTCGCACCTTCGGGTCGAGGGCGCGCTGCGTCGCCTCGGTGACCTTGCGCTTCGTCCAGCGCAGCACGAGCTGCGCCCAGACGAACTCAGTCGCCCAGATCGCCATGCCACCGAAGATCACCAGCCATCCCGGTCCGGGCAGCGGCAGCATGACCACGCCTGCCCCCACGACGGCCAGGCCGACGACGAAGACGCCGACCTGCCAGCTCACATGGAGCGTCCGGCGGGCCTTGATGAACTCCGGCGCCCGGGAACCGAGCGGCTTCTCGCCGCTCTCCGGGCTCTCTGCGGTGTCCGCGGTCCCCGCGCTCCGCTCGTCACTCTCCGCATTCATGGCCCCAACTTACCGGACCGCGGCGAATCACCGGAACGGAGTCATGCCTGGACGACATACACCGCCGTCCGGGCGACCTGAACGATCACAAAACAGACAGAGGGGTTTACAACGGCACCGTAGGTGGCATGTCGATTTCGCCGACGTGCGAATCCCCGAGCGCACACTGAGCGAAAGGCCCTGGCGCTTATGAACACCACGGTCAGCTGCGAGCTGCACCTGCGCCTCGTTGTGTCGA
>NZ_DATCVQ010000280.1:0-39886 GCF_036566765.1 Streptomyces sp.
GGGGGGAGACGCGGTGCCGGAGGAGGCGCGGGCGGCCACGGCGGCGGAGGCCGGCGTGGCGGCGGTGGCGGCGACGGTTACGACGGCGGCCGGGGCCACGGGGGCGGTCGTCCCCCGGGCCGGAAGCGCATGATCGACTACCCGCGCTACGGGAAGTACGGCTGGCGCCGCTGGGTGCCGTCCTGGAAGCTCGTCTCCGGCCTGACGCTGGCGTTCCTCGGCATGCTGATGGGCGGCGCGACGTTCGCGTACTCGCAGGTGGGCATCCCCGACGTCGACGACTCCGCGAAGGCGCAGAACAACGTCTACTACTACGCGGACAAATCACAGCTGGCCGCCACCGGCGGTGAGGTGAACCGCCAGATCCTCGACTTCGAGGCCATCCCGAAGGCGATGCAGGACGCGGTCGTCTCGGCCGAGAACAAGACGTTCTGGACGGACTCCGGCATCGACCCGAAGGGCATCGGCCGGGCCGTGTTCAACATGGCCAGCGGCGGACAGACCCAGGGCGGCTCGACCATCACCCAGCAGTATGTGAAGAACAACCGGCTCGCCGACCAGTCGCAGACCCTGACCCGCAAGGTCAAGGAGCTGTTCATCTCGATGAAGGTCGGCAACGAGCTGGAGAAGCCCGAGATCATGGCGGGCTACCTGAACACCGCGTACTACGGTCGCGGCGCCTACGGCCTCCAGGCCGCGGCGCGCACGTACTACGGCAGGGACGCGAACAAGCTGACCGTCAGCGAGTGCGCCTTCCTGGCCTCGGTGCTCAAGGGCGCCACGTACTACGACCCGGCGGGCGCCCCCGAGATCGACCCCGAGGCGAGCGAGAAGAACAACACCGAACGCGCGACCAAGCGGTGGAAGTGGATCCTCGGCGAGATGGTCAAGGACGGCAAGCTGACGGCCGCGGAGCAGGCCAAGTTCCCCAACTTCCCGATGCCCAACGGGCGGACGGCAGCGGCGGGGCTCAATGGCCAGACCGGCTACCTGGTGAGCCTCGCCAAGGCGTACTTCCTCAACAACAACGACAAGGGCATCACCGAGGCGCAGCTCTCACGGGGCGGCTACGAGATCTACACGACCTTCGAAAAGCCCAAGGTCATTGCGCTCGAGAACTCTGTCAAGAACATCCGCGCGGAGTACATCGACCCGAAGAAGCGCCCCAAGTACGACACCCACGTCCAGTTCGGCGGCGCCTCGGTCGACACCGAGACCGGTGCCATCGTCGCGATCTACGGCGGTGAGGACGCGACCAAGCACTTCACCAACAACGCCGACAACACCGGCGCCCAGGTCGGATCGACGTTCAAGCCCTTCGTCCTGGCGGCGGCCATGACCGACGGCGTCCGGGACCCGAAGGACCCCTCCATCCGCAGGAAGGTCGATCCGGACAAGAGCCGCTACAACGCCAAGCACAACCTTGTGATCAAGAACTACGACGGCTCGATCTGGCACGACGAGAACGGCAAGGAGTGGAAGCAGGCCAACGAGGGCGACGAGAGCCTGGGGCCCGTCAGCCTGCGTCGCGCCATGGTCAAGTCCGCCAACTCGCCGTTCGTGCAGCTGGGCATGGACGTCGGCATCGACAAGGTGCGCGATGCGGCCGTGGATGCCGGGCTCAAGGAGGACTCGCTGGTCAAGGGCGAGGTTCCGTCGTTCTCCCTGGGCATCTCCTCCCCGAGCGCCATCCGCATGGCGGGCTCCTACGCCACCTTCGCGACCAACGGCGAGCAGCGCGATCCGTACTCCGTCAAGGAGGCGAAGAAGCGCGGCAAGGTCGTCTACAAGCACGAGGACCAGACGAAGCGGGCCTTCGAGCCTGCCGTGGCCAGCAACGTCACGGACGTCCTCAAGTCCGTCGTCGAGGACCCCGAGGGCACCGGTAACAACGCCGCCATCCCGGGCCGTGACGTCGCCGGCAAGACCGGTACCACCGACGACAACAAGTCGGCCTGGTTCGTCGGCTACACCCCGCAGCTGTCGACGGCGATCGACATGTACCGCCTCGACGACAACGAGAAGAACACGAAGCGCGAGTTCCTCAAGATGTACAACACGGGTGGCCAGCAGACGATCCACGGTTCCTCGTTCCCGTCGCGCATCTGGCACGACTACATGGTCCAGGCGCTCAAGGGCACCGAGGCCAAGGACTTCCCGGAGCCGGAGGAGCTGGAGGACGCCGAGGCAGTCTTCGGCGGCGGCGCGGCAAGCCCGAAGCCCACCCCGTCGGGCAGCCCCTCGGGGTCCCCCTCCAACATGCCGTCCACGCTCCCCTCGCAGCGCCCGTCCAACCGCCCCAAGCCGGGCAAGAGCTGTGACGTGTGGGACTGGGACTGCAACAACACCGGCGGCACCACCGACGGCGCGACGAACGGCGGCACCACCGACGGCGGCGCGACGGACGGCAGTACCGGCGGACTGCCCACCAGCTCGCCCACCCAATCGCCGGGATCGAACGGCGGCAACGGGAACGGCGGAAAGACCGACGGAGGCACCTTCTTCGGCGGAACGGACGGCTAGCGGCCGTACCGCCCGACGCAGCGCCTACGAGGGCCGCCGCGACCGGGGACGTACTCGTACGTCTCCGGCCACGGCGGCCCTCGCCGCGTTCCCAAGCGGGTACGGCAGGATGTCCCCCATGCCGAGCCACCAGAACACCCGCCCGCAACAGGACCGGCCCGTGGTGCAGCCGACCCGACAGGACGAGGTCGCCGCCGCGGGCAGCGAGCTGTTCGGAGGGCCGATCGGCCGCTGGGCCCGGCTCGGCGGCGGCCACCTCACCCCCGTGCGGGTCATCGCCCTGGTGGCCATCGGGATGTTCGCGCTCGGCATGGTGCAGAAGATCCCCTGCTACGACTGGGCCTGGTTCCGCGGCGCCACCTCGCAGTACACGCACGCCTGCTACTCCGACATCCCGCACCTGTTCCTCGGGCGCGGCTTCGCCGACGGGCTGATCCCCTACTTCGACCGGCTCGACGGCGACATGGAGTACCTCGAGTACCCGGTCCTCACCGGCCTGTTCATGGAGGTCGCGTCCTGGCTGACGCCCGGCGGCGACGACCTGATGCACCGCGAGCAGATGTACTGGATGGTCAACGCGGGCATGCTGCTGATCTGCGCCGCGGTCATGGCCGTCTGCGTCGCCCGCACGCACCGCCGCCGCCCCTGGGACGGGCTCCTGGTCGCCCTGGCGCCGGCCTTCGCGCTGACCGCCACCATCAACTGGGACCTGCTCGCCGTGGCCCTCACGGCCGCCGCCATGCTGATGTGGTCGCGCGGCCGCGCGCTCGCCTTCGGCATCCTGATCGGCCTCGCCACGGCGGCCAAGCTCTATCCGGTGCTGCTGCTCGGCCCGCTGCTGTTGCTGTGCTGGCGGGCCGGGAAGTGGCGGGAGTTCGGTGCGGCGCTGCTCGGCGCGGCCGGCGCCTGGCTGGTCGTGAACCTGCCGGTGATGCTGCTGGCCCCGGTCGGGTGGAAGAAGTTCTACACGTTCAGCCAGGAACGCAACGTCGACTTCGGCTCCTTCTGGCTGGTCATCACCCAGCGCACCGGCGAGCCGATCGAGCCGGAGACCGCCAACACGTACGCGATCCTGCTGATGCTGCTGGCCTGCGCCGGGATCGCCGCGCTGGCGCTCACCGCGCCGCGCCGGCCGCGGTTCGCCCAGCTCGCCTTCCTGGTCGTGGCCGCGTTCATCCTGACCAACAAGGTGTACTCGCCGCAGTACGTGCTCTGGCTGATCCCGCTGGCGGCGCTCGCCCGGCCGCGCTGGCGCGACTTCCTGATCTGGCAGGCCTGCGAGGTCATGTACTTCCTCGGCATCTGGATGTACCTCGCCTACACGACCAGCGGCAACAAGCAGGGCCTGCCGACCGAGGGCTACCAGTTCGCGATCCTGCTGCACCTAGTCGGCACGCTGTTCGTGTGCGCGATGATCGTCCGCGACATCCTCATGCCGGAGCGGGACGGGGTGCGGCGCGACGGTTCGGACGACCCCTCCGGCGGCGTCCTGGACGGCGCGGAGGACGTCTTCGTCCGGGGCAGGGCGGCCCACCCGGCCCGGCACGCGGCGCAGGCCGTGGAGGGGCCACGGGTGGAGTGGGGGGTCCCGCGGGACCAGCACGAGGACCGACCCGAGTGGCCCGAGGGCCGGCTGGACCGGCCGCAGGACCTGCGGGACTAGCGGTCGACGATCCGGTCGAACTGGGTCGTCGTGTGCCGCAGGTGCGCGACCAGCTCGTCGCCGACCTGCGGCTCCTGGGCGTCCGCGGGGACGAACAGGATCGACACCTGCATGTGCGGGGGCTCGGCGAACCAGCGCTGCTTGCCGGCCCAGACGAACGGCGACAGGTTCCGGTTGACCGTCGCCAGACCCGCGCGGGCCACGCCCTTGGCCCGCGGCATCACGCCGTGCATGGCCTTAGGGGCCTCCAGGCCCACGCCGTGCGAGGTGCCGCCCGCGACGACGACCAGCCAGCCGTCCGAGGCGGCCTTCTGCTGCCGGTAGCCGAACCGGTCCCCCTTGGCGACGCGCGTGACGTCGAGCACCGACCCGCGGTACTCGGTCGCCTCGTGGTCGCCCAGCCACAGCCGGGTGCCGATCCGGGCGCGGAACCGGGTCTGCGGGAACTGCTGCTGCAGCCGCGCCTGCTCCTGCGCCCGCAGGTGGCTGACGAACATCGTGTGCAGCGGCAGCCGGGCGGCCCGCAGCTTGTCCATCCAGCCGATGACCTCCTCGACGGCGTCCGTGCCGTCGGTGCGGTCCAGCGGCAGGTGCAGCGCGAAGCCCTCCAGGCGCACGTCCTCGATGGCGCTGTGCAGCTGGCCCAGCTCCTCCTCGCGGATGCCGTGCCGCTTCATGGAGCTCATGCACTCGATGACGACGCGGGCGCCCACCAGGGCGTGCACGCCGTCCACCGAGGACACCGAGCGGATGACCCGGTCCGGCAGCGGCACCGGCTCCTCGCCCCGCCGGAACGGCGTGAGGACCAGCAGGTCGCCGCCGAACCAGTCCTTGATGCTCGCCGCCTCGTAGGTGGTGCCCACGGCCAGGATGTCCGAGCCGAAGCGCGCGGCCTCGTCCGCGAGGCGCTCGTGGCCGAAGCCGTACCCGTTGCCCTTGCAGACCGGCACCAGCCCCGGGAACTGGTCGATCACGGACTTCTGGTGCGCCCGCCAACGAGCGGTGTCGACGTAGAGGGAGAGCGCCATGGCCGGCCCGGAACCTTTCTGGTGGGTGCGGTGGATCAGCGACGTGTCTGAGGGATGTCAGAGACGTGGACGAGCGATGTGCACGAGCGTTACGAGACTACGCAACCCTCAGCGTCGCGACATGTAGATGTCGAGCGCCTTGTGGAGCAGCTTGTTCAGCGGGAAGTCCCACTCGCCGACGTACTCGACGGCCTCGCCGCCCGTGCCGACCTTGAACTGGATCAGGCCGAAGAGGTGGTCGGTCTCGTCGAGCGAGTCGGAGATGCCGCGCAGGTCGTAGACGGTGGCGCCCATCGCGTACGCGTCGCGCAGCATGCGCCACTGCATCGCGTTCGAGGGCCGGACCTCGCGGCCGATGTTGTCGGAGGCGCCGTACGAGTACCAGACGTGGCCGCCGACGACGAGCATGGTCGCGGCGGACAGATTCACGCCGTCGTGCCGGGCGAAGTAGAGCCGCATGCGGTTGGGGTCCTCGTTGTTGAGGACCGTCCACATGCGCTGGAAGTACGACAGCGGACGCGGCCGGAAGTGGTCGCGCACCGCGGTGATCTCGTAGAGCCGCTGCCACTCGGCCAGGTCCTCGTAGCCGCCCTGGACGACCTCGACGCCGGCCTTGTCGGCCTTCTTGATGTTGCGACGCCACAGCTGGTTGAAGCCCTTGAGGACGTCGTCCAGGGAGCGGTTCGCCAGCGGGACCTGGAAGACGTAGCGGGGCTGGACGTCACCGAAGCCGGCGCCGCCGTCCTCGCCCTGCTGCCAGCCCATCTTGCGCAGCCGGTCGGCGACCTCGAAGGCGCGCGGCTCGATGTGGGTGGCCTCGACGTCCTTGAGGCGCTTCACGTCCGGGTCCTGGATGCCGGACTTGATGGCGGCCGAGTCCCAGCGGCGGATGACCACCGGCGGGCCCATCTTCACCGAGAACGCGCCCTGCTGCTTCAGGTGCGCCAGCATCGGCTGCAGCCAGTCGTCGAGGTTGGGCGCGTACCAGTTGATGACCGGGCCCTCGGGCAGGTACGCCAAGTAGCGCTTGATCTTGGGCAGCTGACGGTAGAGCACCAGACCCGCGCCGACGAGCTCGCCGTTCTTGTCGAACCAGCCCAGGTTCTCCGAGCGCCACTCGGTCTTCACGTCCGCCCACGCCGGGACCTGGCAGTGGCTCGCCGCGGGCTGGCTCTGGATGTACGCCAGATGCTGCTCACGACTGATGGTCCTCAGGGTCAGGCTCATGCGGGGCGCTCCTCGGCAGGTGTGTCCCCATCGGTCAGGGGCTCCGGCTCTCGCGCGAAGCCTACTGTGACCCGGGGAGCGTCCCGAATGGCTGTGTCCGTCGGCCGACGGCCGACCAGGGAGGCCTCAGGCGAGGCCTCCGTAGAACATGCCGAGATAGAACCCCACGGCCGAGGCGCCGAGTCCGACGATCAAGGCGAAGCGCTCCCTCGTGGTCACCGAGATGAACTGCCCGTACGCCCCCGTCAGGATGCCGATCAGCCCGGCCCATGAAGCCAGCACATGCAGGTCGTGGAACTGTGCGGTGGTGAAGGAGAGGACTCCGAGGAAGAGCGTGACCCCGACCAGGGTGTCCTGGAGCGGGTGCGGCTTGCCGTCGGTGGCGAAGAGGGAGTGACCGGAGTTGGGACGCATTGCCTGTGCCATGAAGCACCTCCTGGCGTGCCTGCCGGAAGGCGGCGCATCCTAGCGCCGCCCGTATCCGATGTGTACAGATTGCGTCCCCTCACCACCGGATTTCAACCGGAAGCCGATGTGCGGGTACTCTGTACGGTCTGCGCCGGTGTCTGCCCAGGCCCGTCCAACGGGTCCCGACAGAGCCCCTCACCCGAGGGGGATTGTCAGAGGCGGCCGATACCGTCGCTCACGCATCACGACCCTCCTGCCACGGAACGACCGTGGCCGCTGAGTCCAAAGGAGGTGGGTTCCACATGCGTCACTACGAGGTGATGGTCATCCTCGACCCCGATCTCGAGGAGCGCGCTGTCTCCCCGCTGATCGAGAACTTCCTCTCCGTCGTCCGTGAGGGCAACGGAAAGGTGGAGAAGGTCGACACCTGGGGCCGTCGTCGTCTCGCTTACGAGATCAAGAAGAAGCCCGAGGGCATCTACTCGGTCATCGACCTGCAGGCCGAGCCTGCGGTCGTCAAGGAGCTCGACCGCCAGATGAACCTGAACGAGTCGGTCCTCCGGACCAAGGTCCTCCGCCCCGAGACCCACTGAGCGCCTAGCTCAGAGGTCATCGGGTTCGAGTAGCAGCAAGCAGCCAAGCAATCCCGCCGAGAGGTTCACCCATGGCAGGCGAGACCGTCATCACGGTCGTCGGCAATCTCGTCGACGACCCCGAGCTGCGCTTCACCGCGTCCGGTGCCGCGGTCGCGAAGTTCCGCGTCGCGTCCACTCCGCGCACCTTCGACCGTCAGACCAATGAGTGGAAGGACGGCGAGAGCCTGTTCCTGACCTGCTCGGTCTGGCGCCAGGCGGCTGAGAACGTCGCCGAGTCGCTTCAGCGAGGCATGCGCGTCGTCGTGCAGGGCCGGCTGAAGCAGCGGTCGTACGACGACCGCGAGGGCGTCAAGCGCACGGTCTTCGAGCTGGACGTCGAGGAAGTCGGCCCCAGCCTTCGCAACGCCACGGCCAAGGTCACCAAGACCACCGGTCGCGGCGGCCAGGGCAGCTACGGCGGCGGTGGCGGCCAGCAGCAGGGCGGCAGCTGGGGTGGAAACTCCGGCGGCGGCCAGCAGCAGGGCGGCGGCGCTCCCTCCGACGACCCGTGGGCGACCGGAGCTCCCTCCGGTGGCCAGCAGCAGGGCGGCGGGGGCGGCGGCTGGGGTGGAAACTCCGGCGGAAGCTCCGGCGGCGGCTACTCGGACGAGCCCCCCTTCTAGGGCCCCGGCCCTCGAAGTGGCTCGTACCCCCACTTCTTGATCACACAGGAGAAACACCATGGCGAAGCCGCCTGTGCGCAAGCCTAAGAAGAAGGTCTGCGCGTTCTGCAAGGACAAGACCGTGTACGTGGACTACAAGGACACGAACATGCTGCGGAAGTTCATTTCCGACCGCGGCAAGATCCGTGCCCGTCGCGTGACCGGCAACTGCACGCAGCACCAGCGTGACGTCGCCACGGCCGTCAAGAACAGCCGTGAGATGGCGCTGCTGCCCTACACGTCCACCGCGCGATAAGGGAAGGGTGACCGAAAAATGAAGATCATCCTGACCCACGAGGTCTCTGGCCTCGGCACCGCCGGCGACGTCGTCGACGTCAAGGACGGCTACGCTCGCAACTACCTGGTTCCGCGTGGTTTCGCGATCCGCTGGACCAAGGGTGGCGAGAAGGACGTGGCGCAGATCCGCCGCGCCCGCAAGATCCACGAGATCGCGACCATCGAGCAGGCCAACGAGGTCAAGGCTCGGCTCGAGGGCACGAAGGTGCGCCTGGCCGTTCGCTCCGGCGACGCCGGCCGTCTCTTCGGCTCCGTGACCCCGGCCGACATCGCTGCGGCGATCAAGACCGCGGGTGGCCCGGACGTGGACAAGCGCCGCGTCGAGCTCGGTTCGCCGATCAAGACCCTGGGCTCGCACCAGGTGTCCGTGCGTCTGCACCCCGAGGTTGCCGCGAAGCTCGGCGTCGAGATCGTCGCCGCGTAACGCTGCTCCAGCAGTACAGAAGGGCCGCACCCCTCCGGGTGCGGCCCTTCTGGCATGTTTCACGTGAAACAGCGGCGGTTTCACATCAACGGCGCCGTTTCACATCGACAGTGCCGTTTCACGTGAAACATCCGCCGGGTCAGCGGGTGGCACCGGTGACGATCCACCGGCCGGAGCGCGCCCGCAGCCAGAGCGTGAGCAGGCGGACGGTCATCATCAGCGTCATCGCCCACCACAGCGCCGTAAGACCGCCGCCGAGGGTCGGGACGAGGAGGGCGACCGGGGCGAAGACCGCCAGGGTCAGCAGCATCGCCCCGGCCAGGTACGGGCCGTCTCCCGCGCCCATCAGGACGCCGTCGAGGACGAACACCACGCCCGCGATCGGCTGGGACAGCGCCACGACGAGGAGCGCGGGCAGCAGGGTGTCGCGCACGGCCGAGTCGGTGGTGAAGAGCGGGATGAACAGCGGACGGGCCAGGATGATGAGCACGCCGAGGACGACTCCGGAGACCACGCCCCACTGGACCATGCGGCGACAGGCCTGCCGCGCGCCCAGGGCGTCGTCGGCCCCGAGGTACCGGCCGATGATGGCCTGGCCCGCTATGGCGATCGCATCCAGAGCGAAGGCCGTCAGGCTCCACAGGGAGAGCAGCACCTGGTGGGCGGCTACGTCCGCGTCGCCGAGCCGGGCCGCCACCGCGGTGGCGATCAGCAGGACGGCGCGCAGCGAGAGCGTACGAACCAGCAGCGGGACGCCGGCCTGGGCGCTGGCCCGTATGCCGGCCGCGTCGGGGCGCAGGGAGGCGCCGTGCCGCCGGGCGCCGCGGACCACGACGACGAGGTACGCGGCGGCCATGCCGCACTGGGCGGCGACGGTGCCCCAGGCGGACCCGGCGATGCCGAGGCCCGCACCGTAGACCAGGACCAGGTTCAGCAGGGCGTTGGCGGCGAAGCCGACGACGGCCACGTACAGGGGCGTGCGGGTGTTCTGCAGGCCGCGCAGGACGCCGGTGGCGGCCAGGACCACGAGCATGGCCGGTATGCCGAGGCTGGATATTCGCAGGTAGGTCACGGCGTACGTGGCAGCCGTGTCCGATGCGCCGAAGAGGTCGACGAGCCAGGGGGCGGTGGGCAGGGTGACGGCGATGACGGTCGCGCCGAGGAGGAGCGCGAGCCAGATGCCGTCCATGCCCTGGCGTATCGCCGCCTGGAGGTCGCCCGCGCCGACGCGGCGGGCGACGGCCGCCGTCGTGGCGTAGGCGAGGAAGACGAAGACGCTCACGGCGGTGGTGAGCAGGGCGGCCGCGATGGCGAGACCGGCGAGTTGCGGGGTGCCGAGGTGGCCGACGATGGCGCTGTCGATCATCAGGAAGAGCGGCTCGGCGACGAGCGCGCCGAAGGCCGGGACGGCGAGGGAGATGATCTCTCGGTCGTGCTGCCGTCGGACAGCCTTGGGGGTCGCGGGAGCCTGGATCATGCGCACAATCTAATCTTCCACAGGTAAGAGATGCAACCCTTCAGCAGTCCTTACAATTCTCTGTAGTGGGGCTTCGGGTGTGCGCCGTTTGTTCTGATCTTGGCCCGCCGGGGAAACTTTTTCTCCCCCACAGCCCGTGGATGGAAAACTCGCAGGTCAACGGGGTGGTGGGGGCGGGTCTATGAGTTTGTCCACATGGCTGTCCCCCGGTCCGTGCACAGGATCGACGGACTTCTCCACAGCATCTGGGCCTTCACCCACAGGCCCTGTGGATAACCAGATTGGCTGACGGTGCCCGCGGGCCTACCGTGGTGCGGCGCCCGACGCGCCAGAAGCGGAGTCAAAGCCTCTTGTTTGTCCGAGCCGTGGCGTAAGAAAGAGTGGCACGGAGAGGTCCGCGGTGCGGACGGGAGGAGGTGGCTTGGTGAGCATTCCCGAGCCCTTGGACGACCCCTGGGCGGACACTGGGCCCAGTGACCGTCTGCCCGTCTCCAGGCAGCGCGGCGACGGTGGCCGTGGACGCGGCCGGGGCCGCGACGACCAGCACGACCGGGGCAGCGAGGGCGGCCCCTGGGACGGCGGCCTGTCGGCCTTCGAGCGGGTCCCCCCGCAGGACCTCGACGCTGAGCAGTCCGTGCTCGGCGGCATGCTGCTCTCCAAGGACGCCATCGCGGACGTCGTGGAGATCATCAAGGGCCACGACTTCTACAAGCCGGCGCACGAGATCGTCTACAGCGCGATCCTCGACCTGTACGCGAAGGGCGAGCCGGCCGACCCCATCACGGTCGGCGCCGAGCTGACCAAGCGCGGCGAGATCACCCGCGTCGGCGGCGCCTCGTACCTGCACACCCTGGTCCAGTCCGTGCCGACGGCGGCCAACGCCTCGTACTACGCGGAGATCGTCCACGAGCGGGCGGTGCTGCGCCGGCTGGTGGAGGCCGGCACCAAGATCACGCAGATGGGCTATGCCGCCGACGGCGACGTCGACGAGATCGTGAACTCCGCCCAGGCGGAGATCTACGCGGTCACAGAGCAGCGCACCACCGAGGACTACCTGCCGCTCGGCGACATCATGGAGGGCGCGCTCGACGAGATCGAGGCGATCGGCTCCCGCAGCGGCGAGATGACCGGTGTGCCGACCGGTTTCACCGATCTCGACCAGCTCACCAATGGTCTGCACCCCGGCCAGATGATCATCATCGCGGCCCGTCCCGCCATGGGTAAGTCGACCCTCGCGCTGGACTTCGCCCGGGCCTGCTCGATCAAGCACAATCTGCCCAGCGTCATCTTCTCCCTCGAAATGGGCCGCAACGAGATCGCGATGCGTCTGCTCTCGGCGGAGGCCCGGGTCGCGCTGCACCACATGCGCTCGGGCACCATGACGGACGAGGACTGGACCCGGCTGGCCCGCCGGATGCCGGACGTCTCCCAGGCCCCGCTGTACATCGACGACTCGCCGAACCTGTCGATGATGGAGATCCGCGCCAAGTGCCGGCGGCTCAAGCAGCGGGCCGGGCTCAAGCTCGTGGTCATCGACTATCTGCAGCTGATGCAGTCCGGTGGCTCCAAGCGGGCCGAGAGCCGGCAGCAGGAGGTCTCCGAGATGTCGCGAAACCTGAAGCTGCTGGCCAAGGAGCTGGAGCTGCCGGTGATCGCGCTGTCGCAGCTGAACCGTGGCCCCGAGCAGCGCACCGACAAGAAGCCGATGGTCTCCGACCTCCGTGAGTCGGGCTCCATCGAGCAGGACGCCGACATGGTCATCCTGCTGCACCGCGAGGACGCCTACGAGAAGGAGTCCCCGCGCGCCGGCGAGGCGGACATCATCGTGGGCAAGCACCGTAACGGCCCGACGGCGACGATCACCGTGGCCTTCCAGGGCCACTACTCCCGCTTCGTGGACATGGCCCAGACCTGACCGGTGGTCCGCGAGATCCCGGGCGGCACGACCCTCTTCGGCCTGATCACAACTGTGTCCGCCGTATTGCGGGTCGACCAACATCGCAGGTCGGACCGGCTCTCGTAGAAGTCTACGAAGGGTCGGTCTCAGCCTTCATGTCTTCCACTCCTGGCTGACTTCGCTCGGTTCGCTGTGTACTCGTGGCACAAGTTGCAACGAAGAACAGCACATTGCAACCAAGTGAGGGATGAGTGCCATGGACCTTCTCCGCCCTGCCGCACAGGGGGAAGCGCCGGCCGTAACGGCCCCACTGTCGGTCGCCCACTCTGCTCGATCCTTCTGACGTCGTGCACGAAGGAGAAGGCCGTGGCTGAGACGATAACCGGTCGACCTGTCGAGGTCGCCTGGCTGGACCTGAGCATCACATACGGCAGCCGCTCCTCGTGGAGGCCCTGATCGGCGCCGCGCGCCGAGACCCGTGCCCGCGGACGCGGGGCTGAACCTCACCCACACCCCGCTCGCACCGGAGCACATCGCCGGCGTCGAGCCGCGCTGATCACCTGCAGACCCCCCACCCGTTGCCCCGGATGCTTCGTCCCACACGGGTAGAGCACCTCGGGGGAGTCCCCCAACCATGAAGGAGTGACCATGACCGCGCACACCCAAGAAGCCAGCGTCCAGGAGTTCGAGCGCGCCTGGATGGAAGAGGCCATCAGCCTGGCCACCAACAGCGTGGCGAACGGCGGCGGTCCGTTCGGCGCACTGGTCGCCAAGGGCGGCGAGGTCGTCGCCATCGGGAACAACCAGGTCACCGCGTCCCTGGACCCGACGGCGCACGCCGAGGTGAGCGCGATGCGCGCCGCCTGCAAGGAGCTGAACACCTTCTCCCTCGAGGGCTGCGTTCTGGTCACCTCGTGCGAGCCGTGTCCGATGTGTCTCTCCTCCGCGCTGTGGGCGCGCGTCGACCGGCTCGTCTTCGCCGCCGATCGGCACGATGCCGCGGTGGCCGGGTTCGACGACCGCCGGTTCTACGACCTGTTCGACAAGAAGCCCGCGGAGATGTGGCCGATGGCGGTCGAGCGGCTGGACCTGCCGAACCGTACGGCGCCGTTCGACGCGTGGCTGGCCAAGGCCGACCGCATCGACTACTGAGAGGCCGCTGACGCCGCAGAAGCGGCTCTCCGGCAGCGGCGGATCGGATCCGTCGCCGTCGGAGGCCGGGCGGCGGCAGGCGGACGTCGGCCACGGGATCCCCGGGTTCGGCGGCGCGCGAAATGTGGTCGACGTGCGTGGGGGAACGCCGTTGGATCACTGCATGACGTCATCCTTCGAAGAGCTGCTGCCCAGCACCGAGCGGGCGCTGCTGCACCGTGTCGCCGTCGCCCAGTCCGAGGGGCGGGCGCCGTCGTTCGTCGGCGCCGTGGTCCGGGACGGGCGGACCGTGTGGAGCGGGGCCCGCAGTTGCGTGGACGGGCACGCCCCGGACGCGGACACGCAGTACCGCATCGGCTCCCTCACCAAGGTGTTCACCGCGGTCCTGGTCATGCGGCTCCGTGACGAGGGTCTGCTGGACCTCGCTGACCCGCTGGAGAAGCACCTGCCGGGCACGGGCGTCGGGGAGGTCACCGTCGCCCAGCTGCTCGGCCACAGCGCGGGTCTGGCCGCCGAGTCGCCGGCCCCGTGGTGGGAGCGGACCCCGGGGACGGAGCGGCCCACGCTCGACGACGTGCTCGGCGAGAAGCCCCTGCTGCATCCCTCCGGTCGCGGCCACCACTACTCGAACCCCGGCTACACGCTGCTGGGCTCGCTGGTCGAGGCGGTCCGCGGGGTCTGCTGGGAAGAGGCGCTGCACCGCGAGATCCTTCAGCCGCTGGGGCTGACCCGGACGACCGTGCGGCCGACGGCCCCGCACGCCGGGGGTTGGGCGGTGCATCCCTGGGCCGACGTGATGCTGCCGGAGCCGTCCGAGGACCTGGGGCTGATGGCGCCGGCCGGCCAGCTCTGGTCGACCGCCGCGGACCTGTGCCGCTTCGCGGTGTTCCTGGCGGAGGGCGACGACCAGGTCCTCGCCGCCGCCTCGGTCGCGGAGATGCGCACCCCGGCCGTGCCGCCGGGCGCGGGGGACTGGGACGGGGGATACGGCCTGGGCGTGCAGCTGCTGCGCAAGGACGGGCGGACTCTGATCGGCCACACGGGCTCGCTGCCCGGCTTCGTGGCCTGCCTGTGGGTGAGCGTCGAGGACGGCCTCGCGGCGGTCGCGCTCGCCAACGCCACCTCGGGGCCGCTGACTTCGGTGGTCGCCGCGGATCTCGTACGGATCGTGGCCGAGGCGGAGCCGCGGATCCCCGAGCCGTGGCGGCCGCTGCCGGAGGTGGACCAGGAGCTCCTGGCGCTGACCGGGCCCTGGTACTGGGGGACGTACGCGTACGGGCTGCGCCTGGAGGCGGACCGCGGGGTGGCCCTGGAGCCGCTGCGGGGCACCGGGCGGCGGGCCAGGTTCCGGGCGCTGCCCGACGGCGGCTGGATCGGACTGAACGGCTACTACGCGGGGGAGACGCTGCGGGTGGTGCGCCGGGAGGATGGCTCGGTGAGCCATCTGGACCTGGGGTCGTTCGTCTTCACACGAGAGCCGTACGAGCCGGGCGACGCGGTGCCCGGCGGGGTGGACGAGGGCGGCTGGCGCGGCCTGTGAGCCGACGTTTCACGTGAAACAGGGCACCGGGGCGGTCCCACGCCGCCTCGGCGCCCTGTTCGTGTCTCTGCGGGCCCTCCGGCGGCTCAGAGAGCCATCTTGAAGCCGACGTGGGAGGCCTCGAAGCCGAGCCGCTCGTAGAAGCGGCGCGCGTCGGTCCGGGTGGCGTCGGAGGTCAACTGCACCAACTGGCAGTCCTGGCGGCGGGATTCGTCGATCGCCCACTCCATGAGCTGCGTCCCGAGGCCGCTGCCGCGTTCGTCGGCGTGGATCCGGACGCCCTCGACGATCGACCGGGTCGCGCCGCGGCGGGACAGTCCGGGAATGATCGTGAGCTGCAGGGTGCCGACGACCCGGCCGGCGCGGACGGCGACGACCACGTGCTGGTTCGGGTCCCCGGCGAGCCGCTCCAAGGCGGCTTCGTACGGGGCGAGGTCCTCGGGGGACTCGCGCCGGGCGCCGAGGGGGTCGTCTGCGAGCATCGCCACGACGGCCGGGATGTCCGTCCGCAGGGCGGGCCGTATCTCGAGATCGCTCATGGAGCGCAGGCTACGCCTGCACCGGTACGGGGCGGCCGGGGACCCGGAGCTCTTCGACGACCCGCACCAGGGGCGCAAGCTCGGGGTTCTTGGCGGCCTCGTCCAGGGCCTCCCGCAGCGCGGCGTCGTTGGTGGGGCGCGCCTCCTCCAGGAGGGCGCGGCCGGCGTCGGTGACATCGGTGTAGATGCCCCGGCGGTCGGTCGCGCAGATGTAGCGGGTGAGCAGGCCGCGGTCCTCCAGCCGGGACACCAGGCGGGTGGTGGCGCTCTGGCTCAGCACCACGGCGTCGGCGACCTGCTTCATCTGGAGGTGCCCGCCCGGGCCCATGTGCTGGCGGCCGAGGACGTCGAGGAGGGAGTACTCGCGCATGCTCAGGCCGTGGCCGGCCTCCAGGGCGCGTTCGATGTGGGACTCGATCTTGCCGTGGAGCAGCGAGAGCGCGCACCAGCCCTGGGCGAGGGCGGTGAGTGCGGGGTCGGTCGCGGTCATGGGTTTCTCCTCGGTCCGGAGCGGCCTCTCCCCAGCGTAGACGACACGCGCAATTGTCTGCGTCTGCAAGTATCTGCCGCCGCGCTCGGCCGCCTGCCCGCAGCCTGCCGCTGCTGTCAGCCGGCCGCTGTCCTCAGCCGGCCGCCACCGTCAGCGGGGCGAACCGGCGGCTCCAGTCGCCCGGCAGGTCGGGGATGCCGAGGTTCATGACCGCGTTGAACGCGATCGACTGCAGTCCGTTCGCCTTGAGCCAGCTCAGCAGGGCCTCGTGGCGGACGTCGACGTCGGTCCGCAGCGGACGGTCCGTGCCCTCGGCCAGGGAGGCGACCAGCGCCTGGGCCGTGGCCGCGTCGCGGGCGACCAGCGGGCCGACCACGTGGGTGTCCATGTTGGGCCAGGCGGCCGCGAAGCCGGTGATCTCGCCCTGCTCCTCTGCCACCCGGAGCTGGTCGGCGAAGGCCGGCAGCCGGGTGATCATGTGCGTGCGGTCCAGGCCGAAGACCTCGGTGTCCAGGCGCAGGATCGCCGGGAGGTCCTCCGCCGTCGCCGGCCTGGTGGGAATCCCGGGGGCCGGCTCGGCGAAGGAGAAGCGGCCCGTGAGCATCTCCGCGCGACCCGTGACGGCGAAGCCGAGCTGCTCGTACAGCGGCTGGCCGTTCGGCGTCGCGTGCAGAGTGAGCGGGGTGCCGCCGGCTTCCGCCACCACGTGCCGCATCAGCCGCCTGCCGACACCCCGGCGCGCGTACCGCTCGGCGACCAGCACCATGCCGATGGCCCGGAGCCCGGGGCCGTACGAGGTGACCACGCAGGCAGTCACCAGCCCCTTGCCCAACGGGTCGTCGATGCCGTAGCCCGTGCCCGCAGCGAGCAGCAGGCCCCACTTGTGCTCCTCGCGCGGCCAGCCGCGGTCCTCTGACAGATCGGCGCAGGCCGTCAGGTCCTCGGGTGTGAGAAGCCTGATCGGGAGTTCGTCGAGCGAGGGCGACGAGGGCGGTGGCGGCGGCGAGGGGAGCGGAGTCGGCATGGGGGTCAGGCTGACGGACTCAGTGATCGTCCGTCCACCGCTTTACCGGAACTGGTCGAGCGGGCGGAAATCCTCAGCCGTCGGCCCCGTCGCGTGAGCCCCCAGGGCTTCAGCACGGAGACGGCCGTCATGAACAGATACGCCGAGGTGGCCACGCTCGGTGCCGCGACCAGGCTGATGTCCGGCACCCCGGCGGCCGCAGCGTGCGCGATCTCCGGACGCAGCGCGAACACGGTCGCTGCGGCGGTGCCCAGCGTGATCCAGAACTTGACCCAGACCCACCAGTGACGGGCGAGACCCCAGGGCGTGCCCAGCGACAGGATGACCCCGCTGCCGAAGGTCGCCAGGGCGATGGGGGCGAGGAGCCAGTCGGCGAACACCTTCATGGCGCGGTACGCCGCCTCCGTCAGGGACGGGTCGGCAGTCGCGTACGCGGTGATGCCCAGGGCCAGCAGGCCCAGCGTGAGGCCGAGCCAGCCCACGGAGACGGCGACATGGACGACGAGGAGTGCCCGCCGGGCGGGCCGCTTCAGATGTTTCACGTGAAACACCGTGCCGTCGGCACCCCTCGGTCCGCGTCTGACAGCGGGAGTAAGTCCGCGTACGAAGCCGGGAGTACGAGCCCGGGAGTACAAGGCGGGGAGTGCAAGGGGGAGCGCAAGGCAGGGGGCGCATCGAAGGCCTGGACGTGAAAGGGCGCAGCCTAGCCGCAGGCAAGGAGGAATTGGGCTGGAATTCCACTCTCTGTCCCAACCGGGCACAAGAACTGCCAAGCTGCGCCCATGACCGAGACCGCGGAGCCGCGGATACCTCCTGCGTCCGCAAAGGATCCCTCCCCCGACGCCCTGCTCGTCCGGCGGACCCTGGCGGAGATCGCCCCCGTCGCCGACAAGGTCACCGGCTACTTCTACGCGTTGCTCTTCATACGGCACCCGGAGCTGCGCTCCCTCTTCCCCGTCGCGATGGACACCCAGCGCGACCGACTGCTCAAGGCCTTGCTGACCGCGGCCGAGCACATGGACAACCCCGACGTGCTCGTCCCGTACCTCCAGAACCTGGGCCGCGGGCACCGCAAGTACGGGACCCAGGCCGCGCACTACCCGGCGGTCGGCGAGGCCCTGATCGGGGCGCTGATCCGGTACGCCACCACTACCTGGGACCACGCGACCGAGGGCGCCTGGATCCGCACGTACACGACGATCTCGCAGATCATGATCGACGCGGCGGCCGAGGACGAGGAGCACGCGCCTGCCTGGTGGCATGCCGAGGTCGTCTCGCACGACCTGCGCACCCCCGACGTCGCCGTGGTCACCCTCCGCCCCGACCAGCCGTACCCGTTCCTGGCCGGTCAGTACACGATGCTGGAGACCCCCTGGTGGCCCCGCGTCTGGCGGCACTACTCCTTCGCCTCCGCGCCCCGCCCCGACGGGCTGCTCTCCCTGCATGTGAAGGCCGTCCCGGCCGGATGGGTCTCCAGCGCCCTGGTCCACCGCGCCCGCCCCGGCGACGTGCTGCGCCTCGGGCCGCCGGCCGGATCGATGACCGTCGACCACTCGACCGACAACGGGCTGCTCTGCCTGGGCGGCGGCACGGGCATCGCCCCCATCAAGGCGCTCGTCGAGGACGTCGCCGAGCACGGCGACCGCCGCCCGGTCGAGGTGTTCTACGGGGCGCGCAGCGGTCAGGACCTGTACGACATCGACACGATGATGCGGCTCCAGAAGACCTTCCCCTGGCTCTCCGTCCGCCCCGTCACCGAGGAGCAGGGCCGGCTTCCGGAGGCCGTGCGCCGGTATGGGCCGTGGGCCGAGTACGACGCATACCTCTCGGGGCCGCTCGCCATGATCCGCAGCAGCGTCGACATGCTGCCCGGCGTGGGGATCCCGACGGACCGGATCCGCCACGACTTCCCCACGGAGCTCGCGGGGACGCCGTAGCCGACCGGCAACGAAGCGGCTGACTACCCGAGGTCCGGCGCGTGCATCGCGCGGACCCCCTCGATGTTGCCGTCCAGATAGTGACGCAGCGACAGCGGCACGAGATGGACGGCGGCGATGCCGACCCGGTTGAACGGCACCCGGACGATCTCGTACTCGCCCTGCGGCTCCTCGATCTCGGGGCCGTGCCGCTGTGAGGTGTCCATCGACTCCAGGCGGCAGACGAAGAAGTGCTGCACCTTGACGCCGGACACCCCGCCGTCGGTGCCGATGTGCTCGACGGTGTCGACGAAGCAGGGCACCACGTCGGTGATCTTCGCGCCGAGTTCTTCGTGCACCTCGCGGTGGAGGGCCTCGACGACGGTCGAGTCGGAGGGCTCCACGCCGCCACCGGGCGTGACCCAGTAGGGATCCATCCCCGGCTTGGTGCGCTTGATGAGGATGAGATCGTTTCCGTCGAGCAGGATGGCGCGTGCGGTGCGCTTGACCACAGGGCGTTCGGTCATGAGAAGAAAATGGCCCGACTGCGCTGTCCTGAAACTCACCAGCCCGCAGCTGCCCGCAGTAAGCAGTCATGGGCGCGGGCGATGTGCGGCAGAGCGAGGGTCCCCGTCCGCACCACAAGGAAGTACGTCCGCAGCGGCGGCACCGGCGGGTCGAGCAGCGCCACCAGGGCTCCGCGCTCCAGGGCGTCGCGGCACAGATACCGCGGCAGTACGGCGAGCCCGGCGCCGGCGGCGGCCGACTCCAGGACCGCGCGCAGGTCCGGGGCGATCACCGTGGCGGCGGCGGCCGGCTTCGTCTCGAAGACGGCCGCCCAGTAGCGGGTGACGAACGGCAGCGACTCGTGCACCTCCACCACCGGCAGCTGCTCCAGCACCACCGCGCCCTTGTGCAGCAGCACCTCGGGGGCCAGCCGGGCGGCCCAGCGCGGCGCGGCGACCAGGACGTGCTCCTCGTCGCACAGCGGCGTCGAGGTGAGCAGCCCGCCGCGCGGCCGGGCGGTGGCGATGGCGAGGTCGTGGTGTCCGGCGGCCAGCCCGTCGAGGGTCTCCTCCGCGTTGCCCAGCAGCGAGGTCCGCAGAGTCAGGCCCTGCGCGATCAGCGGGGTGAGCGCGGGCAGGGCGCGCGCCGAGACGAACTCCGGGGGGCCGGCGAGGTGGAGGGTCCGTACCCCGCTCTCCTCGTCCAGACCGGTCTCGACGATCTCGACGAGCGCGTCCAGATGCGGGGCGGCCCGGTGGGCGAGCTCGTCGCCGATGGTGGTGGGGGTGACGCCACGGGCCTGGCGCAGGAACAGCGGGCGGCCCAACTGCCGTTCCAGCGTGCGGATCTGGCTCGTGACGGCCGGCTGGGAGAGACCGAGGAGCGCGGCGGCGCGGGTGAAGGAGCCGGCCCGGTGCACCGTGAGGAACGTGCGCAGCAGGGCGAGATCCATGTCCGCCCCTCCCCGGCCGTGCGGCCGTACGCCTCGATCGGTCCCCCGGCGACACCTTATGGAGCCTGACGGCACCTCAGGACCGTCCAACTATAAATAAGTCGATAGGTCTCTGTCGCTACCGTGATTGGACACTGACGCAGAGTCAACTAGCCTTGTTCACGCGGTTCTCCGCGCGTGGAGCCGGGGTGTTCCGAGCCATGAGGGGGGAGGCTCGGAACACCCCGTTCCGCTGCCGCAGGACCGTACGCGAGCCTCAGCCGACCGCCTTGTCCAACGCCCGCAGCACGTCGTCGATCAGGTCCTCCGGGTCCTCCGCGCCCACCGAGAAGCGGATGAAGCCCTCCGGCACGGCGTCGCCGCCCCACCGCCCGCGCCGCTCCGCCGTGGACCGCACTCCGCCGAAGCTGGTCGCGTCGTCGACCAGCCGAAGCCCGTTCAGGAACCGCTCGGCCCACTCCTTGTCCGGCAGCACGAACGACACCACCGGCCCGAAGCGCCGCATCTGCGCCGCCGCCAGCCGGTGCGAGGGGTCCTGCGGCAGCCCCGGGTAGCGCAGCCCGGTGATCTCCGCCCGCCCGGCCAGCGCCTCGGCGAGCGTCAGCGCCGTCGCGCACTGCCGGTCCACGCGCAGCGCGAGCGTGGCCAGCGAACGGTGCGCCAGCCAGGCCTCCATGGGCCCCGGAATCGCCCCGACGATCTTGCGCCAGCGCCGCACCCGCGCCGCCAGCTGGGGATCCCTGCAGGTCACGTGCCCCAGGAGGATGTCGCCGTGCCCGGTCATGCCCTTGGTGTCGCTGGCCACGGAGAAGTCCGCACCCAGTTCGAGCGGCCGCTGACCGAGCGGGGTGGCCAGGGTGTTGTCGACGGCCACGAGCGCCCCGCCCTCGTGCGCCGCGCGCACCAGCCGCCGTACGTCGCACACGTCGAGCCCGGGGTTCGAGGGCGTCTCGATCCACAGCAGCCGCGCCCCGTCCAGGACGGACAGCTGCGCGTCGTCGCCGGTCGGGGCGGTGCGGACCTCGATCCCGTACGCCTCCATCTGCTCGCGCAGCAGGGGCAGCGCCTGGTAGCCGTCGCTCGGCAGGACCGCCGCGTCGCCGGCCTTCAGCTGGGAGAGCAGCACGGCCGAGATTGCAGCCATGCCGGAGGCGAAGACGATCGTCTCGACGCTCTCCCCCGGCGCCTCCAGTTCGCCGATGGCCCGTTCCAGATGGGTCCAGGTCGGGTTCTCGTCGCGGCCGTACGTATATGGGCCGGTCGGGTCGCCCGGCAGATGGAAGTGGGCGGCGAAGACCGGTCCGGGCAGGGTCGGCTCGTACTTCACCGGCTCCGGCAGCCCGGCTCGCACCGCCCGCGTCCCGTCGCCGTACCCGCCGAGGCCCTCGACGCCCTCCACACGCTCGTCGCTCATGCGGTGCTCAGTCCTTGCCGTCGGGGAGCACGACGTTCAGCGCCCACGACACGATCGAAATGATCAGGCCACCGAGCACGGCGGTCCAGAAGCCCTCGACATGGAAGGACAGGTCGAACAGGTCCGCCAGCCACGAGGTCAGCAGCAGCATCAGGGCGTTGATCACGAGCGTGAACAGACCCAGGGTCAGAATGAACAGCGGCAGCGAGAGCAGCTTCACGACCGGCTTCACAAGGAAGTTGACCAGGCCGAAGACCAGAGCGACGAGGATCAGCGTCCACGCCTTCTTACCGGTGCTGTCACCGGTCAGTGTGATGTCCTGGAGCAGCCATATCGCGACGGCCAGGGCACCCGCGTTCGCGATCGTCTTGACTACGAAATTCTTCATGTGTCTGATCGTGGCAGACATGATCGGGCCAATGGCAGGGGCAGACGCACCATGAAGGCATTCCGGCTGGACGACCTTGAGGCGGAGCGCCTCGCCAACGACGGCGCGTATCTGCAATTCCTGCGCGAACGGAACATGTCGGCCGGGCTGTACGCGCTGAACGCGGGCGAACTGGACCCGCAGCAGCCGCACGGGCAGGACGAGATCTACTTCGTGGTCAGCGGGCGCGCATCGATCACGGTGGGGACGGAGACCACGCAGGTGGCGCGGGGCAGCGTCGTCTATGTGCCGGCCGGAGTGCCGCACAAGTTCCACCACATCACCGAGGACCTGCGCGTGATGGTCGTGTTCTCCCCACCGGAGAGCTGACCCCCGGGACCGCGGAGCTGACCCCCGGGACCGGAGAGCTGACCCCCGGGGTTCCCTAGGGGTCGGATCAGGGGAGAGCAAGGGACGCGAGGCCCCCGCCGGGCACCCTGCCGCCCCTAGCATCGAGGGTGTTCGGTGCGGAGAGGACTCACGGAGAGAAGGTAACGACAATGGCGGTTCGGGAGATTCTCGCGGGGATGCCCTGGTGGGTGAAGTGGGTCGCGATACCCGTCCTCGCTCTGTTCGTCTTCGGCGGTCTGATCGCCAGCGTCGTGGGCTTCCTCGTCGGCCTGCTGTTCAAGGTGCTGCTCTTCGTGGCCCTCGTCGGCGGACTGGTCTTCGGCGTCCGCAAGTTCATGTCGTCCTCGACGTCCAAGGGCGACTGGTAGCACAAGCTACTCATCGGTATGGCGCCCGGCCGGGGATTAGCCCGGCCGGGGGACAAGGTCCGGGCGAACCCCCGGCGCGCCAGGGCCTGCCATTAGAGTGGAAATCCGCTGCCGCCCTGGGAAATTAGGCGTCGTCGAACCTCTGAGCAGTGGATTCCTCGGCCGACGCAGGTGGGTCCCAGAGCGGACCCATCCGGTCCCCGGAGCGCGGCGGGTGAGCGGGGGAGGCCCCCGCGGGCGGGTGCACCGCACCCGTCGACACGCCTGGGGGTGACCTTTGGCCACGGCTATGGCTCCGCAGAGGGCCGCGCCTACCTTGATCGGCTCGGTGCAGCGGGCGTTGAGACTGCTGGAGGCCGTGGGCTCCCACGAAGACGGAGCCCCCGCCAAACAGCTCGCGCGGGAGGCGGGGCTTCCGCTCCCCACCGCGTACCACCTGCTCCGCACGCTGACGCACGAGGGCTATCTGCGCCGTGAGAAAGGCGTGTTCGTCCTCGGCGACGCGGCTGTCCGGCTGGCCGGCGGCGGAGTTCTGCAGAATCGTCGCACCAAGATCGAGGATTCGTTGGCGCGCTGGCGCGACGTGATCGGCGTCCCGGTGTACTTCGCGCTCTACCGCGAGGGCGAGATCGAGCTCGTCGCCGTCGCCGACACCCCCGCGGCCCCCGCCGTCGACGAGTGGGCCGACTTCCGCGAGACCGGCCACGCGCATGCGATCGGTCAGTGTCTGCTCGGTCAACTGGATGAGAAGAGTCGTCAAGACCACCTCGACCGACATCCGGTGGAAGCCATCACTCCGTTCACGGTGCGTAACCGGCGGGCGCTTTTGCAGCGTTTGGGCGATATGGGGCGAATGGAGCCCTTCATTGAGCGCCAGGAATATGCGCTCGGCACGGTCTGTGCCGCAATCCCCATCACCGTGGGCTCTGCGGCGGCCACCATGGCGATTTCGATGCCCCTCCACCAGGCAGATCGGTTGCTCCCCGCAGTCGATCAGCTACGGAATGAGATCGGAACGCTCTTGAGTTCTCTCGCGTTCTCTATCAGTATCTGAAAAATCACTCCTTGTGATCTGCCAGCACGTACAGCACGATTGCGCCAAGAAGGCCATGGGGGATCATTCCTGGCCGTTTTGGTCACTGCTTCAGTCACAGATTTCAGCAGCTGTCTTGTCACAACTGCTCCATCTACTGCGGGGTACACGATGCGCGAGTCGGTGCAGGCCGAGGTCCTGATGAGCTTTCTCGTCTCCGAGGAGCTCTCCTTCCGGATCCCGGTGGAACTGCGGTACGAGACCAAGGATCCGTACGCGGTGCGGATGACCTTTCATCTGCCCGGCGACGCGCCTGTGACCTGGGCGTTCGGCCGGGAGCTGCTGCTCGACGGGATCAACCGGCCGAGCGGGGACGGCGATGTGCACATCGCGCCCATCGACCCCGAGGACCTCTCGGACGTCTCCATCCGGCTCCAGGTCGGGGCCGACCGCGCCCTGTTCCGGGCCAGCGCCCCGCCGCTCGTCGCCTTCCTGGACCGTACGGACAAGCTGGTCCCGCTCGGCCAGGAGCGCACCGGGGGCGACTTCGAGGACTCGCTGGAGGCGGCGCTCGGCAAGATCCTCGCGGAGGAGAACGCCGGCTGACCGCCCGTACCGACCGCTGAAGCCCGCCCGACGGACCGCTACTTCGCGCGTCGGCGCCGCCCGCCCCGAGCCGGTCGGCGCTTCGTGGACCCCACCCGTCCCACGGCCCCTGCGGACTCTGCGGCTCCGGCAGCGCCGGCCGCCCCCGGCCGGTCGGCCGAGACGACCAGCGCCGCCAGCGCGGTCGTGATCGGCACCGAGGCGACCAGACCGATCGACCCGACCAGGGTCCGGACGATCTCCTCGGCGACCAGCTCGCTGTTGGCCACGGTCCCCACACTGCTCTGCGCGATCGAGAACAGCAGCAGCAGGGGCAGGGCCGCGCCGGCGTAGGCGAGGAAGAGCGTGTTCACCACGGACGCGATGTGGTCCCGGCCGATCCGGATGGCGGCCCGGTACAGCCCGCGCGGCCCCATCCCCGGGTCCGCCTGGTGCAGTTCCCAGACCGCCGAGGTCTGGGTCACCGTCACGTCGTCGAGCACGCCGAGCGAGCCGATGATGATGCCCGCGAGCAGCAGACCGGACATGTCGATCTCCGGGTAGAGACCGTGGATCAGCCCGGTGTTGTCGTCGGTGTTCCCCGACAGGGACGCCCAGTCGATGAAGAGCGAGCCCAGCAGCCCGATCAGCAGCAGCGAGATCAGCGTGCCGAGCACCGCGACCGAGGTCCGGGCGGACAGGCCGTGGCACATGTACAGCGCGAACAGCATGATGGCGCTCGCCCCGACCACCGCCACCACCAGCGGGTTCGAGCCCTGCAGGATCGCCGGCAGGATGAAGAGGGTCAGGATCAGGAAGCTCACCGCGAGCGCGATCAGCGCCATCACGCCGCGCATCCGGCCCACGACCACCACCGCGAGCGCGAAGATCCCGGCGAGCACCGTGATCGGGAGCTTCCGGTTCACGTCCGTCACCGAGTACTGCAGATCCTTCGGTGCGTCGGGGGCGTACGCGATCACCACGCCCTGGCCCTCGTGGAGTTGGCGGGGGGCGTCCGGCTGGACGATCTCGGTGAAGGTGCGCCCCTTCTCCGGGCCGCTGGTGACCTCGACCGTCGCCTTCGCGCACTGGCCCTGCTGACCCTTGACCGCCTCGCGGCCCTGCGGCGTGGTCGTGTCGCCGGTGGGCGGCACCTGCGCGGCGTTGACGTCCGCGCAGTCGATCTGCTGGACCGCGACCACCTTGCCCTGCTCGGTCTGGCGGTCGAAGCCGACGCCGGTGCGCTCGTGGGACGGCGCGCCGCCCGGCCACAGGACCACGAGCCCGACCAGGACGGCGGTCGCGAACGGGATCAGCACCGCGGCGATGACCTTGCGCAGATGGCGTGAGACGGGCTCGGCCGGCCCATGGCTGTGGGCATGGCCGTGGCCGTGTCCGCCCTGGTGTCCGGGGCCGTCCTCGGGTCCATGACCGTGCGGATCGGGGCTCTGCTGCGAGGAAGTCACCGGCCGATCATCGCAAGAACGGAGGGGGCCCTCTGTTCAGCACGCCAGGGAGGACGCTAGCGTGGTGGCACCTTTGCACACGCGGGAGCTCGGAGCACCGGGCTGAGAGGGCGCTGATCACCGTACGCGCGTACTGAATGTACGTAGTACGGGAGGAGGCTGCGCCGACCGCCGAACCTGTTACCGGGTAATGCCGGCGTAGGGAGTAGGTCTCATGACCGTTCAGGATGCACGCACGCCTGCCGCCGATCAGGCCGAGCGGAAGCCGGGCTGGCACAAGGGGTACGTCGAGGGCTCGCGCCCCGACCTCCGGGTGCCGGTTCGGCAGGTGCACCTCACCAACGGCAAGGACGTGACGCTGTACGACACGTCCGGGCCGTACACCGACCCCACCGTGGAGACCGATGTGCGGCGCGGCCTCGCGCCGCTCCGCGAGAACTGGATCATCGGCCGCGGCGACACCGAGGAGTACGCGGGCCGCCCCGTCCGTCCCGAGGACGACGGCATCAAGCACACCTCGCCGCGCGGCGGGCTGAAGAACCTCGACGCGGTCTTCCCCGGCCGCCCGCGGCTGCCCCGCCGGGGCCGCGACGGGCAGGCGGTGACGCAGCTCGCGTACGCCCGCCGGGGCGAGATCACCCCGGAGATGGAGTACGTCGCGATCCGCGAGAACGTCTCCCCCGAGGTCGTCCGGGAGGAGATCGCGGCGGGTCGCGCGGTGCTGCCGGCCAACGTGAACCACCCGGAGATCGAGCCGATGATCATCGGCAAGCGGTTCCTGGTG
The DNA here is from genome assembly GCF_036566765.1 of Streptomyces sp. Classification (GTDB taxonomy): domain Bacteria; phylum Actinomycetota; class Actinomycetes; order Streptomycetales; family Streptomycetaceae; genus Streptomyces. Next base: position 26,790 of record NZ_DATCVQ010000280.1, read on the forward strand.
AAGGTCAACGCCAACATCGGCAACTCCGCGGTCACCTCCTCCATCGAGGAGGAGGTGGAGAAGATGACCTGGGCGACCAAGTGGGGCGCGGACACGGTCATGGACCTGTCCACCGGCCGCAACATCCACACCACCCGTGAGTGGGTGCTCCGCAACTCCCCCGTGCCGATCGGCACCGTTCCGCTCTACCAGGCGTTGGAGAAGGTGGACGGCAAGGCGGAGGAGCTGACCTGGGAGATCTACAAGGACACGGTCATCGAGCAGGCCGAGCAGGGCGTCGACTACATGACGGTGCACGCCGGCGTGCTGCTGCCGTACGTGCCGCTGACGGCCCGGCGCAAGACCGGCATCGTCTCGCGCGGCGGCTCGATCATGGCCGCGTGGTGCCTCGCGCACCACAAGGAGAACTTCCTCTACACGAACTTCGAGGAGCTCTGCGAGATCCTCGCGACGTACGACGTCACGTACTCGCTCGGCGACGGCCTGCGGCCCGGCTCGATCGCGGACGCCAACGACGCGGCGCAGTTCGCGGAGCTGAAGACGCTGGGCGAGCTGAACACGATCGCCAAGCGGCACAACGTGCAGACCATGATCGAGGGCCCGGGCCACGTCCCGATGCACAAGATCAAGGAGAACATCGACCTCCAGCAGGAGATCTGCGAGGAGGCGCCGTTCTACACGCTCGGCCCACTGACGACGGACGTCGCGCCCGCGTACGACCACATCACCTCGGGCATCGGCGCGGCGATGATCGCCTGGTGGGGCACCGCGATGCTCTGCTACGTCACGCCCAAGGAGCACCTCGGCCTGCCGAACAAGGACGACGTGAAGACCGGCGTGATCACGTACAAGATCGCGGCGCACGCGGCGGACCTGGCGAAGGGCCACCCGGGGGCGCAGGAGTGGGACGACGCGCTGTCCGACGCACGGTTCGAGTTCCGCTGGGAGGACCAGTTCAACCTGGCCCTGGACCCGGACACGGCCCGTGAGTTCCACGACGAGACGCTTCCGGCGGAGCCCGCGAAGACGGCGCACTTCTGCTCGATGTGCGGCCCGAAGTTCTGCTCGATGAAGATCTCGCAGGACATCCGCCGCGAGCACGGCGGCGACCTCAAGTCTGAGGAGATCGAGGCGGGCATGGCGGAGAAGTCCGCGGAGTTCGCCGCGTCCGGGAACCGGGTGTACCTGCCGCTGGCGGAGTGACGTCCTCGTCGCAGGCAAGCCCTCCCCTTACATCGGGGAGGGCTCCCGTCCGTGCTGACGTGGCCGGCGGTCTCTCGCAGGGTGCCGGCTCCAGTTCTCGAACAGGGCGGTCCCGTCGGACCGCCACCTGGTTCCCTACCCCGGGGCCTCTTGTCATGGCACGGTGGTGCCCGCTGCCTTATCGCGGAGGGGGATCGATGGCCTGGTGGGATCAACTGCCCGCTCTCATCGGCGTTGTTATCGGAGCCGGCGGCTCGTATGTCGCAGCAAGCCTCACAGAGCGGAGCCGGTGGCGACGGGCGAGAGCCGAACGCTGGGATGAGAAGAGGTTCCAGACCTACATGACCTATGCGAACGCCTTGAAAGCCCAGATACGCATCGCGCAGCGCATCGGGGCGGCCAGGGGTTTCGAGAACGTCTCAGACCCACTGGAACCGGATGAAGGCCTGAAGCAGCTTGCCGAGGCCGAGTCCCGGCGCGCATCCGAATGGGAAGCGGTACTGCTTGTGGGAGACGCAGAAACCATCGGAGCAGCCCGCTTGTGGCACGAAGCGGTGTGGAACCTCGAGTTGTACGCGCGAGGACTGAGCGGGAACCCTGATGGGTGGGCACAGGTGGAACAACAAATCAGCCAAGCGCGGGACGCGTTCTACGCAAGTGCGCGACGTGATCTCGGGATTGCGGGGCCGCCTCCGCCCTCGGGTAATTGGCCTCGGACATGGCAACGGCAGGATCTCGACTGACCGGCTCTACCGGCAACCGATGGAGCCGGACGCACCTTCGGACTGAGCCTGTCGGCCTCTTGGCATCCGGCCGGGGCCCATCTCTTACCCGCCTGGCGTTGGACGCAAGGGCCCGGCAAAGCGGATGTGCTGCTTCCAGGCCAAAGTTGCCCTCGATTGGAGATCTCGCAGGACATCCGCCGCGAGCACGGTGGCGACCTCACGGTCGACGAGGTCACGGCGGGCATGGCGGAGAAGTCCGCGGAGTTCGCCGCGTCCGGGAACCGGGTGTACCTGCCGCTGGCGGAGTGACCCGTTACGGACGACGGACGGGACGACCGGCGGCGCCTCGGGGGAGTCGCCGGTCGTCCTGTATTTCCTTGGTCGGCTCTTTCTTCAGTCGTCGTCCCGCTGGTCGCGGTCCGAGTCCGGGGCCGTGCTGAAGTCAGGGGCCGTGAAGTCGGGGCTGGTGAAGTCCGGGCTGGTGAAGGTCGGGCGGACCTCCGACGCGCCCTCGCTGGGGCTGGAGAAGTCGGGCCCGCTGTAGCCCACCTTCGGGAGCCGGTGCGGCTGGTGCGGCGGGCCCGACGACGCGGGGCCCGCGCTCGGGTCGGCCAGGGCGTCCCGCAGGAACGGCACGATCCCGCGCTCCAGGAGGGCGTGCCGCCACGCCTCTCTGGCCCGTGACACCTCGTCGGGCAGCTCGCCGCCCGGCTCCTGCGCCGGCACCTCGGTCGCGCTGTTGCGCAGGGCCGTCACGAGCAGCCCGATCGCCGCGCAGAACAGCCCGGCCGCGGTGACGGCCGCGAAGAACCAGCCCGCGGTGACCAGCGCCCCGGCGAACTCGGGGGCCGCGCCGACCGCCTTGAGGACCGAGCCGAACAGCAGGAAGATCAGCGCCGCGAGCCCGGCGAGCACCGGCGCCAGGACGGTGACCACCGCGCCGAAGCCCGCGCCCGGACCGCTCTGCTCCTCGTCGTCGCCGCGGGACAGGACGGCGTCCATGACGCTCGGCCGGGACGGCGGTGAGCGGAAGTCCTCGCGGACCTTCACGAAGTGGTCGTACTCGGCCGTCGCCGCGGCGGCTATCAGGGCCGTCGCGTTCAACGCCATCGTGCGCAGCTGCTCAGCGTTGAGCCGCTTCCCGATCTCGGCGAGATCTGGACGTTCGTGCGCGGTGCGCAGTGCGTGCTCGAGGATCCGCTCGTACTCGGCGCGGTCCTCGGTCAGCAGGTGCGGAGCCACATTCATGTGCATCCCCCGATGCTCCGTAGGGCCCGGATTGCCCGCGGAGAACGGGCGGTTGGGCGGAAACGGAGGAGAGCCTGCTACGGATAGGCAGATGGTAGAGCCGGTACGGCACGGGGTGACAGGGGGTTTCCGTAAATCGCCTTCCCGGGCCCGCGTTCAGTCATGCAGCGGGAGCCGGACGACCAGCAGCTTTCCGGCCATGGTCACGCCGCCGTCCATCGCGATCGCCAGCCCGTCCGCGTACACGTGCGGCCCGTCGACGACCGGCCCGGAGCCGCCCTCGCCGTCCCCGTCCTCGCCCCCGACCTCGCCGAGCAGGTACGGGATGGGGCTGTGCCCGTGGACGACGCGACTGCCGCCGTACGTGCCGAGCAGCTCCCGTACGGCCTGCGGGCCGGCCTCGTCGCGGAAGGCGAAGCGCTTGGTGAACTTGCGGAACAGGTCCCAGCACTCGTCCGCGTCGTTGCGGTTGATGACCTCGTGGACGGTGTCGTTGACGTCCTCGATGGTGGTGCCGTACTCGAGGTACGCGGTGGTGTCGGAGTGCATCAGCAGATGCCCGTCCTCCTCCACCACGGCGTCGAGCCGGGACATCCACTGCAGGTGGACGTCCTGGAGGCGGTCCATGTCGTGCTTCTGGCCGCCGTTGAGCAGCCAGGCGGCCTGGAAGGTGGCGGTGCCGGCGCCGGAATTGACCGGGGTGTCGGAGAACCGCTTGGCGCCGATGAGCAGCAGCTCGTGGTTGCCCATGAGGGCCTTGCAGTAGCCGCCGGCCGCGGCGGCCTCGGCGGACAGCCGCATGACGAGGTCGATGACGCCGATGCCGTCGGGGCCGCGGTCGGTGAAGTCGCCGAGGAACCACAGGCGGGCGTTGCCGGCGGACCAGTGGCCTTCGGTGTCGATCAGGCCCTGTTCGTACAGCGCGGCGAGGAGTTCGTCGAGGTAGCCGTGCACATCGCCGACGACGTACAGCGGGCCGGGCCCGTCGGGGCGCGGTGCGGGGGCGGGCGCGGGCACGGCCGCCGGGTCGACGCGGACCTGGACGGTGTCCCCCCGGTTGATCACCGGGAGGTCGCGCGCGGTCGGGGTGTACCCGTCCGGAAGCTCGTCCGCCGGGATGGCGTTCCCGGGGTGGACGTCGCCGGGGTGAGCGCTGCTCGGGTGGACGCTGCCGGGGTGGGCGTTGCTCGTGTGGACGTCGCCGGGGTGCGTGGCCCCGGGAGGGGCGGAGTGGCCCTGTACGGGCACCCGGGCGTACGGCGGCACACGGAAGTCCCGCAATGTGGCCGTCCGCACCACGGGTTCCTGACCGGCCCCCTGAGTCATCGACCCCTCCACCACCGTCGCGACGCCCTGCACATCGCGGACCGACCTGGTCGGGGTGGTCCGCGATGTCGTGCGCCCATCATAGGAATGAGCCTCCCTCTGTGTGACGCACCAGGGGTGGTGAATCCGGGTCCATCCCCGGTTCACCGGTTGTTTCGCCCCAATTGGGAAGGTCTAGTCCTGCGCGGGCGACCGGGGCGGGCTGACCGTCGTCCGGGGCGAGCGCCGCTGGGACGACGTCCGGACGATGAGCTCGGTCGGTATCACCTGCTCGACCGGTCCGTCCGTGTCGATTCCTTCGATGGCGTCGATGAGGAGTTGGACGACGGCGGTGCCGATGCGGCGGGGTTTGAGGGAGAGGGTGGTGATGGGGGGTTCGGTGGTGGCGTAGACGGTGGATTCGCTGCAGCAGACGAGGAGGAGGTCGTCGGGGACGCGGAGTCCGTAGCGTCGTGCGGCGGCGAGGAGGTCGGTGCCGTTGGGGTCGAAGAGTCCGTAGACGGCGTCGGGTCGGTCGGGTCGGGCGAGGAGGCGGTCGGCGGCGACGGCTCCGGCGCAGGGGTCGTGTGCGGGGTAGGCCTCGTAGACGGGGTCTTGTCCGACGCGGTTGCACCAGTGGAGGTAGGCCTGGGTGGAGAGTCGGGTGTAGGTGTCGGTGGTGGTGCCGGTGAGGAGGCCGATGCGGCGGGCGCCGGCGTCGGCGAGGTGGTCGAGGAGGTCGAGGACGGCGGCTTGGTGGTCGTTGTCGACCCAGGCGGTGACGGGGAGGGTGCCGGCGGGGCGTCCGTCGGAGACGACGGGGAGGCCTTGCCGGACGAGTTCGGTGACGACGGGGTCGTGGTCGGAGGGGTCGATGACGACGGTTCCGTCGAGGGCGACGTTGGACCAGACGTCGTGTCGGCTGGTGGCGGGGAGGATGACCAGGGCGTAGCCGCGGGCGAGTGCGGCGCTGGTGGCGGCTCTGGCCATTTCTGCGAAGTAGGCGAATTCGGTGAAGGTGAAAGGTTCATCCCCGTAGGTGGTGACGGTCAGGCCGATGAGGCCGGACTTTCCGGTACGGAGGGTGCGGGCCGCTGCTGATGGGCGGTAGCCCAGTCGGTCGGCGACTTCGCGGACGTGGCGGCGGGTGGCGTCCGGGAGCCGGCCCTTGCCGTTGAGCGCGTCGGAGACAGTCGTGATGGAGACCCCGGCGGCGGCGGCCACGTCCCGGATACCCGCCCGGCCCTGCCGGCTTCCCCGGGTCTGTGCCCGGCTCACCTGGTGCTTCCCTGCTGCTGTCATGGCGAGCCGATAGTAGGGCGAGGGGGGCGGGTTGGGCCGGTCGCATATGCACGCGTTGACAGGCACGATTCTGCATGGTCGAAGACCCCAAACACCCTTCAAAACCAAGGGTGTTTGGGGTCTTGCCATGGGAGCTAGGACCGTCACGCGGCATGCGCCTGTTGAGAGACGGAGGTCTCGAAGAGGTCTCAACTCACCTCTACGGGTGATGCGCGCCACGGCGCTCGCCACCCGCGCGCGCCACCGCGCCGCGCGCTCCCCCGGGGTTCGGGAGGGGGCGCGGCGGGGGGTCGGCGGGGTGCCCCGAGGGGTTCCGTACGGCGCTCCGAGGGGTTCCGTACGGCGCTCCGAGGGTTCCTGCGCCGGGTCCCGAGGGGTTCCTGCGCGGGGTCCCGAGGGGTTCCCGCGCCGGGTCCCGAGGGTTCCCGGCCGTCGCCTCTCCTCAGCGGAGCCGAATCCTCATAAGGTGTGGAGTATTGGCGGTACGGACGGTCGAGGAGGACCACAGTGAGCGAGACCAGCCCCAGCGGGACGAACCCGGGCGGGCCCCGGCTGCGCGCCGAGCTGGAGACCATCCCCACCTACAAGCCGGGCAAGCCGGCCGCCGCGGGTGGCCCCGTCGCCTTCAAGCTGTCCTCCAACGAGAACCCGTATCCGCCGCTGCCGGGCGTGATGGAGAGCGCGCTGGCCGCGGCCGCGGGCTTCAACCGCTACCCCGACATGGCCTGCACCGGCCTGATGAACGAGCTCGCCGACCGCTTCGGCGTCCCGGTCTCGCACCTGGCCACCGGCACCGGCTCGGTGGGCGTCGCCCAGTCGCTGCTGCAGTCCACGTCCGGCCCGGGCGACGAGGTCATCTATGCCTGGCGGTCCTTCGAGGCGTACCCGATCATCACCCAGATCAGCGGCGCGACCTCGGTGCCGGTGCCGCTGACCGAGGGCGAGGTGCACGACCTCGACGCGATGGCGGAGGCGATCACCGACCGGACCCGGCTGATCTTCGTCTGCAACCCGAACAACCCCACCGGCACCGCGGTGCGCCGCGCGGAGCTGGAGCGTTTCCTGGACCGGGTGCCCTCCGACGTCCTGGTGGTCCTCGACGAGGCGTACCGGGAGTTCGTGCGGGACGCCGACATCCCGGACGGCATCGAGATCTACCGCGACCGGCCGAACGTGGCCGTGCTGCGCACCTTCTCCAAGGCGTACGGCCTGGCCGGCCTGCGGGTCGGCTTCGCGATCGCCCACGAGCCGGTGGCGGCCGCGCTGCGCAAGACGGCGGTGCCGTTCGGCGTCAGCCAGCTCGCCCAGGACGCGGCGGTGGCCTCGCTGCGGGCCGAGGACGAGCTGCTCGGCCGGGTCGGCACGCTGGTGGGGGAGCGCGAGCGGGTCCACGCCGGGCTTGTGGCCCAGGGCTGGACCGTGCCGGAGACGCAGGCGAACTTCGTCTGGCTGCGGCTCGGCGAGCGGACCGTGGACTTCGCGGCGGAGTGCGAGCGGCACGGCGTGGTGGTGCGGCCGTTCGCGGGTGAGGGCGTGCGCGTCACCATCGGCGAGAGCGAGGCGAACGACCTGTTCCTGAAGGTGACGGAGGGCTTCCGCAAGGAGGGCTAGAGCGTCGCCGTACTAGTAGTCGCGGTCCTAGCGCGGTCCTAGCGCGGTCCTAGTACGGGACGAGTGTCGTACTAGGACCGGACGAGCTCGACGCGGATCGGGTCGCCGTCCCGGACGGACGCGAGGACGCGCGGGTCGTCGTCGAGTTCGCCGAGCAGGTTGCACGGGCTGGCGAGCCGGCACTCCTCGCCGCGGGAGACCGGCGTCGGGCCGTAGGGGAGGGCGAGCGCGTCGCCCTCCGTCCAGAAGGCCACCGTGCCCGGTTCGACGACCTGCTGGGCGTCGGACTCGAGAGCGGCGGAGACCGGAGTGTCGAAGTAGACCTCCTCGCCCCAGGTACGGGCGGTGGAGATGATCGGGAGAGCCCCCACGAGCGCCTTGCTCGTGGGGGTTTCGTCGATGGTGGCCGTGGTGTGCCCGGCGGGCCAGGAGATTCTGATCTGAAGGGTCATGGCCCGGATTCAACAATATGTTGAAGGTCTTGGGAAGGGGCGACCTTCGAGTAGGGGTACCCCCGGTCTTACGTACGGATTTCGTATGGGCAATAATGCTTGTGAATGTGAACGCGTTCACAAGCGTGTCCTGCTTCCTCCCTCTTTGGGTGGAACCCGCCAGGCAGACTGCCCGCTGTGACCACGTCGACGTAAGGAGAAACGACGTGAACCTAGCTCTTGCGCCAGAGACTCTGGCGCGTTGGCAGTTCGGCATCACCACCGTCTACCACTTCCTGTTCGTTCCCCTGACGATCTCGCTCGCCGCGCTCACCGCCGGCATCCAGACCGCCTGGGTCCGCACGGGCAAGGAGAAGTACCTCAGGGCGACGAAGTTCTGGGGCAAGCTCTTCCTGATCAACATCGCCATGGGCGTCGTCACGGGCATCGTCCAGGAGTTCCAGTTCGGCATGAACTGGTCCGACTACTCCCGCTTCGTCGGGGACATCTTCGGCGCGCCGCTCGCCTTCGAGGCGCTGATCGCGTTCTTCTTCGAATCCACGTTCATCGGGCTGTGGATCTTCGGCTGGGACAAGCTGCCGAAGAAGATCCACCTCGCCACGATCTGGATGGTGTCGATCGGCACGATCCTGTCCGCGTACTTCATCCTCGCGGCGAACTCCTGGATGCAGCACCCCGTCGGGTACCGCATCAACAAGGAGCGCGGCCGGGCCGAGCTCACCGACTTCTGGCACGTGCTCACCCAGAACACCGCGCTCACCCAGTTCTTCCACACCATCACCGCGGCGTTCCTCGTCGGCGGCGCGTTCATGGTCGGCATCTCCGCCTTCCACCTCGCCCGCAAGAAGCACGTGCCGGTGATGCGGGCCTCGCTGCGGCTCGGCCTGATCACCCTGATCATCGCCGGCCTCGGCACCGCCATCAGCGGCGACCTGCTCGGCAAGGTCATGTTCAAGCAGCAGCCGATGAAGATGGCCGCCGCCGAGGCGCTCTGGGACGGCGAGGCGCCGGCCCCGTTCTCGGTCTTCGCGTACGGGGACGTCGATAAGGGCCACAACACCGTGGCCATAGAGATCCCCGGCCTGCTGTCCTTCCTGGCGAACGACGACTTCGAATCGTTCGTCCCCGGCATCAACGACGTCAACAAGGCCGAGCAGGAGCAGTTCGGGCCCGGCGACTACCGGCCCAACATCCCCGTCGCGTACTGGGGCTTCCGCTGGATGATCGGCTTCGGCATGGCGTCGCTCGCGATCGGCATGCTCGGGCTCTGGCTCACCCGGAAGAAGTTCCTGCTGCCGCAGGCCCTGCGGACCGGCGACGACGAGGTGCCGAACCTCGTGCTGTTCAAGAACAAGGCGCTCAGCCCGCGGTTCAGTCGGTGGTACTGGCTGGTGGCTCTGTGGACCATGGCCTTCCCGCTGATCGCCAACTCCTGGGGCTGGATCTTCACCGAGATGGGTCGCCAGCCGTGGGTCGTCTACGGCGTGCTGCGCACCCGGGACGCGGTCTCCCCCAACGTCTCCCAGGGCGAGGTGATCGCCTCGATGATCGTCTTCACGACGCTCTACGCGATCCTCGCCGTGATCGAGGTCCGGCTGCTGGTGAAGTACATCAAGGCCGGCCCGCCGGAGCTCACCGAGAACGACCTCAACCCGCCCACCACGATCGGCGGCCACGACCGTGACGCCGACCGACCCATGGCCTTCTCGTACTGAGGCAGAGGAGAACGAGTCATGGAACTCCACGACGTCTGGTTCGTACTGATCGCCGTCCTCTGGATCGGCTACTTCTTCCTGGAGGGCTTCGACTTCGGGGTCGGCGTCCTCACCAAGCTGCTGGCCCGCGACCGCACCGAGAAGCGGGTCCTGATCAACACCATCGGGCCGGTCTGGGACGGCAACGAGGTGTGGCTGCTGACGGCCGGCGGAGCGACCTTCGCCGCGTTCCCCGAGTGGTACGCGACGCTGTTCTCCGGCTTCTACCTGCCGCTGCTGCTGATCCTGGTCTGCCTCATCGTGCGCGGCGTCGCCTTCGAGTACCGCGCGAAGAGGCCCGACGAGAACTGGCAGCGCAACTGGGAGCAGGCCATCTTCTGGACCTCGCTGATCCCCGCCTTCCTGTGGGGCGTCGCCTTCGGCAACATCGTGCACGGCGTCAAGATCGACGCGGAGCACGAGTACGTGGGTGACCTCTGGGACCTGCTCAACCCGTACGCCCTGCTCGGCGGCCTGGTCACGCTCCTGCTGTTCACCTTCCACGGCACGGTGTTCACCGCGCTCAAGACGGTCGGCGACATAAGGGAGCGGGCGCGGGCCCTGGCGCTGAAGCTGGGCCTGGCGGCCGCCGTCGTGAGTCTGATCTTCCTGCTGTGGACCCAGGTCGACAAGGGCGACGGCTGGAGCCTGTTCGCGATGCTCGTGGCCGTGGTCGCGCTGGTCGGCGCGATCGGGGCGATCAGGGCCGGGCGCGAGGGATGGTCGTTCGCGCTGTCGGGTGTCACGATCGCCGCCGCGGTTGCGATGTTGTTCCTGACGCTCTTCCCGAACGTCATGCCGTCCACGCTCGACTCCGACTGGAGCCTCACGGTCACCAACGCGTCGTCGAGCCCGTACACGCTGAAGATCATGACGTGGTGTGCGGCGGTCGCGACCCCGCTGGTGCTGGCCTACCAGTCCTGGACGTACTGGGTGTTCCGCAAGCGGATCGGCACTCAGCACATCGCGTCCGACGCCGCGACCCACTAGGCATACTCGGTTCACCAGGTTCCTTCTCGGTCCACCGGGTTCATCAGCGAGGGATGTTTCACGTGAAACCGATCGACCCGCGTCTGCTCCGCTACGCCCGGGCCACCCGCTTCTTCCTGGCGGCGGTGGTGGCTCTCGGCCTGGTCGGGGCGGCGCTGGTCGTCGCCCAGGCGATGCTGATCGCCGAGGTCGTGGTGGGGGGCTTCCAGAAGGGCCTGTCGGTCTCCTCGCTCACGACGCCGCTGCTGCTGCTCGCGGGGGTCGCGGTCGGGCGGGCACTGGTCTCGTGGCTGACCGAGCTCGCCGCCCATCGGGCGAGCGCGGCGGTCAAGTCCGAGCTGCGGGGGCGGCTGCTCGCCCGGGCGGCGGCGCTCGGGCCGGGCTGGCTGAGCGGCCAGAAGGCCGGTTCGCTGGTGGCCCTCGCGACCCGGGGGGTGGATGCGCTCGACGACTACTTCGCGCGCTATCTGCCGCAGCTCGGGCTCGCCGTGGTGGTGCCGGTGGCGGTCCTCGCGCGGATCGTCACCGAGGACTGGGTCTCGGCGGCGATCATCGTGGTCACGCTGCCCCTGATCCCGGTCTTCATGGTGCTCATCGGCTGGGCCACGCAGGCACGGATGGACCGGCAGTGGAAGCTGCTGTCCCGGCTGTCCGGGCATTTCCTCGACGTGGTGGCGGGCCTGCCGACGCTGAAGGTGTTCGGGCGGGCGAAGGCGCAGGCCGAGTCGATCCGCGCGATCACCTCGGAGTACCGGCAGGCGACGCTGAAGACGCTACGGATCGCCTTCCTGTCGTCCTTCGCGCTGGAACTGCTGTCCACGCTGTCGGTGGCGCTGGTCGCCGTCGCCATCGGCATGCGGCTGGTCCACGGTGAACTGGACCTGTACACGGGCCTGGTCATCCTCGTCCTCGCGCCCGAGGCGTACCTGCCGATCCGGCAGGTCGGCGCGCAGTACCACGCGGCGGCGGAGGGCCTCGCGGCCGCGGAGGAGATCTTCGAGGTACTGGAGAGCCCGCTCCGGGAGGGGGGGACGGCGGAGGTCGGACCTGGCGTCCTCCCTCGGATCGAACTGTCGGATGTGACGGTGCGGCACGCCGGGCGGGCGGAACCCTCGCTGGACGCGGCCTCGCTGGTGCTGGAGCCGGGCGAGACGGTGGCCCTGGTCGGCCCGAGCGGGGCCGGCAAGTCCACGCTGCTCGACGTGGTGCTCGGCTTTACCACGCCGGAGGCAGACGGCGGTTCGGTACGGGTCGGGGGCCTCGACCTCGCGTCGCTGGACCTGGAGGCGTGGCGCGAGCGGATCGCGTGGGTGCCGCAGCGGCCGTACTTCTTCGCCGGAACGATCGCCGAGAACGTCCGCCTGGCCCGGCCGGACGCGGACGACCTGGCCGTGCGCGAGGCCCTGCGGGACGCGGGGGCATGGGAGTTCGTGGCCGGGCTGCCGGACGGCGCGGCGACGTCGCTCGGCGAGGACGGCGCGGGCCTCTCGGCGGGCCAGCGCCAACGGCTCGCCCTGGCCCGGGCGTTCCTCGCCGACCGCCCGCTGCTGCTCCTGGACGAGCCCACGGCGGCGCTCGACGGCGCGACGGAGGCCTCCGTGGTGGAGTCCGTCCGCCGCCTGGCCGCCGGCCGTACGGTCCTCCTGGTCGTCCACCGCCCGGCCCTTCTTGCGATCGCGGACCGCGTGGTGGAGCTGCGGGGGCCGGCGGCCGGGGCGGACGGCCGGTCGCGAGAGCTCGCCGAGGAGCGCGCGGAGAGCCACGTCGGCGCGGAGACCGTGTGGACCGGCACGCTGTCGGCCGTCCCGGGCGAGGCCGACGATGCTTCGGCCGGAGAGGGCGTACTCGGAGGCGGGGACGCTGCACCCGGAGGCGGGGGCTCGCCGTACGACCAGGGGCTTCCGGACGACCGTCCGGCTGCCGCGGCCGACCTCGACCGATCCGCTCTCGCGCGGGTGCGGCGGATGGGCGGGGAGCTGCGAGGGCGGCTCGGGCTTGCGTTGCTGCTCGGGGCGCTGGCGCTCGGGTCGGCCGTGGGGCTCATGGCCGTGTCCGGGTGGCTCATCTCGCGGGCGTCCGAACAGCCGCCCGTCCTCTATCTGATGGTCGCGGTCACCGCGACGCGCACCTTCGGCATCGGGCGGGCCGTCTTCCGGTACGCCGAGCGGCTCGTGTCGCACGACGCCGTCCTGCGGATGCTCGCCGAGCTGCGGGTATCCGTCTACCGCCGCCTCGAACGCATCGCCCCCGCCGGGCTGCGCCGCACCCGGCGCGGCGACCTGCTGTCCCGGCTCGTCCAGGACGTGGACGCGCTTCAGGACTACTGGCTGCGCTGGCTGCTCCCGGCCGGCGCCGCGCTGCTCGTCGGCGTGGCCTCCGTCGGGTTCACCGCGTGGCTGCTGCCCGAGGCCGGGGCGGTGCTCGCCGTGGGCCTGCTGGCCGCCGGGCTGGCCGTACCCGTCCTCGGCGGGGCGCTCGCCCGGCGTGCCGAGAACCGGCTCGCCCCC
>NZ_DATCVQ010000281.1:0-7338 GCF_036566765.1 Streptomyces sp.
GTGCCGGGTGCTGGCGTCGTCCTGCTGTCCGCAGCCGGATTCGCCGCCGACGCCAGGGGTCTTGATGACCTCCGACTCCATCTTCACCTGCAGCGGTGCGTCCAGGATGTACAGCTCGTCGCCGTTGTCGCGGACGGTGGCCGTGCCGGGCACGATCCACTGCCGCATGGAGACGCACTTGGTCTCGCCGCGCAGCGAGTCCCAGAACTTCTGGCCGCCCGGCTTGTTCGGGTGGATGAACTTCGCCACCGACTTCTTCATCGCCAGGTCGGCCTCCAGCAGCACCCGCCCGGCGTCGGTCTTGCCGAACTTCTCGTCGATGATCCGCTCGGGCTCGTCAGGGTTGAGGTTGACGGTGAACGCGGACGGCGGCAGCTCCAGCCAGACGAAGAACGAGTCCGAGGCGAGCTGCGCCGCCTTCCGGCCGCCGAAGGACTCCTCGTCGGCCGGCAGGGCATCGGCCTTGAACGCGTACTGCACGCCGGAGCCCTTGTGGTAGGTGTCGGAGACGTAACGCAGCTCCAGCGTCGAGAAGTCGACGCCGCCCAGGTCCTCGGCCAGCTCAGGGTGGCCGGATTCCGCGGCGAGCTGCCGGTCGAGATCGCGCAGTTCGGCGGCCTCCTGCGGGGTGTCCCCGGAGTCGCCGATTTCGGTCGGTGCCGCGGCCGGGGCCTGATACTGGTCGGGGGCGCGCAGGGTGTCGTCGGCGGAGGCGCCGCCCTGGGGACCGCCGGCCTGCGGCCCGCCGTTGGGGGTGCCGCCGCCGTCGGGCCCGTTGCCGTCGGGACCGCCGTCGTCCTTACGGGGCTTGAACTTCTGGTCGTTCGGATCGTGCGGCGGACCGCCCGGGTTGATCACCTTCTTCTGGGCCGGCACCACGACATAGTCGATGCCGGCCTCCTCGAGCAGCCTCTTGGCCTCTTTGGTCGGCGGTACGGCGAAGATGTACACCAGCCGCCGGGGGTTGTCCTTCCCCCGCTCGGCCTCGATGAACGCCTTGTCCCGCGCCAGTTCGCCTATGTCGATGCCCCTGCCGGACTTGAGCTCGTAGTACAGGCCGAGTTCCACGTTGGCCAAGTCGTAGTAGCGGTTCACCTCAGGGACGTGCAGCTCCGTCTGCCAGCCGTGGTTCGCACCGAGCTTGAGCCGTTCCACGATGTGTTGGACGAAGGCCTTGCCCTGGTAGTCGTTGCCCTGATTTGAAACGTACGGCCCGAGCCACTTGTTCCAGGGCGCCGCGATCGGCGGCTTGCCCACGGGATTCTTGCGGTACTTGTTCAGATCCTTGGCCTTTTTCCGCAGGTAGTCCTGCCGCGCTTTCAGGGCGTGCTGCCAGAACCCCGAAGTCTTGGCCCTCTTGTCGAGCAGCGCCGCCGCCACCTCGTGGGCCTTCGGCTCCGCGCGGCCACGCAGCCACTCGGCGGGGTTCAGGTACTCGTACGTCTGCTTCGGGCCGAACGGGCCCGGACGCGACCCGCCCGGCAGGGTCTCCGGATCCGGCGCGGGCCCGTCGAAGCTGGGCAGCGGCACCGGCTTCGGCGCGGCCACTCCCGGGACCGCCAAGCCGAGCGGCCCGCACAGCGCCGCCAGCGTCACCGCGACCAATAACGTTCGGACCCGACGGCGTCCGTTCACGACCAACTCCCCCTGCAGACAACGGCGATGACCAACCTATTGCCACATGCCCACTGGGAGACAGGATCAAGTGAGCCGATCGTAGGCGTGACGAAGCACACCCGGAGCGCGGTCGGCGAGCGCGACCTGGATCAGCAGGAACGGCACGGCCACCGTCCCGTCAGGGATCAGCTGGTCCAGGAAGGGACGCCCGACGAACATGTTGTCCCCGTCGGGCTCACCGGGGACGTAGCACCACTGCGCGCGCATCGCCGGCCGCAGCACCTCGCCGAGGTACCACGAGGCCCCCTCGGCGAACTCGTTGTGCGCCGCCAACTCGTCCGGTCCGGACACCCGTTGACGCGCCGCAGCCTCGAGTTCGTCCAACGACCCCTGGCTGAAGTCCCAGAGTTCGGGCCGCTCCGCATACGTGGCGAGCCAGGCCGACAGGCCTGCCGCGCGCTCCGCCAGCCACGCGTCCAGATACGGCCAGTCGAAGGTGGCCGTCGGGTCCTCATCGAGGCCCGGGGTCGGCTGCTTGACCGGCGTCCATCCGGGTACGGCGGCCTGCTTCTCGGCGACCGCCCGCTCCAGTTCCCGCAGACCGCGGCCGAACTCGTCGCCGTCACGGCGCAGTCGGGCCTCTTCGACCAGCTCCGCCGGGCAGACGGACGGCAGGCCCAGCTCCGGGTCCGGCGTCACGACCGGCAGTCCCCGCCGCTCGTCCCAGGTCCAGTTCCCGCCCGCCGCCGACAGCAGGGACTCGCCGAGGAATCCGGCGACCCGCTCCAGGAAATCCGCCCCGGGGGCGGTCCGGGCCAACAGCTCCGCCTCCAGACGGGCCAGCGCCGCCGGTGAGCGGTCCATCAGCGTCACTGCGCCCGCCGGCAGTTCGAAGTCCACCAGCCCGGCCAGCCGGGGCTGCATGTACTCCAGCCAGTCCTCCAACGGATCCACGGCCCACTCCCGCCAGTCGCCCCGCGGGGCTCCGCGGGTTTCCGCGCCCATCGTCCGACGCGAGCGCCGCCGCGCGCAACGACCCGCCGGAGGCCCGCAGAGAGCGCACCCACGTCTGTTCACACGCCCGCCCGCTCACGCGGGCGTCACTCCGAGGACGGCGAGGAAGGCGGTCGCCGCGGGCGTACGGCCGTCTCGGCTCCAGACGACGTGCTCGACGCGGTACGGCGCGTCGGTGATCTCGACCGTGGCGAGGCCCGTGAGTTGGGGCGCGTACGCGGCGGGGAGGAGGGCGACGGCGAGGCCCTGGGCGACCAGGCGGGCCATGAGCGAGTCCACGGTGGTCACTTCGAAGGCGACGTCGCGGGCGAGGCCGGCGGCCGCGAAGGCCTGATCGGACTGGAGGCGGCCGGCCGTGCCGGCCGGGAGGTCCACGAACACCTCGGAGGAGAGCCGGCGCAGGTCGACCTCCGGTTCGGCGGCGAGTGGATGGTCCGGGGCGACCACGGCGACGAGCCGGTCGCGGGCGAGTTCGTGCGCGGCCACGCCTTGGGGCTGTGCAGAGGTCGGCAGGCCGAGGAAGGCCAGGTCGACGGAGCCTTCCCTGACCTGTGCGGCGAGGTCGTCGCTCGCGCCCACCCGCAGGTTGATGCGCACATGTGGGTATCGGCCGCGGAACTCGCGCAGCGCGCCCGGGACATCGACCGCCGCGACGGTCGCGATCAGGCCCACGGTGAGCCGGCCGCGTACCTCGCCGACGGCGGCGGCGACCTCGGCGGTCGCCCGCTCGGCGGCGTCCAGGCACTGGCGGGCGGCGGGCAGGAACGCGGCTCCGGCGGGGGTCAGCCGGACCCGGCGGCTGGTGCGTTCGAAGAGCCGCGCCCCCAACTCCCGTTCCAGGCGGGCGATTTGGTGACTGAGGGCGGACTGGACGACCAGACAGCGCTCGGCGGCCCGGGTAAAGCTGTTCGTCTCGGCCACGGCGACGACATAGCGCATCTGCTGGAGATCCATGGATCCATCGTGGATCACGATCGATGAGCTGACAAACATGTGTTGGACTCATTGATCGTCGCGGAATGAGACTGCGGGCATGACAAGTACCACCGCACAGAGGGGCTCCGTCGAGGCCCGCACCGGCGCTCCCGGCGGCAACCTGCCTCGTACTCTGCTGACGGCGCTGGCCCCGGTGTCCTGGGGCACGTTCTACGTCGTCACCACCGAACTCCTCCCGTCCGCACACCCGTTGTTCGCCGCGCTCCTGCGGGCGCTGCCCGCCGGACTGGTCGCGCTGGCGATCGGCCGGACGCTGCCGCGCGGCGGCGCGTGGTGGGGGAAGGCCGCGGTGCTCGGCGTGCTGAACATCGGGCTGACCTTCCCGCTCCTCGCCATCGCGGCCGAGCGGCTGCCGGGAGGCGTCGCCGCCACCCTGGCGGCGGCCCAGCCGCTCGTCGTCGCGCTGCTGGCCGTGGCGGTCCTGCGCGAGCGCCTGTCCGGCTGGCGCCTCGGCTGCGGACTGGCCGGCATGGTCGGCGTCGGCCTGGTGGTGATCGGGCCGAACGCGGCGCTCGACGCCGTCGGCATCGCGGCGGGCCTCGGCAGCGCCGCGTCCATGGCGCTCGGGGTGACGCTCACCAAGCGCTGGGGACGTCCCGCCGGGACGAGTCCCACCGCGTTCGCGGGGTGGCAACTCACGGCCGGGGGACTGTTCCTGGTCCCGGTCACCTTCCTCGCCGAGGGCGCGCCGCCCGCGATCGACCTCCCCGCAGCTCTCGGCTATCTCTGGCTCGGGCTGGTCGGCGGCCTGATCGCATTCGTGCTGTGGTTCCGCGGCCTCACCAGTCTGCCCGTCGCCTCCGTCGCCGTACTCGTCCTGCTGTCGCCGCTCGTCGCCGCGGTGCTCGGCGCCGTCCTGCTCGACCAGACGCTCGGGCCGATCCAACTCGTCGGCTTCGCCCTCGCCCTCGCCGCCATCGTGGCGGGCCAGCTCCCGGCGCCCCGCCGTACCCGTGACTGAACTCCACCGAAGGGAACACTCCGTGCCGAACGACGAGACCATCCTGGTCACGGGCGCGACCGGCAGCCAGGGCGGCGCCGTCGCCCTCGCGCTGCTCGACGACCATTGGAGCGTACGAGCCCTCGTCCGGGACCCGGACAGGCGGGCGGCCAGGGAACTCCAGGCGCTCGGCGCAGAACTGGTCACCGGCGACCTCGACGACCCCGAGTCGCTGCGCGCGGCGGCGCAGGGCGCGTACGGCGTCTTCAGCGTGCAGCCCGATCTGGCCGACCCGCGCCCCGGAATCGAGGTGCGGCGCGGCAAGAACGTCGCTGACGCGGCCGAGGCAGCGGGCGTCGCGCACCTGGTCTACAGCTCCGTGGGCGGCGCGGACCGCAAGCCCGGGGTCGCGCACTTCGAGACCAAGGCGGAGATCGAGGCGTACATCGACGTCCTCGGCGTGCCGGCGACGGTGCTGCGGCCGACCTTCTTCATGGAGAACTGGGTGTATCTGGTTCCCGAAGCGAAGGCCGTCCCGGGAGCGGAGAACGGTGAGCGGGTGGGCTCGATCGCGCTGGACCCGGACACGTCGCTGCAGATGATCGCGGTGACGGACATCGGCCGGATCGCGGCGGAGGCGTTCGGCGAGCCGGACGAGTTCGTAGGGAAGAAGCTCGAGATCGCCGGCGACGAGCTGACTGTGCGTCAGATCGCCGACACGCTCAGCCGGGTCGACGGCGTCCCGACCCGCTTCGAGCGGCGGCCGGTCGAGGAAGTCCGGGCCGAGTCCCAAGAGTTGGCGGACATGTTCGACTGGCTGAACGAGAAGGGATACCGAGCCGACATCGCCGCACTCCGCGAGCGCCACCCGGGGCTGCTGACCTTCGAGGCGTGGCTGCGCGGGAACCGGTAGGCGACGTGCGCCTGTGGGGCGATCGCAGACCTATTCGAGACGGAGCGGCGGGTCTGTGGTTATGATCCTCCCGATGACGACTTACTCCTCCACCAGATTGGGGGTCCCGTCCACGCAAGGTGAGTGCTGATGCTCACTGACTGCGTGAACGGGGATTCCCGACTTTCCCTCTGGTCGCGCGTGCGCGAATACGCCGTGCCGACCGCCATGATCGAGTCCGCCACCGCCCGCCGATCTGTCGGCGACTGGGCGGGAGCGTGTGCTGCCGCCGGATTCGACGTCGACGTCGATCTGAAGTCCCTCGAACGCGCCCACGGCCGGGAGCTGAAGGCCCGAGTCCGGGCCGATCTACGCCATTTGGCACCCGACCTGCTGCGTTGGCACATGCCCAGGATCGCTCCCGACGGGCTGCTGCGGCCCGGACTCACCGTCCCGCTCGCCCGGTACGACGTGCCGGGACGTGAGGGGCGGAGCCCGCTGCAGTTGGTGGTCCGTACGGTGCCCGCCTGGGCGGACGCCGGACAGCGGATCACCCTCGCCCTGTGGGACGGGACCCGCTCCGACGACCTCGTCGCCCGCCATCCGCACCCCCGGCCCAGCCGGCGGTTCCGCCTCGACCTGCATCGACATCTGTGGGACGCGCGGCGGGCCGACGAACTGCGGAGCCGGTGCGGGGGCGATGGGCAGTCCATAGACGTGTCGTACGTCGCGGACGACCCGGACACCCAGGACGATCCGCACAGCCTTGAGCGCTGTGCCGTCGACCGGTGGGCGGCCGAGGCGGAGATCCTGCTCCGCGCCGACGGGCGTCCCGACGGGCCCGTCGCCGTGCGCATCGGGAACCGACGTCTCGTCCTGGAAGCCGGCGCGTCCGCCCCGCGGCTCGCCGACCCGCCCCCGGGCGGCGACGGCCTGCCGGTCCTGCCCGACGCGGCGACCTGGGTGCCGCCCGACCTGGAACTGCTCCGCGCCGGCGCGATCGGGGCCGAGGGGCTGCACCCGCTGGTCGCCGCCGCCCTCGTACCGGGGTACGCGGCGTCCGCCGATGCGCCACGGCCTCCGGATCGCCCGGGGGAGCCGCGCCTCGTGGAGTGCCGCGGCGCCCGGCACCGGATCGGCCTGGTCGACGGCGCCCTGGCGCCGCTGGACCACGACCCCGCCGAGATCCGGCGGGAGGAGCTCCTGGCCGCGCTCTCCGGCACCCCGCTGCCCTGCCTGCAGGCCATCGACGAGGCGCACCGCCGCCCGGACTGCCTCAGCGGCGTCCGTGAACGCCTGGACCACGGCGACACCGCCGGGGCCCTGGCCGTCGTCGAGGGTCTGCTCGGGCCCGACGCGGTGCTGCGCGGCGGGGCGCTCCGGGACGCCCTGGAGACCGCGGCGCAGCGGCGGATCACGTACGGGCTGTACCGCGCCGGCCTGAGCGGACCCGGACCCGACAGGATCGACCTCGGCCGTCCCGATGACCGTCGAAGGGTGCGCGGCATGCGCCGTACGCGCCCGCGCCACGTCCTCCCTCGCTGACCCGACGCCACTCCGACCCTCGCCGACCCGACGTCGTCGCCCCGCACGCCCATCCTTCCCTCCGCACACCCACAGGTGATCCCATATGACTGCATTCGCCCCGTCCGTCCCCACCTCCGTCCCCGTCCCCGCGTCCCAACTCGACATCGCCGGTGACCTGCTGGCCCTCCTCCGCACCACGACCACCGAACCCCGCCCGGACACCCAACTGGAGGCCCTGACCCTCGCCGTAGCCGCCGACCTCCCCGTGCTGCTCTGGGGCGAGCCCGGCATCGGCAAGACCGCGGCCCTGAACCAGCTCGCCGACGCCCTGGACCTCCCGCTGACCACGGTG
>NZ_DATCVQ010000282.1:0-24228 GCF_036566765.1 Streptomyces sp.
GGCGCGGGCGGCGGCACCGCCCCGTAGGCGGGGCTCGCCCCGCCGAGGCCGAGCAGGCCGGCGGCGGCGAGGGCGGCGGCCAGTACCGAGGCGATGAGGGGGGAGCGGTGGGCGTGGGAGGTTCGTCTGACGCGACTCACGGGGGAACACCTCCGGGGAGGACGGTGTGCGGGGGCTGAGAGCGCTCTCAGACAGCTTTTGTAGTTGGACGCGCCGGGCCCGTCAATGGGTCCGGCGCGTTCGACCTCTCAACGATCGAGTTCCGCCAACTCTGCTTCGCCCAGCACGAGTTCGGCCGCCTCGGCCGAGGCGCGGGCCGTCTCCGGGCGGCTCGCGCCGGGGATCGGGATCACGGTCTCGGAGCGGGCGAGCAGCCACGCGAGCGCCACCTGCTGCGGGCTCGCCCCGCGCTCCCGCGCCACCCGGTGGAACGCCCCGAACCGCGGGTCCGCCTCCTGCGCGGAGCCCCCGTCGAGCGAGCTGCGCGAGATCCCGCCGAGCGGGCTCCACGGCATGAACGCGAGCCCCAGCTCCGCGCAGAGCCGCAGCTCCGCCTCGGCGTCCCGCACCGCCGGCGAATACCGGTTCTGCACCGACACCAGCCGGTCGCCCAGGATCTCCCGGGCCAGCCGGATCTGCGCCGCGTCCACATTGGAGATCCCCGCCAGCCGGATCGTGCCCGCGTCCAGCAACTCCCGGATGGCGCCGAGGGATTCGGCGTACGGCACGTCCGGGTCCGGCTTGTGCAGCTGGTACAGCCCGATCGTGTCCGTGCCGAGCCGGCGCAGCGAGCCCTCCGCCGCCCGCCGCAGGTGCTCCGGCCGCCCGTCGACCGTCCAGCCGCCGTCGTCGGTGCGGCCCCTGCCCCCCTTCGTCGCCACCAGGACGTTCCTCGCGTCCCCGCCGTACGCCTTCAGCGCGCGGGCCACGAGCAGCTCGCCCGCGCCCGGCTCGCCGCCCGGCGGGTGGTACGAGTCGGCCGTGTCCAGCAGGGTCACGCCCGCGTCCAGCGCGGCGTGCACGGTCGCCAGCGCGCGCCGCTCGTCCGGCGCGCCCTCGATCGACAGCGGCATCGCGCCCAGACCGATCGCGCTCACCCGCAGGTCTCCCAGGGTGCGGTACCTCATCGCAGAGTCTCCTCGATTGCCGTGCCGAGCCATTCGGACGTGTGCGAGAACCGGTAACCCAGCGCGCTCGCCCGCGCGTTGTCCATTCCGTAGGAACGGGCGAAGGAGAACGGCGACACCTCGCCGACCTCCACCTCCTGGAAAACGGTCCGGCCGCCCACCCGCTTCTCGATCTCCGCGCAGATCTCGGCGGTGGTCAGCGGCCCGTGGGAATGCGCGTTGACAGGCCCGGTGAATTCCTGATGGGCCGCCCATTCCAGGAATGCGGCGATCTCCTCGACGTACACATAGGTCGCCGGGTGGTTCACCGACGGAACCGAGATCGGCTCACCGGCCCGGATCCGCTCCGCGTAATGCGCGACGCGCCCGGTGAAGTCGTCCTCCCCGCCCAGCACATGAGCCACCCGCACGGCCGTGTACGCAAACCCCGGCGCGGCCGCGAACACCGCTTCGGCCTGCCGCTTCCCCTCCCCGTAGTGCGCGTCCAGGAATTCCGGGTCGTGCCACGGAAGACGCGTGTCGACGGTCACCGTGCCCAGGTCGAGCGCGTCCTCGGAAAGCGGCACGGGGGAGTTCTCGTACTCGTACACCTCCACCGTCGAGGTCATCACATAACGCCGGGTGCGCGGCCCGATGACGCGCTGCGCGACGACCGCCTGGCGCGGGGTGTAGCAGACCTGGTCGATGACGACGTCGAAAGTCCGCCCGTCCAGAGCCTTTTCCAGGGCGCGCTCGTCATTCCGGTCGGCGACGAGATGCGCGGCACCTTCAGGCGGGACGGAGGAGCCCCGATTCAACACGCTCACAGAATGCCCGGATTGCAGCAGGCGATCCGTCAACCGCCGCCCGAAATAGCGATTTCCCCCGATGATCAAAATCTCCATACCCCAAGTGTTACGTTGTGCGCTCGTCTTCTGAAGGGGGAAACATGGGAGTCCAGGACGCCGCACCGAAGGAACCACGGCATCTGCGCCCCGCCGCCGTCGAAACCTCGGCGGCCGCCGGACGGGCCGCGCACGACGCCGTGGACCGGCAGATCCTGGAGCTTCTCCAGACCGACGGCCGCATCAAGCTCAGCGAGCTCGGCCGGCGGGTCCGGCTCAGCCCGGCGGCGGTCACCGAGCGGGTCCGCCGCCTGGAGGCGAGCGGCACGATCACCGGGTACGGCGCGCACGTCGCCCCCGCCCGGCTCGGCTACGGCATCCAGGCGTTCATCCGGGTCGACCCCCACGGCGGCTACAACCTCAAGCACCCGCGCACCCTGGAGCTGACCGCCCGGCCGGAGATCCTGGAGGTCCACCACGTGGTCGGCGAGGACTGCTGGATCCTCAAGGTCGCCGTCACCGACACGATCCACCTGGAAGAGATCCTGGAACAGACCTCCGCGCTGGGCCGCACCACCACGTCGATCGTGCTGTCCTCCCCCGTGGAGCGAAAGCCGCTGCTGCCCGCGGAGGGCCGGCCGTTTACAGCGTGAGCTCCTCGATCGCCGGGGGCTCCTGGGAGAAGTCGCTGAACCGCACCCAGCGCGGCCGCACCCGTACGTAGGTGATGCCGGGCCAGGACAGGCGGTCGCGGCCGTCCGGGTACGCGGCGAAGTAGACCTCGCGCAGGTGCTCCAGGTCGGGACCCTGGGGGAAGTCCACGAGGCCCTCGATCTGCGCGGTGACCTCGCCCCAGCCGATGACCAGGGCGATCCGGGGATCGGTGCTCAGATTGTGGTACTTGCGCGTCGACTCGACCGTGTCGAACACGATCTCCAGGTCGTCGCTGACCGCGTACCCGACGACCGCCGCCTGGGGCGCGCCGTTCGGGGCGACGGACGCCTGGACGGCCAGCCGGTGGTCGCGCAGGAACCTGAGCAGTACGTCGTGCTTCATGTGCCCTGCCTACCACGGGGGGCCCGCGCGGACCGGGCGCTTGCCTTGACGTCGGCGTCAAGGCATACGTTCGTACGCATGCGCATCGGCGAGCTGGCCGAACGGGCCGGAACCACCACACGGACTCTGCGGTACTACGAGTCCCGGGGGCTCCTGCCCGCACGGCGGACGGACAACGGGTACCGCACCTACGACGAGGACGACCTGCGGCTGCTCCAGCAGATCCGGACCCTGCAGGACTTCGGGTTCGACCTGGAGGAGACGCGGCCTTTCGTGGAGTGCCTGCAGGCGGGCCACCCGGCGGGCGACGCCTGTCCGGCCTCGCTGCAGGTCTACCGGAGCAAGCTCACCGAGCTGGACGGCCTGATCGACCAGCTCCAGGCGGTGCGGGCGCAGGTCGCCGCGCAATTGCTGCGGGCCGAGGCGGAACTGCCGGGCGGCCCGGAACCCACGTGCGAACTAGGAGGCAGAGGATGACGCAGAAGCAGGTCGTCGCCGAGGTCACGACCGCGGACTTCGACGCGGAGGTGCTGGGCGCGGACCGCCCGGTCCTGGTGAAGTTCACCGCGCAGTGGTGCGGCCCGTGCCGCCAGCTCACCCCGGTCCTCGGCGCGATCGCCCAGGAGGAGGCGGACCGCCTCAAGATCGTGGAACTGGACGTCGACGGGAACCCGGACGTGACCATCCGCTACGGGGTCATGGCCACCCCGACCCTGATGGTCTTCCGGTCCGGCGAACCGGTGAAGTCCCTGGTGGGCGCCCGCCCGAAGCGCCGGCTCCTGGAGGAGCTGGCGGACGTGCTCGACGAGCCGGCGTCGCTCCGGGCCTAGGCAGTGTCTTCAAATGATCACCGTTGGTGGATCATGGTGTCGTGATACGTCGCCATGAACTGTCGGACGCCGAGTGGGAGTTCGTCCGGCCGCTGCTGCCCGAGTCGTTGCGGGGACGCAAGCGGCTGGACGACCGCAGGGTCCTGAACGGGATCGTGTGGAAGTTCCGGACCGGGACGGCCTGGCGGGACGTGCCCGAGCGCTACGGTCCGTGGGCGACGCTGCACACGCGTTTCCGCAGGTGGGCGGCGGACGGAACATTCGACCGGATGCTGCGGGCCGCTCAAGCGAAGGCGGACGCGGCAGGCGACGTCGAGTGGCTGGTGTCGGTCGACTCCACCGTCGTCCGGGCCCACCAGCATGCAGCCGGGGCTCGAAAAGGGGGCTCCGCGACCCGGCCCTCGGCCGGTCCCGAGGCGGCCTGACTAGCAAAATCCATCTGGCCTGTGACGGGCGAGGCCGTCCGCTCGCTTTCGTCGTGACGGGCGGCAACACCAACGACTGCACGCGGTTCACCGCCGTGATGGAGGCGATCCGGGTGCCCCGGATGGGACCGGGTCGGCCCCGGGTCCGGCCCGATCACGTCCTGGGCGACAAGGGCTACAGCTCGAAGGCGATCCGCACCTGGCTCCGCCGCAAGGGCATCGCCCACACGATTCCCGAGCGGGCCGATCAGGTCCGCAACCGGGCCCGACGAGGCAGCCGCGGAGGCCGCCCGCCGGCCTTCGACCGCGAGATCTACAAGCACCGCAACGTCGTGGAACGGTGCTTCAACCGCTTGAAGCAGTGGCGTGGCATCGCCACCCGGTACGACAAGACCGCCGAGTCCTACGACGCAGCAGTCACCCTCGCGTCACTCCTGATGTGGGCGTGACATTTGACGACAGAACCTAGGGGCCTCTGCGGGCCTAGCAGCGCGGCAGGGAGACGGTCCCGTTGCTGAGTTTGGTGCTGGAGGCCCAGCCTTCGGTGTTCGTCCCCGCGATGCGGGCGTAGATCCACTTATTGCCGTAGGCGTTGGTGACGTAGCAGTGGTAGTAGACCTTCACACCGGACTTGACCTCGCTCACGTACCCGCATTCCGCGTACGGCCCGGTGTAGAGGTGGGACGTCGTGGCCAGGGTGCCGTAGGCGTCGCTGCGGTTCGCGTGGGCCCAGCCGGTGCAGGCCGTCGACACCGGGGTGGGCTCCGTCGCCGTCGGGGTGGGCTTGGGCTTCGGAGGGGCCGACGGGCTCTCGGCCGGCTTGTCGTCTTCGGTGCCGGGCTTCTTCGTGGGACCCGGCTTCTCGTCCTCGCGAGGGTCCGGCTCCTTCGAGGTCGGCGGCTTCGAGGACGCGCCGGGAGAAGCGGTGGACGACGGGGCGCTGCTGCTCCCGGTCGGCCGCTGGCTGCCCATCGGGGCGTCGTCGCCGGGCGGCGTGTCCTGCGCGCCGTTCACGGTCGTGTCGTCCTGTCGGTCGACCAGGGCGTAGGTGATCCCGCCGCCTGCGGCGATGAGCACGACGGCGGCCGCTGCCGCGAGGACGGTGCGGCTGCTGCGGCGCCGTGCGCGCCGGGCTGCCGTGCGGCTCGTCTCGGGAGCGGGGAATCCGGCGGGGTGCGCGGCCGGCGCGCCGTGCTGCGGAACCGTCGACGGCACGTTGGGCTGCGGGTAGCCGTAGCCGGCCTGCGGAGCCTGCGGCTGCGGGGTGGGCTGGGGGTACAGCGGGGGGCCGAACCCGGGGGCCGGTGCGGCGGCGGCCGCAGGGTCCGTGGCGGGAGCGGGCGTCGGGGCAGGGGACGCGATCTGCACCGTCCCGCCCGACGCGACGCGCTCCAGCATGCCGCGCGCCTGGTCCGCGGTGGGCCGGTTCTCCGGTTCCTTCGCCATCAGCGCCTGGAGCACCGGTGTGAGCGGTCCGGCCCGGCGGGGCTCCGGCAGGGGCTCGGTGACGATGGCCGACAGGGTGGACCACGCGGAATTGCGGCGGAACGGCGAGGTGCCCTCGACGGCCGCGTACAGCGTCATGCCGAGCGACCAGATGTCCGAGGCGGGACCGGGCTCCCGGCCCTGGGCGCGCTCCGGCGGCAGGTAGTCGACGGAGCCGATGATGTCCCCGCTGCGGGTCAGCTTCGCCATGGCGTCGTCGCCGGAGGTCTCCATGGTGGCGATGCCGAAATCGGTGAGGACGACCCTCCCGCCGTGCTCCAGCAGCACGTTCGCGGGCTTGACGTCCCGGTGCAGCACGCCGACCTGGTGCGCGGCGTCGAGCGCGTCCATCAGCTTGGCGCCGATCGCCGCGGCCTCGTGCGGCTCCAGAGCGCCACGCTCCGTCAGCACGTCGTCGAGCGAGGACCCTTCGACGAGTTCCATGACGATGACCGGCAGGCCCTGCTCCTCGGTCACGTCGTGCACGGTGACCACGCCGCTGTGCCGGATACGGGCGGCGGCCTGCGCCTCGCGCTGCATCCGGGTCCGCAGATCGGCCAGTTCGGCCGCGGAGGCGTCGGTGAAGGCCCGCAGGACCTTGACGGCGACCTCTCGGTTCAGCATTTCGTCCACCGCGCGGGCGACGACTCCCATGCCACCGCGCCCGATCATGGACGTCACCCGGTATCGCCCGCCGAGCAGCTTGCCTATCAGATCTCCGCCATGCGCTTCCCCCGCGGTCACCGCACGCTCCGTTCCCTCGTTGTTCGTGATCCATCAACTCGCGGCCTCAAGACTAGAGGCAGGACCGTGGGGGGAGTGCGGCGGCCATGCGCAGGTATGGGGCTGCCCGCCCTCTGGGCGAAGGCCCTAGGCCGGGCCCAGCACGATCCGCCGCCGCACGAGATCCACCTCGACCACCTCGACGCTCAGCTCGTCGCCCTCTCGTGGCGTGCGGCCGTCGAGGCAGTCGTTGCGCAGCAGGCCGTCGAAGCCGTCGGCGACATGGACGAAGACGCCGAACGGGACGACCCTGGTGACCGGGCCGGTCACGACACGGCCCGCCAGGGTGCGGGCCAGTTCGGGGTACGGGTCGGGGAGCAGGGCCTTGCGGGAGAGGGCGATGCGATCCCGGTCCAGGTCGATGTCGAGGACCTCGACGGACACCTGGTCGCCGACCTGGACGAAGTCAGTCAGCGCCTCGACGTGATGCCAGGAGATCTCGGCCACGTTGATCATGCCGTCGACGCCCCCGAGGTCGACGAAGACGCCGAAGTTCTGGATGGACGAGACCCGGCCGGTGAAGACCTGGCCCTTGCGCAGGCCGCGCAGGAAGGCCCGGCGTTCGTCGACCGTCATCGAGAGCAGTCCGCGGGCGAAAGCGTGGGCCGGCTCGCTGAGCAGTGAGCGCCAGCTCGTGAACAGCCGCAGCAGCGGCGCCCGGTACTCCCGCCGGAATGTCGCGTTCATCGCCAGGACGTCCAGCTCGTTCGCCGCCGTCAGCTCCGCGAAATCCGCCCGTTGCCGGGCGGACGGCACGAACTCCTCGCCCGTGAAGCGGTTGCGGAACAGGCCCTCCGGATCGGCGAGTGAGCCGTACGAGAAATCGCGGTCGCAGCTCGCGTACGGCGTTGGGGACCAGCGGTACAGCCGTTGGCGCTAAGCACTTGCCCTTCGTTGTTTAGCACAGGTGATCGGCCTGCTGCGGGGGTTCGGAGGAAGATCCTCGCCAGCCGAGGAGGGACAGAACCCCGTGGACGCGATGCCCACGGGGTTCTGTGCTGCTTCGCCGGCCGGCGGGATGTCGACGTTACTTCCCGCACTTGGTCTTGAAGCCGTCCAGCAGAGCCTTGCCGGCATCGGAGTTGTCACGCACGTACGGGCTACCGCTGATGCTGATCGAGGTGTTGCTGGTTGAGATTGACTCGCTGCCGGTCCGGTCGTTGCGGGTGTCCTCTCCGGCGACCGTCCAGATGATCTGGGACTGATCCTTGTTGAACTCGCCGGTGCTGGTCACGTCCGGCTCCTCGTAGACACCATCGCAGTCGTACTCATGATGCGAGACACTGTTGCCCTTGACGACCAGCTGGCCGAGGTCGGACGTGCCGTTGACGTCCTTGATGTAGTAGGTACCGTCGAGCTTGCTGGCGCTGTCGCTGCTTCCGCTGCAGGCGGTGAGTATGAGTGAGCCCGCGGCCAGGGCCGCGATGGACGCGGCGATCTTGGCCCGCGTCCTACGTGCTGCGGTCCTGGTGATGCTCATGACGTTCCCCCATGGTTCGTTCTGGATAGGTCGGTTTGAGATAGAAGGCAGTCAAAATATCCTACGGATAGGTGACTTTGGCTGACCGGGACCGCCTGTCAGGCGCCTTCTCGGAGGCTGTCGAGCCGATGCTCAGTCAGCGCCAGCGCGACCTCGGACTGGTTGAGCGCGTGTTCGCCGTCCTGAATGCGCCACTGCAGAAGCCGCACGGGCGCGGCGTCTGCTTCTTGGTCTGCCAGGTCGCCGAGCTCGCGCAGTTCTGCGTACGCACCCTGCAGCTGCTCTTCGTGGTGTGCTGCACGGACCCGGAGACGGGCGAGTCCGGCCTTGGGAACATCGGTACAGCCGTTGGCGCCGAGAACGATCATGGGCTCTAGCTGCGGATCTCCGCGTTCGGGTGGGGCTCGGCCTGGAGGCGTTCGCGGAGGTCGATCTCCTCGGGGGTGAGCGGGTCCTCGGGCCGGCGGATGCGGACGGACTTGGGCCGCAGCGGCAGGCCGTCGTCCGTCGCGGCGGCCTCGGCTTCGGCGAGTGCCCGGTAGAGCGAGGCGACCGAGGGGTTCTTGCCCGCGTTCTTCCCGGTCTTGATGACCAGCTTCCTGGCGATCTCCGGGACGGGGACGCCCTTGTCCTTCAGCGCGACGGCAAAGGTGAGCATGTCGTCGTCGATGACCTTCGGCCGTCCGCCGTGGTTGCCCTTGGCCGCCGCGGTGACCTGGCCTTCGAGGGTCTTCTCCCGGATGTAGTTGCGCTCGATCTGCCCGGCGACGGCGAGCACGGCGAAGAACATGGCGCCCATGCCGTTGGGGTCGTAGATCCCGTTGAGCGGACCGGTAAGGAGTTCGAGCTTGATGCCACCGGCCTGGAGCTCAGCGGACAGCATCATCAGCTCGGCCGCGTTCCTGGCAAGACGCTTCAGCTCGTGGACGGTGAAGATGACCGGCGTCTCGGGTGCGGCTTCCTTGAACTGGCGGGCCAGCGCGAGCGCCTTCTCCAGCTCGGGCCGCACCTTGATGCGGGTGCTGATCTGCTCCTTGAAGACCTTGTGGCACTCCGCCCGGTGGAGGGCTTCGAGCTGGCTCGCCAGCCCCTGCCGCGCGGTCGAGGTGCGGGCGTACCCGATCCGGACCGGGCGCTCGGTGCGGGGCGCGGGCACCACTGCGAGCGCGGGGCCCGGTTTCCAAGCGCGGCCCGGGTGCCGGTCGGCGGGGACGGGGATCTCCAGCTCCTCCCGGAGCGCGGGGACGAGGACGAAGCGCGGGGTGTGGTATTTCGCGGCGGTCTTCCCGCCCCGGGTGCGGCAGGCGCTGCCGGCGGGCGCGTCACAGTTCGGGCAGTCATGACGCTCTACCGCCAATGCGGCCTGATCGGGCGTGAGACCCATAGCCGGAGTCTCTCAGAAGCGCCTCGCACAACGCGCGGGTTTCGAGAGGGCTTTCGCGAACGGTGACCTGCGGAAACGTGATCGCTCCGGGGGGTCTCGCAGAACTCTCACAGATGTTCGTTTGTGAGACGCGCGAACCGGAAGCGGCGCTACCGCCAACCACTGTTCCGTTGGCCCCCGAGGCCGGCGTAGAAGTGGACCAGTTCCTCCGCCTCCTCGCCGATCGCCTCCCGCAGGACCTCGCGCCGGTCCAGGGGCAGCAGGGTCTCGGCGAAGCCGTCCGTGCCGTAGAAGGCGTGGCACAGGCCGGCCAGGCGCAGTTCGTCCCTCGCACCCCACCTGGCGAGGCGGGACTCGACGCGGTCGAGGTGGGCGAGCAGGGTGCCGCCCGGGTGGTCGATCGTGGCCGCGCCGCACGTCGTGAGCAGCTCGCGGGCCGCCTCGTGTCTCCCCATGGCGCACAAAAATACCCCGACCTAGAATTGACAGTCGAGGTAATTCGGCGGGTATATTGATCTGCTCTGTGTGCGCACACGGCAATGTGTGTACGCGGTTCAGTAAACGCACTTTATCGCGGCGGGAGTCGAATTGTCAACCGAGGAATTCCGGAACGAGCAACAATTCATCACCGGTCTCTACGCACGCCTCGACGACCTGCGCGACCAGGCCGAGCGCGCGGTGGCCGCCGCCCTCAAGGACCCCGGCAGCACCATGCAGGCGCGGCGGGACCGGGACGTGATGGTCGCCGAGCAGTCGGGGCTGCTTGCCGCGTACAACGCCGGTGAGACCGGGCTCTGCTTCGGGCGGCTGGTGTTCCGGGACGGGGCCGACCACCACATCGGACGGCTCGGGATCCGGGAGGACGACGAGCAGCGCACGCCGCTCGTGCTCGACTGGCGCGCCGACGTCGCCCGGCCGTTCTATCTCGCCACCGGCTACGAGCCCATGGGGCTCCAGCGCAGGCGGCACATCACCACCCAGGGGCGCGAGGTCGTCTCGCTCCACGACGAGGTGCTCGACCTCGCCGACACCACCCGCACCGGGCACGAGAACCCCGACGCCGACGAGGTGCTGCTCGCCGCCCTCGACGCGGCCCGCACCGGCCGGATGCACGACATCGTGCAGACCATCCAGGCCGAGCAGGACAACATCATCCGCTCACCGCACCGCGGCGTCCTCGTCGTCGAGGGCGGCCCCGGCACCGGCAAGACCGCCGTCGCGCTGCACCGCGCCGCGTACCTGCTCTACGCGCACCGCGAGCAGCTGGCCCGCCGGGCCGTGCTCATCGTCGGCCCCAACCCCGCCTTCCTCGGCTACATCGGCAACGTCCTGCCCTCCCTCGGCGAGACCGGCGTGCTGCTCGCCACCCCCGGCGAGCTGTTCCCCGGCGTCCACGCCACCGGCACGGACATCCCGCGCGCCGTCGCCGTCAAGGGCTCCGCCGCCATGGCCGAGGCCCTGGACCGCGCCGTGCGCGACCGGCAGCAGGTCCCCGAGCGCGGCGAGCCGCTCATCGTCCCGCACGAGGACGGCGACCTGATCATCGACTGGGACATGGCCCTCGAAGCCCGCCACAAGGCCCGCGAGACCATGCTCCCGCACAACCTCGCCCGCCCGTTCTTCGTCTTCCGGATCCTCGACGCGCTCGCCGAGCAGCTCGCCGACCGGATCGGCGCGGACCCCTACGGCGGCCCCAACTTCCTCGGCCCCGACGACGTCGCCCTGCTCGCCAAGGGCATCGCCGCCAACCCGGACGTGTACGCCGCGATCGACACCCTCTGGCCGCCGCTCACCCCGCAGGAGTTCCTCGCCGACTACCTCGCCGAGCCGACCCACCTGCCCGTCGCGGACATCGAGGCGATCCGCCGCGACCGGCCGGCCCCCTGGACCCCCGCCGACGTGCCCCTCCTCGACGAGGCCGCCGAGCTGCTCGGCGAGGACGACACAGCGGCACGGGCCGCCGAGCAGGCCGAGCGGCTGCGGCAGATCCAGTACGCGCAGGGCGTCCTCGACGTCTCCTACGCCTCGCGGACCTACGAGTTCGAGGACAAGGAGGAGCTCGACAAGGACGCCTCCGAGGTGCTGTCCGCGCACGACATCATCGACGCGGAGCGCTTCGCCGAGCGGCACGAGGAGGCCGACCACCGCAGCGCCGCCGAACGCGCCGCCGCCGACCGGACCTGGACCTTCGGGCACATCATCGTCGACGAGGCGCAGGAGCTGTCCGCGATGATGTGGCGGCTGCTGATGCGCCGCAGCCCCACCCGGTCCATGACCCTCGTCGGCGACCCCGCCCAGACCGGCGACCCGGCCGGCGTCGGCTCCTGGCAGGAGATCCTCGCGCCGTACGTGGAGGACCGCTGGGAGCTCGTCCGGCTCGGCGTCAACTACCGCACCCCGGCGGAGATCATGGCCGTCGCCGCCGACGTCCGGCGCGCCCACGACCCCGCCTTCGAACCGCCGCGTTCGGTCCGCTCCACCGGCGCCCAGCCGTGGGAGCGGACCGTCGACGACCCGGTCAAGGAGGCCGCGGACGCAGTCGCCGCCGAGCCGCCCGCCGAGGGACGGCTCGCCGTGATCGCCCCCGCGGCGCTCCACCCCGAGCTGATCGCCGCGCTCCCGGACGCCGCGCACGGGCCCGTCCCCGACCTGACCCGGCCCGTCGTGCTGCTCGACCCGCGTCAGGCCAAGGGCCTGGAGTTCGACTCGGTGCTCGTCGTCGACCCGGACGGCATCCGGGACGGCGACCCGCACGGCGTCAACGACCTGTACGTGGCGCTGACCCGGGCCACTCAGCGCCTGGGCGTCATCAGGCGGGCCTGAGCCACACCGTCGCCAGCGGCGGCAGCGTCAGCCGGACGCTCGCCGGGCGGCCGTGCCACGGCACGGACTCGGTCTTCACCGGGTCCGTGCCCACCACGTCGCCGCCGCCGTACCGCGCGGCGTCGGTGTTGAGCACCTCCGCCCAGGCCGCCTCCTGGTCCGGTACGCCGAGCCGGTAGTCGTGCCGGACCACCGGCGAGAAGTTGCAGACCGCGAGGAGCGGGGAGCCCTCGGCGTCGTACCGCAGGAACGCGAAGACGTTGTCCTCCGCCGCGTCGCCCGCGACCCACGAGAAGCCCTCGGGGACGGTGTCCCGCTGCCACAGCGCGGGCGTCGCGCTGTACACCGTGTTCAGGTCGCGGACCAGGTCCCGTACGCCCCGGTGGTCCGGCTCGGCCCCGTACGCCGGGTCGAGCAGCCACCAGTCCGGGCCGTGGTCCGCGGACCACTCCGCGCCCTGCGCGAACTCCTGGCCCATGAACAGCAGTTGCTTGCCGGGATGGGCCCACATGAAGCCCAGGTAGGCGCGGTGGTTCGCGCGCTGCTGCCACCAGTCCCCAGGCATCTTGGAGACCAGCGCCTGCTTGCCGTGCACCACCTCGTCGTGCGAGATCGGCAGGATGTAGTTCTCGCTGTACGCGTACACCATCGAGAAGGTCATCTCGTTGTGGTGGTACTTGCGGTGCACCGGCTCCTTGGCCACGTAGCCGAGCGAGTCGTGCATCCAGCCCATGTTCCACTTCATGCCGAAGCCGAGCCCGCCGAAGCCGCCCGGACCGACCTGGTCCGTCGCCCGGGTCACGCCGTCCCAGGCGGTCGACTCCTCGGCGAAGGTGATGATGCCGGGGCAGCGGCGGTAGACCGTCGCGTTCATCTCCTGCAGGAACCGCACCGCGTCCAGGTTCTCCCGGCCGCCGTGCTCGTTCGGCGCCCATTCGCCGTGCTCGCGCGAGTAGTCGAGGTACAGCATCGAGGCGACCGCGTCGACGCGGAGCCCGTCGATGTGGAACTCCTCGCACCAGTACACCGCGTTGGCGACGAGGAAGTTCCGCACCTCCTTGCGGCCGTAGTCGAACTCCAGCGTCCCCCAGTCCGGGTGGGCGGACCTGCGCGGGTCCTCGTGCTCGTACAGCGGACGGCCGTCGAACTCGGCCAGCGCCCAGTCGTCGCGCGGGAAGTGCGCCGGCACCCAGTCCATCAGGACGCCGATCCCGGCCCGGTGCAGCGCGTCGACCAGGTGCTTGAAGTCGTCCGGCGTGCCCAGCCGCGCGGTCGGCGCGTAGAAGCCGGTCACCTGGTAGCCCCACGAGCCGCCGAAAGGATGCTCGGAGACCGGCATGAACTCCACGTGCGTGAAGCCGAGATCGCGTACGTAGGCGGGCAGCTGCTCGGCGAGCTGGCGGTACGTCAACCCCGGCCGCCAGGAGGCCAGATGCACCTCGTAGACGGAGAGCGGGGCCTCGTGGTGCGGCCGGGCGGCCCGGCCCGCCATCCACTCCTGGTCGCTCCATGTGTGGTGCGAGGCGGTCACGACCGAGGAGGTGTTCGGCGGGCACTCGGTGTGCTGCGCCATCGGGTCGGCGCGCAGCGAGTGGCTGCCGTCGGGCCGGGTGATGTCGTACTTGTAGAGCGTGCCCTCGCCGACCCCGGGCAGGAACAGCTCCCAGACGCCGGTCGCGCCCAGCGAGCGCATCGGCAGTCCGGTGCCGTCCCAGTAGTTGAAGTCGGTGGCGAGCCGCACCCCGCGCGCGTTCGGCGCCCAGACGGTGAACCGGGTGCCGGCGACGCCCTCGTGGGTCATCGTCCGCGCGCCGAGCGCCGTCCACAGCTGCTCGTGCCG
Source organism: Streptomyces sp. (assembly GCF_036566765.1). Taxonomy (GTDB): domain Bacteria; phylum Actinomycetota; class Actinomycetes; order Streptomycetales; family Streptomycetaceae; genus Streptomyces. The sequence continues at coordinate 14,058 of NZ_DATCVQ010000282.1, forward strand.
GCCCTCGCCGATCAGGTGCAGGTCGAACTCGCCGAGCGCGGGCAGGAAGCGGTACGGGTCGTTGAACGGGACCTCGTCCCCGTCGTAGCGGACGAGCAGCTCGTAGTCGGGGACCTTGCGCAGCAGCGGCAGCACGCCGGAGAAGAGTCCGTCGCCCTCGTCGTGCAGCTCGGCCCGCCTGCCCTTGGCGCCGCGGGCGCCCTTGGTCACGACGGCGACCTGCCGCGCGTACGGCCGCAGCACCCGGACGAGCACTCCGCCGCGGACCAGCCGTGCGCCGAGCAGCGCGTGCGGGTCGTGGTGCTCGCCGGCCAGCAGTCGCGCCCGCTCGCCCGGGTCCAGGGCCGGGGCCGGGCGGACGGTACGGGTCTCCGGGCCGGCGCTCTCCTTCCGTGGCGCGGGTGGCTTCGCGGCCGCCTTCCGCGCGGTCGGGATCTCCTCGTCGGTCGTCTTCCGGGCCGTCTTGCGCGCGGGCGGTCGGGCGGTCACGTCGATTCCTCCTGGGAGCGGATCGGGCGGGTCTGGCTGGGCGGGGTGGGCAGGGTGATGGGGGTTCGCGGAAGGGAGAACGCGGGCGCGGCCGACGGCGTCACGAACCCGCCGCCAAACGGTGGATCGCCGCCATCGGCACCGGCAGCCAGTCCGGGCGGTGCCGGGCCTCGTACACGACCTCGTAGACCGCCTTGTCGGTCTCGTAGGCGCGCAGCAACGACGGGTCCGCGCGCGGGTCGACGCCGGAGGCGTCGGCGTAGCCCGCGCAGTACGCGTCGCGGCAGCGGGCCGCCCAGCCGTCGTTCCAGGGGCGGTGGGTGCGGGCCGCATAGTCGAAGGAGCGGAGCATCCCGGCGACGTCACGGACCGGGGGCTGCGGGCTGCGCCGCTCGGCCAGCGGCTTGGCGGGCTCGCCCTCGAAGTCGATGACCGACCAGGCGCCGTCGGCGGACCGCAGCGTCTGTCCCAGATGCAGGTCGCCGTGCACCCGCTGGGCGAGCCGTGCTGCGCCGTCCGCCCGGGCGGGGGCATGCCGGCCGTACTGCGCGAAGACCTCCCGCAGCCCCTTCACGTACGGCAGCAGCGCGGGCACCGCCTGCACGGCGGCGTCGAGCCGGGACGCCATCGCCTCGGCCAGCCGCTCGGTCTGCGCGCGGTGCAGCGGCTCGGTGGGCAGCGTGGCCGCGAGGGCGGTGTGCACCTCGGCGGTGGCCCGGCCGAGGGCGTGCGCCTCGGCGGTGAACTCCCGGCCGTCGGCGAGCGCGTCCAGGGCGAGCCGCCAGCCGTCACGGGAGTCGCGCAGGTAGGGCTGGAGCACCCCGAGCGTGCTGGGCCCGGTCGCGGAACCGGTCTCGAACCAGGCCACCGGCGCCGGGACCCGGGCGCAGCCCGCGCCGGCCAGGGCCAGGGGCAGCTCCAGGTCCGGGTTGGCGCCCGGGCTCACCCTCCGGAAGATCTTCAGGATGTACTGATCTCCGAACACCAGCGAGGAGTTGGACTGCTCGGCGTCCAGCATCCGCGGCGCGAGCGCGGGCGGCAGCGGGGCGGTCCGGGCGAACCGCAGCGGCCCGAGCGCGCCCGGGGTGCGCAGCCGTTCGTACAGCAGCCCGGCGAGCCGCGGATCGCGCAGCCCCTCGTAGACCGCGCGGCCGGCCAGCGGTCCCTGGCGGACCCGGCCGATCAGCGTCGGCGCGAGCCGCGGCGGCACGGTGGTCCGCACGCCGAGCAGTAACTGGTAGCAGTCCGCGGGCGTTCCGGCCGGGAGCCCCGGCTGCTCGACCCGGACCAGCAGATGCAGCAGCCCCGGCCCCGGCCCTTCCGGCGGCAGCAACTCCGTCGCCGCGTCCAGGGCGAAACCGTTCACCGCACGTCCCTTGCCCGCGAACCAGCGCTGCCGGGGCAGCCATTCATGGAGCAGGGGCGCGAGGGACGGGAGGAGGGCGGCCGGGGCCCGGGTGGTGGAGGCGGTCTCCGGCATTGCGTCGCGTCCTTTCCCCGGGCGCAGCTCGTTGATGATTGCGCAGAGTGTCCCGGATTGCGGCTACGGCTGTCCGGCTGTGCGGGACGTGTCGGATGGGGAAGATCCGTATGGGCCCGACGAGAAGGCCCTTATGGACCCGATTCGGTGTATGAGGGTCAGACTGCCCAGGGCGGGGCGGCGGAAACCGCCCCGCACCGGACTATCTCTGACGACTCGTCAGCCTCGTTGGTTGAGCTTCACCGAGACCGCCGGGGCCGGCGCCGACTCGGCCCGCGGCGTACCGTCCTTGCGCAACCGGAACCAGTAGAAGCCGTGGCCCGCCAGGGTCAGCAGGTACGGCCACTCGCCGATCGGCGGGAACGTCACCCCGCCGATCAGCTCCACCGGGCGCAGCCCGTTGAACTGCCTCAGGTCCAGCTCCGTCGGCTGTGCGAACCGTGAGAAGTTGTTCACGCACATCACCAGGTCGTCGCCGTACTCCCGCAGGAACGCGAGCACCGCCGGGTTCGACGAGGGCAGCTCCGTGTAGGAGCCCAGGCCGAACGCCGGGTTCTGCTTGCGGATCTCGATCATCCGCCGCGTCCAGTGCAGCAGCGAGGACGGCGAGGCCATCGACGCCTCGACGTTGGTGACCTGGTAGCCGTAGACCGGATCCATGATGGTCGGCAGATACAGCCGGCCCGGGTCGCAGGACGAGAAGCCCGCATTGCGGTCCGGGGTCCACTGCATCGGGGTGCGTACGCCGTCCCGGTCGCCGAGCCAGATGTTGTCGCCCATCCCGATCTCGTCGCCGTAGTACAGCACCGGCGAGCCGGGCAGCGCGAAGAGCAGCGCGGTGAACAGCTCCATCTGCTTGCGGTCGTTGTCCAGGAGCGGCGCGAGCCGGCGGCGGATGCCGATGTTGGCCCGCATCCGCGGATCCTTGGCGTACTCCGCGTACATGTAGTCGCGTTCTTCGTCGGTGACCATCTCGAGGGTCAGCTCGTCGTGGTTGCGCAGGAAGACGCCCCACTGGCAGCCCGCCGGGATCGCCGGGGTCTTGGCCAGGATCTCGGAGACCGGGTGGCGCGACTCGCGCCGCACGGCCATGAAGATCCGGGGCATCACGGGGAAGTGGAACGCCATGTGGCACTCGTCCCCGCCGGAGCGGAAGTCGCCGAAGTAGTCCACCACGTCCTCCGGCCACTGGTTCGCCTCGGCGAGCAGGACCGTGTCCGGGTAGTGCGCGTCGATCTCCTTGCGGACCCGCTTCAGGAACATGTGGGTCGCCGGGAGGTTCTCGCAGTTGGTGCCCTCCTGCTGGTACAGGTACGGCACCGCGTCGAGCCGGAAGCCGTCGATGCCCAGGTCCAGCCAGAACCGCAGCGCCGAGATGATCTCCTCCTGCACCGCCGGGTTCTCGTAGTTGAGATCCGGCTGGTGCGCGAAGAAGCGGTGCCAGAAGTACTGCTTGCGGACCGGGTCGAAGGTCCAGTTGGACGTCTCGGTGTCGACGAAGATGATCCGCGCGTCCTGGTACTGCTTGTCGTCGTCGGCCCAGACGTAGTAGTCGCCGTACGGGCCGTCCGGATCGGCGCGGGACTCCTGGAACCACGGGTGCTGGTCGCTGGTGTGGTTCATGACGAAGTCGACGATCACGCGCATCCCGCGTTGATGGGCGGCGTCGACGAACTCCACGAAGTCGGCGAGATCGCCGAACTCCGGCAGCACGGACGTGTAGTCCGCGACGTCGTACCCGCCGTCCCGCAGCGGGGACTTGAAGAAGGGCGGCAGCCAGAGGCAGTCGATGCCCAGCCACTGCAGATAGTCGAGCTTGGCGGTGATGCCCTTGAGGTCGCCGACGCCGTCGCCGTTGCTGTCCTGGAAGGACCTGACCAGCACCTCGTAGAACACCGCCCGCTTGAACCAGTCCGGATCACGGTCCTTGGCGGGGGTGTCCTCGAAGGTGTCGGGGACGGGTTCGTTGATCATCATGATGTGGGTGACCCTCCGGTCTGCGGGGACGGTCGCAGGGTGAGGACGTGCGCGGGCGTGATGCCCGGCTCGAGGCGCACGTAGTTGGCCCTGCCCCAGTGATAGGTCTCGCCGGTGAGCTCGTCGCGCACCGGAACGGTCTCGTGCCAGTTCAGGCCGAGTTCCGGCATGTTCAACGAGACCGTGGCCTCCTGGGTGTGGTGGGGGTCGAGGTTCGCCACCACCAGAACGGTGTTCGAACCCGCCCGCCTGCTGTACGCGATCACCGCGTCGTTGTCCGTGTCGTGGAAGCGCAGCCCGCGCAGCCGGCGCAGCGCCGGCTGCCGCCGCCGGATCCGGTTGAGCGCGGTGATCAGCGGCGCGATCGACGCGCCCGAGCGTTCCGCCGACTCCCAGTCACGGGGCCGCAGTTCGTACTTCTCCGAGTCCAGGTACTCCTCGCTGCCGTCCCGCAGCGGGGTGTTCTCGCACAGCTCGTACCCCGCGTACACGCCCCAGGTCGGCGACAGCGTGGCCGCGAGCACCGCCCGCACCTCGAACGCCGGCCGGCCGCCCTTCTGGAGGTAGGCGTGCAGGATGTCCGGGGTGTTCACGAACAGGTTCGGCCGCATGAGGTCGGCCGACTCCCCGGACAGCTCGGTGAGGTACTCGGTCAGCTCCTGCTTGGTGTTGCGCCAGGTGAAGTACGTGTACGACTGCTGGAAGCCGACCGCGCCCAGGGTCTTCATCATCGCGGGCCGGGTGAACGCCTCCGCCAGGAAGATCACATCGGGGTCGGCGCCGTTGATCTCGGCGATCACCCGCTCCCAGAACACCACCGGCTTGGTGTGCGGGTTGTCCACCCGGAAGATCCGCACGCCGTGGTCCATCCAGTGCCGCAGCACCCGCACCGTCTCCTCGACGATGCCGTCCATGTCCCTGTCGAACGCGATCGGATAGATGTCCTGGTACTTCTTCGGCGGGTTCTCCGCGTACGCGATCGAGCCGTCCGCGCGGCGGTGGAACCACTCCGGGTGCTTGTCCACCCACGGGTGGTCGGGGGAGCACTGCAGCGCGAAGTCCAGGGCGATCTCCAGGCGCAGCTCGCGGGCGCGGGCCACGAACGCGTCGAAGTCCTCAAGGGTGCCGAGGTCCGGGTGGACCGCGTCGTGGCCGCCCTCGTGCGAGCCGATCGCCCACGGCACGCCGACGTCCCTGGGGCCCGCGGAGAGCGTGTTGTTGGCGCCCTTGCGGTGTGTGACCCCGATCGGGTGGATCGGAGGCAGGTAGACCACGTCGAAGCCCATCGCGGCGACCGCGGGCAGTCGTTCGGCCGCGGTGCGGAAGGTGCCGGAGACCAGCTTGCCGCGGACCCGGCGGGCGCCCTCGGAGCGCGGGAAGAACTCGTACCAGGAGCCGTACAGGGCCCGCTCGCGCTCCACGAGGAGCGGCAACGGCCGGGCGCTGCTGACGAGTTCGCGCAGCGGGAAGCGGTTCAGGGCCTCCGTCACCTGGGGTGCGAGTGCGGCGGCGAGCCGGGCCGCCGCCGGGCGGTTCTCGTCGCGCAGCGCGTCGGCGGCGGCCAGTACCGCCTCGCGGCCGCCGCCCTTCTTCGGTACGCCCTTCGCGGCGCGTTCGTGCAGCTCGGCGCCCTCGGCGAGGACGAGTTCGGTGTCGAGGCCCGCCGGGATCTTGATCCGGGCGGTGTGCCGCCAGGTGGCGACCGGGTCGCTCCAGGCCTCGACCGTGTACGTCCAGCGGCCCTCGGCCTCCGGCGTGATCTCGGCGCCCCAGCGGTCCGTGCCGGGGGCGAGTTCACGCATCGGGGTCCAGGGGCCCGGGCGTCCGGACGGGTCCTTGAGCACCACGTTCGCGGCGACGGCGTCGTGGCCCTCGCGGAAGACGGTGGCGGTCACGGTGAGGGTCTCTCCGACCACCGCCTTCGCGGGGCGGCGTCCGCAGTCGACCAGCGGGCGGACGTCGAGGACGGGAATGCGACCAATCAGCGAGTTCACGGAATCACCTGGGGGTTGCTCACGGGGGTGCGGGTGGTGCGCTCTTTGTAGCTCCGTCGACGGCAGAGGGGTTGCGGGCATGGCCGCTCCTGTCCGCGTTCACTCGGATGGGCGTCTACTGGGGGCCTGCGCGTGCCTACCGGGGAGCCTTGCCCCGGTATCAGGGTGGGCAATCCGGCGCTTTGTTAACTACTCGGACGTAGCCGCGAGAGCAAGAACGTCTCCCGGACAAGAAACCGGCCTCGTCCTTGTGGACGAGGCCGGTGGCGGTGGTGCGCGGGATCGACGGGGGCGCGCGGGGCTCCCCTCGGGCGCGTCAGCCCTGGGAGGGTGCGCCCCGTTCCTCGGAGTCGCGGGACCAGATCTGCCACGGCCGGCGGCTCACCCACTCCTCCGTCGGCGTCGGGGACAGGCCGAGCACCCTGGCCGCGACGCCGTCGTCGGCCGCCATCAGCCGCGGGTCCGCACCGGAGGCCATGTAGTGGTAGATCCCGGCCACGCCGGCCGCCGCGTCAGGGCCGATCAGCTCGGCGAGGCCGCGCTCGAACACCTGCGGGTCCAGCGGCAGGTACCGGACCGTACGGCCCAGGCCCCGGCCGAACGCCTCGGCCAGCTCCGGGCCGGTGAGCGAGCCGGCGCCGCCGATGTCGAAGGTCCGGCCCTCCAGACCGTCCCGGGTCAGCGCGGCGTACACCGCCCCGGCGAGGTCGCGGTGCGAGATCCAGGCCGTCGGGGTGTCCGCGGGCAGCGGGTAGGCCAGTACGCCCTCGTCGACCAGCGCCGGGCCGTTCCACGGCGAGAACAGGTTGTCCAGGTACACCGGCGGCCGCAGCACCACCAGCGGGACCCCGCTCGCCCGGAACACCTCCTCGGCGAGCCGCCGGGTCTCGAACGCCGCGACGTCGGTGCGCAGTTGCGGGATCCGGGTGTTCGCGTTGTAGACGAGCCGCAGCACGCCCGCGTCCTTCGCGGCCTCCGCGATGTTCCGCGCGTACCGCCGCACCCGCTCCGGGTCGTACTCCAGCGGCAGCACCACCGCCGCGTGCGTCACCCCCTCGAAGAGCCGGCGGACCGCGGCCGGATCACCGAGCTCCCCGGCGACGAAGGCCACTCCGGGCAGCGGCGGACGGTCCGCCTCGGGCCGGCGGCTGAGGGTCCGCACCTGGTGACCCCGGTCGGCCAACAGGCGGGCTGCCGCGCCGCCCTGGAACCCGGTCGCTCCCACGACCGCTACCCGCATCGGAATGTGATCGGACATGTGTCTGAAGTGCCCTTCGATAGGCTGTGGCTGCTGCCGTGACGGCTCTCTCAGGCTGGCGGCGGCGGCTTCGGCCGATCAATTAACAAACCGGGGCGGAAGTTGAAGGATCGTCCATGGACAATGTGCGAACCGACAGTGACGACCTGCTCAGCGAATTGCTGCAGCCGCTCCGTCTCACCGGCGTCTTCGACAGCCGGTGGCGGGTCAGCGCGCCCTGGGCGATCGAGGGCGACGCGGAGCAGAGCTGCGCCGTACTGCACTACCTGACCGAGGGCGGCTGCTGGATCACCGGCGAGGGGCAGACCCCCATCGAATTGCGCTCCGGCGACCTGATCGTCTTCCCCACCGGCGTCGCCCACCGGCTCGCCGACCGCCCCGACCGCCAGGGCCTCCCGCTGCGCGCCGTGCTGCCCGAGCGGCAGCCCGGCACCTCCGGCGAGATCCGCATCGAGGGGGACGGCCCCGAGAGCCGGCTGCTGTGCGCGGGACTGCACTACGACGCCAGCGCCGCCACCGAGCTCTACCGCGCGCTGCCGTGGGCGCTGGTCCTGTACCGCAGCCAGGTCGACCGGGAGCCGCTGCTCCGCGACACCCTGCGGCTGCTCGCCGCGCCGGACCGGCCGGTCGGACCCGGCGACCGGCTGATCACGTTGCGCGCCTTCGAGATGGCGCTGGTCCTCGCGCTGCGCCCGCTGCTGCGCAAGCTCGCCGAGACGCCCGACGGGCTGCCCGTGCTGCGCCACCCCGGGATCAGCCGGGCCCTGGTGATGATCGCGACCCGGTACGCCGAGCCCTGGACGATCGAGTCGCTCGCCAAGGAGGTCGGCATGTCCCGCTCGGCCTTCACAGCCGCCTTCCGCGAACTCGTCGGCGAGGCCCCCGCCCGGCACCTGACCGGCCGCCGGATGCAGGAGGCGGCGCGGCTGCTCTCCGAGACCTCGCTGCCGCAGTCGGCGGTGCCGGAACGGGTCGGCTATCAGAGCGCGGTCGGCTTCCATCTCGCGTTCCGTAAATGGTTCGGGAAGACCCCCGGGGAGTATCGGTCGGGCGCTGCCGCGGCCTGAAATGGCGGGTTCTTAAGTTCCGGTGGACGGACGTTCATTGCCGTGGGCTGCGCAGCCCTGGAAGCTCCGAGAGGCACTTTCGCGAGGCAATGAGGAGAACTGGTGACCAGGTCCGGTCGGGAATATCTGGAATCGCTGCGCGACGGGCGGGAGATCTGGCTCGACGGCGAGCGGATCGAGGACATCACCGCGCACCCGGGGTTCCGGGCCACCGCCCAGTCCTTCGCCGGCCTCTACGACCTCGCGCACGACTCCGCGCACGCCTCCGTACTCACCCGGGGCGGGGTGCACCGCGCCTACGCCGTCCCCCGCTCGTACGAGGACCTGGTCGCCCGGCGCCGCGCGTACAAGGTGTGGGCGGAGGCGAGCTACGGCTTCCTCGGCCGCACCCCCGACTACATGGCGAGCGGCGCGGCCGGCTTCGCCGCCCAGCCGGAGGTCTTCCGCGGCGAGCGGTTCGACGGCTCGGCCCAGGCGCGCGCGTACCACCAGCGGCTCGCCGAGTCCGACCTGTACTGCGCCTTCACCATCACCAACCCCGCCTCCGGGCGCGGCGAGGACGACCTGCGGGTCGGCGTCGTCGCCGAGAAGGACGGCGGCATCGTCGTCCGCGGCGCGAAGACCATAGGCACCGGCGCGGTCTTCGCCGACGAGGTGCTCGTCGGCACCATCGAGCCGCTCGGCCCCGACGACGCCGAGCAGGCGCTGACCTTCTCCCTCCCGCTGGACACCCCGGGTCTGAAGCTGATCTCCCGTCAGTCGTACGAGGCCCGGGCCCGCTCCGTCTTCGACAACCCGCTGTCCTCCCGGTACGACGAGAACGACGCGCTGCTCGTCTGCGACGACGTCTTCGTGCCGTGGGAGCGGGTGCTGACCTACCGGGAGGTGGAGACCACCGCCGCGATGTGGTGGCGGACCCCGGCCTATCTGAACTTCGTCCACCAGTCGGCCACCCGCTTCTGGACCAAGCTGGAGTTCCTCACCGGCCTGGCGATCCTGATCGCCCGCTCCAACGGCACCGACCAGCTGCCGCCGGTCACCCAGGCCGTCGGCCGGCTGCTCGGCATGGTCGCCCAGGCCAAGGCGTTCGTGCTGGCCGCCGAGGCCTCGTACGAGGAGGTCGACGGCGGCCGCGGCGGCGTCCGGCCCGGCCAGGAGATCTCCTTCGCGCAGCGCATCATGGCCGGCGAGCTCTATCCGCGCGCCGTCCAGGACATCAAGCTGCTCGCCGGCGGGGCGCTCATCCAGCTCCCCGCCTCCGGCGCCGACCTGGTGCACCCCGAACTCGGGCCCCTGGTACGCCAGTACTTCCGCACCCCCGCCGACCCCGCCGAGGACCGGATCAAGCTGCTCAAGCTGGCCTGGGACGCGCTCGGCTCCGAGTTCGCCGGCCGCCACGAGCAGTACGAGCGCTTCTACCAGGGCGCCCCGCACGTCTACCTGACCATGCAGACCTGGGCGGGCGCCGCCGACGACTGCGAGTCCCTGGCCCGGGCCTGCCTGGACGGCTACGACCTGGGGACCGGCCTGGGGACCGGCCTCGGGGCCGGCCTCGGGACCGGCCGATGAGCCGGAGCGCCGCCCGCTCGGCGAAGGCCGCGCTCGCGCTGCTCGCGTCCACGCAGCTGCTGCTGATCATGGACACCGCGATCGTCAACGTCGCGCTGCCGTCGGTCGGGGCGGAGCTCGGCTCCGGCTCGGCCGGGCTGTCCTGGGTGGCCAACGCCTACCTGATCACCTTCGGCGGGCTGCTGCTGATCGGCGGCCGGGCGGCCGACCTGTTCGGTCACCGGCGGCTGTTCCTCGCCGGGCTCGCCCTGCTCGCCGCCGCCTCCGCGGCCGGCGCGCTCGCCGGGACCTCCGGGGTGCTCGTCGCCGCCCGCACCGCGCAGGGCGTCGGCGCGGC
>NZ_DATCVQ010000283.1:0-15711 GCF_036566765.1 Streptomyces sp.
CCCCCTAGATGACCGTCGCGCCCAGGGCCGGAGCGCTGGTGACGCGAGCCGTGCGGCAGGTGCCGGAGTCGATCAGCGCCGCCGCCACCCCCCGCGCCCCTTCTTCGTCCTTCGTCAGGAACGCCGTCGTCGGGCCCGAGCCCGAGACCAGGGCCGCCAGGGCGCCCGCCGCCATCCCCGTCTCCAGCGTCGCCGCGAGCGACGGGCGCAGGGAGAGGGCCGCCGGCTGGAGGTCGTTGGCCAGGGCGCCCGCGAGGGCCGTCGTGTCGCCGGTGCGCAGGGCGTCCAGGAGCTCCGGGGAGGCGGCGGGCTCGGGGACGTCGACGCCCTCGTTGAGCCGGTCGAACTCGCCGTACACCGCGGGCGTCGACAGTCCGCCGTCGGCGACCGCGAACACCCAGTGGAACGTCCCGCCGACCGGCAGCTCGGTCAGCTGCTCGCCGCGCCCGATCCCGAGCGCCGCCCCGCCGGCGAGGCTGAACGGCACGTCGCTGCCGAGCTCCGCGCAGATCTCGAGCAGCTCCGCGCGCGAGGAGTTCAGCCCCCACAGCGCGTCGCACGCCAACAGCGCGCCCGCGCCGTCCGCGCTGCCGCCCGCCATGCCGCCGGCGACCGGGATGTCCTTGGCGATGTGGATGTGCACCCGCGGATCGATGCCGTGCCGCGCCGCGAGCAGCTCGGCCGCCCGCGCCGCCAGGTTCGTCCGGTCCAGCGGCACCTGGTCCGCGTCCGGCCCCGAGCACGTCACCCGCAGCTCGTCCGCCGGACGCACCGTCACCTCGTCGTACAGCGACACCGCCAGGAAGACGTTGGCGAGGTCGTGGAAGCCGTCCGGCCGCGCACCGCCCACCGCCAGCTGGACGTTGACCTTCGCCGGGACGCGTACGGTCACGCCCGCCTCGTCCGAACCGCTCACCGCGGCATCCCCCTGCATCTGCTCAGCCATGCGTGCGCTCTCCTCCATCGTCAGCGCCCCAGTGCCCCGCTCAATGCGATGCCCCCGGCCGGTTCTCCGCAATCCGCGCGAACTCCTCGACCGTGAGCGCCTCGCCGCGCGCCTGCGGCGAGATCCCGGCCTTCACCAGGGCCTCCTCCGCCAACGCGGGCGAGCCCGCCCAGCCGGCGAGCGCGGCCCGCAGCGTCTTGCGGCGCTGCGCGAAGGCCGCGTCGACGACCCGGAAGACCTCGTCCTTCGAGGCGCTGGTCGCGAGCGGCTCGGTCCGCCGCACCAGCGAGACCAGGCCCGAGTCGACGTTCGGCGCCGGCCAGAACACGTTGCGCCCGATCGACCCGGCACGCTTCACCTCGGCGTACCAGTTCGCCTTCACCGACGGCACGCCGTACACCTTGTTCCCGGGCCCGGCGGCCAGCCGGTCGGCGACCTCCGCCTGCACCATCACGAGCGTCCGCTCGATCGTCGGGAACCGGTCCAGCATGTGCAGCAGCACCGGCACGGCCACGTTGTACGGCAGGTTCGCCACCAGCGCCGTCGGCGCGGGCCCGGGCAGCTCCTGGACGTGCATGGCGTCGGTGTGGACCAGCGCGAAGCGATCCTTCTTCGCCGGGATGCGGGCCGCGATCGTCGACGGCAGGGCGGCCGCGAGGACGTCGTCGATCTCGACGGCCGTCACCCGGTCGGCGGCCTCGAGCAGGGCCAGCGTCAGGGAGCCGAGCCCCGGGCCCACCTCCACGACCACGTCGTCGGGGCGCACCTCGGCCGTGCGGACGATCCGCCGGACGGTGTTGGCGTCGATGACGAAGTTCTGGCCGCGCTGCTTCGTGGGGCGTACGCCCAGCTTCGCGGCCAGTTCACGGATGTCGGCGGGGCCGAGGAGATGATCGGGATCGGTGGTGCTCACCGGTACAGCCTACGGCCGCAGTGCGGCCACGGACTCGCCCCCCGCTGCACGTACAGCTTCTTCGCGCGGAACGTCTGCTCGGCCGCGGGCGCGTTCTGCGCCGTTCCGCTGCCGCCGAGGGACTGCCAGGTCCCCGGGTCGAACTGGTACAGCCCGCCGTACGTCCCCGACGGGTCGACCGCGCCCGGCCTGCCGCCGGACTCGCACTGGGCCAGCGCGCCCCAGTCGAGGCCGTCCGCGCCGGCGACCGAGTGCGGCAGCGGCTTCGTGCCGACCTTGACCCGCTGGGCGACTGGCTCGCGCACGATCTCCTCGGCGATCCGGCGCGGCTTCTGCCGGACGCCGTTGACGGTCCGCAGGGCGTACGTGACCCGGCGCACGCCCTGCGCGCCCTGCCGTTCGACGACCTCGGTGCCGGCGAACAGCTCGGGGTCGCGGACCCGCTCGACCTCGTACGGGATCGGCTCCTCGCGGACCTCCTTGGAGCCGGTGATCCGCATGACGGTGACGGTCTGGCCGTCGCGCGGGAAGGAGCCGGGCGGCACGGAGGTGGTGTCCTGGCCGGAGAGGGTGATCCCGGCCTCCTCGACGACCTCGCGGACGGTCGCGGCGTTGGTGCGGACGGTCCGCTCGCGGCCGTCGGCGAGCAGGGTGACGGTGCGCTCGGTGCGGACGTCGAGGGCGAGGCCGGCGCGGGAGATGGGCGCGGAGCGGGAGACGGAGAGATAGGCGCCCTCGGCCCGTACGCCGAGCTGGCGCAGCGCCCCTTCGACGGTCCGGGCGGTGGTCCACACCTGGCGGCGCTGCCCGTCGAGGGTGAGCTGGACGGGCCGCCCGTACCGGACGGCGACCTCGTCGCCGTCGGAGAGGGCCGCGCCCGGGGCGGGCGCGACGAGGTCGTGGGCGCCGGCGACCAGGCCCTCGTCCTCCAGGAGCTCCTCGACGTCGTCGGCGAAGGTGTGCAGGGTGCGCGGGACGCCGTCGACGCTGAGCCGGATCGCCTTGTCGTCGGCGACGAAGGCGGTCGTGCCGCCGGCCAGGAAGGCGACGACCAGGGCCTGCGGGACGAGGCGACGCAGCCCGTCCCCGGCGGGGGACGCCTTGCGGCGACGCGCGGCCCGGCGGGCGGAGGCCCGGCCGCCGTCCGCGGGGGCGGGGGCCGGTGCGAGGCGTGCCTCGTAGGGCTGGGTGTCGTACTCGTGGATCGACGGGGCCGACGGCGGCGGGACCGGCGTCGTGACCGGTGGTGGGACCGGTGGTGGGACCGGCGTCGTGACCGGTGGTGCCTCGACCGTCCTGGTCGCGGCGCGACGGCCGCCGCCGCGTGCGGCTCGGTGACTGCCCTGCGAGGTGCTCACGAGGCCGGGACCCTAGCGGAGCTCCGGTCACTCTCCAAAGCAGCGCGGCTACGGACCGTGAGAGTTATGGATCAGAAATGATCCGGAGTCGTGGATCGGTCGTGATCAGTAATCGAAGGCCTGCGCGGTGTTCGCGGCGATCGCCTCGCACAGCGCGTCGACCTCCATGCCCCGGACCTCGGCCATCGCCCGGACGGTGATCGGGATCAGGTACGGCGCGTTCGGCCGCCCCCGGTACGGGACCGGGGTCAGGAACGGCGCGTCGGTCTCCACGAGGACCAGCTCCAGCGGGGCGACGGCGAGGGCCTCGCGCAGCGGGCGGGCGTTCTTGAAGGTCATGTTGCCGGCGAAGGACATGTAGTAACCGGCCTCGGCGCAGGTCCGGGCCATGTCGGCGTCGCCGGAGTAGCAGTGGAAGACGGTCCGCTCGGGCGCGCCCTCCTCGGCGAGGATCCGCAGCACGTCGGCGTGCGCCTCGCGGTCGTGGATGACCAGCGCCTTGTCGTGCCGCTTGGCGATCTCGATGTGGGCGCGGAAGGACCGCGCCTGGGCGGCCATGCCCTCGGGGCCGGTGCGGAAGTAGTCAAGGCCGGTCTCTCCGACGCCCTTGACCTCGGGGCGGGCGGCGAGCCGGTCGATCTCGGCCAGCGCCTCGTCGAGCGCGGCGTCCCCGCCGGCCTCCCTGGCCCCCTGGCGGGACCAGCCGTCGGGGTCGCCGAGCACGATGCGCGGGGCCTCGTTGGGGTGCAGCGCGACGGCCGCGTGCACGTTGGCGTGCGCGGCGGCGGTCTCGGCGGCCCACTGCGAGCCCTTCAGGTCGCAGCCCACCTGGACGACATGGGCGACGCCGACGGCCGCGGCCCTGGCGAGCGACTCCTCGACGGTGCCGGCCTGCATGTCCAGGTGGGTGTGCGAGTCCGCCACGGGCACCAGCAGGGGCTCGGGCAGCGGCGGCGGGGCGTCTTTGGAGGTCATGGCCCCGATCGTACGAGGACGGTCTTACGGTGCGGTCCTGGGCTGGTTCTGGGCTAGGTGCGGTCCCGGGCTACTTGCGGTCCCGGTCCCGGAAGGGGTGCAGCAGGTCGGAGAGGTGGCGGTGGTGTTCCTGGACCGGGCCCGGGGGCTCCCCCGTACGCTCCGGCACCGGTGTCCCGGCGGCGGCCCGGGCGCGCGTCGCCGGGCCGTCCGGGATCGGGCCCAGCGGCGGGTGGCCGACCTCCGACAGCATCCGCATCGTCATGGACACCTGTCCGGACCGCAGGATCCGGACCGCTCCGCGGCGCTCGCAGTTGGGGCAGGCCAGGTCGGACAGTGGCGAGGGGACCCGCGCGCCCTCGGTCCGGTAGACGATGAACTCCTGGCCGTTGGCGTCCAGGCGGTGTTCGATGTCGTACGCCTGTTCCCAGCCGTATCCGCATCGGGCACAGGCGAAGGAATACTCCTCGTGGCCGACGGATGCGCCGGTGATCTCGCTCATGCCAGCTCCTCTCCACTCCACTGAACAGTGGACGCCCATTTCGGCCGGAGCGCATCAGCGGAGGTGGAAGCATGGAATGCCCTTGGGGCTTTCCTAGGGCATCCCTTGCCGGACCGACTGCGGCGCGGCGGAAGCTTTGCCTTTCACGATAGTCCTTTGGCCTACGCCTGGGCCTGCCGATCCGCGTTCTTTGCCGCCACGACGGCATCGAACACCTCGCGCTTGGGAAGGCCCGCTTCCGCGGCGACGGCGGCGATCGCCTCCTTGCGCCGCTCCCCCGCCTCCTCGCGCACCTGCACCCTGCGCACCAGCTCGGCCGCGTCGAGTTCGGCGGGCCCGGTCTCGGGGGCGCCCTCGACGACGACGGTGATCTCGCCTCGGACACCCTCCTTCGCCCACGCGGCGAGCTCGCCGAGCGGCCCCCGCTTGACCTCCTCGTACGTCTTGGTCAGCTCGCGGCAGACGGCGGCGCGGCGCTCCTCGCCGAAGACCTCGGCCATCGCGTCGAGGGTGTCGTCGAGCCGGTGCGGGGCCTCGAAGTACACGAGGGTGCGCCGCTCCTGCGCGACCTCGCGGAGCCGCCCGAGCCGCTCGCCGGCCTTCCTCGGCAGGAAGCCCTCGAAGCAGAACCGGTCCACCGGCAGCCCGGACAGCGCGAGCGCGGTGAGCACGGCGGACGGGCCGGGCACGGCGGTGACCTTGATGTCCCGCTCCACGGCGGCGGCGACGAGCCGGTAGCCGGGGTCGGAGACGGACGGCATGCCGGCGTCGGTGACGAGCAGCACCCGCGCGCCGCCGGCCAGCGCCTCGACCAGCTCGGGAGTGCGCGCGGACTCGTTGCCCTCGAAGTAGGAGACGACCCGGCCGGTGGTGTGCACGCCGAGCGCGCGGGTCAGTCCGCGCAGCCGCCGGGTGTCCTCGGCGGCGACGACGTCCGCGCGCTCCAGCTCGGCGGCGAGCCGCGGCGGGGCGTCCGCGATGTCGCCGATGGGGGTCCCTGCGAGTACCAGCGTTCCTGTCACATGGGTCATCCTCGCAGCCCGGCCGGGCGACTCGCACAGGCGCGTTCCCTACGATGGCGCGGTGACCAGTACCGCACCACACCCCCAGCAGGGTCAGGACGCCGGGCAGGACCCGCCCTCGTGGCAGCAGCGCCTTCGCCGGTTCGGCTACGCCGCCCCGGCGCGGACCGGGCTGCGGGAGCGCCTGGTGCCGCCTTACGTGAAGCCGTCCGCCGGGGCCGCGTCGCTGTTCGGCCTCTCACGGGGCGCGGTGCAGCGGCTGGCGCGGTGGGCGGCCTGGGGCGGTCCGCTGCTGGTGGCGCTGGTCGCGGGGCTGCTGCGGTTCTGGCACCTCGGCCGGCCCAAGGCGGTGATATTCGACGAGACGTACTACGCGAAGGACGCCTGGGCCCTGATCAAGCAGGGGTACGAGGGCTCCTGGCCGAAGGACGTCGACAAGGCGATCCTGGCGAACCCGGACGCGGTCACCGTGCCGGTGGAGCCGGGGTACGTGGTGCACCCGCCGGTCGGCAAGTGGGTCATCGGCCTCGGCGAGCAGATCTGGGGCTTCACCCCGTTCGGCTGGCGCTTCATGGTCGCGGTGCTGGGCACGCTGTCCGTCCTGATGCTGTGCCGCATCGGACGCCGCCTGTTCCGCTCGACCTTCCTGGGCTGTCTGGCGGGGACGCTGCTCGCGGTGGACGGCCTGCACTTCGTGATGAGCCGGACGGCCCTGCTCGATCTGGTCCTGATGTTCTTCGTGCTCGGCGCGTTCGGCTGTCTGCTGATCGACCGCGACTGGGCCCGGCGGCGGCTCGCGGCGGCGCTCCCGGAGGACGACGAAGGGGTGCTGCGGCCGGACGCGGCGGTGGCGGAGGGCCTGCGGCTCGGCTGGCGCCCGTGGCGGCTGGCGGCAGGAGTCATGCTGGGCCTGGCCTTCGCCACGAAGTGGAACGGCCTCTACATCATGGCCGCGTTCGGTCTGCTGACGGTCCTGTGGGACGTCGGCGCGCGCCGCACGGCCGGCGCGGTGCGCCCGTACGCGGCGGTGCTGCGCAGGGACCTGGTCCCGGCGTTCGTCTCGGTGGTCCCGGTCGCGGTGGTCACGTACATCGCGTCGTGGACCGGCTGGATCGCCTCGGACAAGGGCTACTTCCGCGGCTGGGCGGCGGAGCAGGACAAGGCGGCGGGCGGCGGCGGGCTCTGGTCGTGGCTGCCGGACTGGCTGCGCAGCCTGTGGCACTACGAGACCGAGGTCTACCAGTTCCACGTCAACCTGACCTCGGGCCACACGTACCAGTCGAACCCGTGGAGCTGGATCGTCCTGGGCCGCCCGGTCTCGTACTTCTACGAGGACCCGGCCCCCGGCAAGGACGGCTGCCCCGCCGACGTCACGGAGAAGTGCGCCCGCGAGGTCCTGGCGCTCGGCACCCCGCTCCTGTGGTGGGCGGCCTGCTTCGCGGTCCTGTACGTCCTGTGGCGCTGGTTCTTCCGCCGCGACTGGCGCGCGGGCGCGATCGCCTGCGGCATCGCGGCGGGCTGGCTCCCCTGGTTCTTCTACCAGGAACGCACGATCTTCCTCTTCTACGCGGTCGTCTTCGTCCCCTTCCTGTGCCTGGCGGTCACGATGATGATCGGCGCCCTCCTGGGCCCACCCGGCTCAACGGAACGCCGCCGCACGATCGGCGCGGTCGGCGCGGGCGTCCTGGTCCTGCTGATCATCTGGAACTTCATCTACTTCTGGCCGCTGTACACGGGCGAACCGATCCCGATGGAGTCGTGGCGCAACAGGATGTGGCTGGACACCTGGGTCTAGCAGCGAGAACGCACGAAGAGGGCGCGGCCGTCGGCCGCGCCCTCTTGGTTGTTGTCGGTGGCCATCGGTGACCGTCGGCGGCCCTCAGACGGCCCACAGACGGCCCCGACGGCGCGAGGGGCGAACCCGGAAGGCTGTGGAGGCTCTGTACAGGTAACCCCACGCCTGAAAGCCGTCCCCGCCCTACTATCAACGCCCATGTCCACCACCACCTCACCGATACCCGTCCTCCGGGGCCGCGCTGGTACCACCCTCCAGGCTCAGGACGACGTCCTCGTCCTGAGCCGGCGGCGCAAGGAGAAGCGGATCCCGCTCCAGGCCGTCCGCCGAGTCGGCGCCGAGGGCCGTGCCCTTGCCGTGGAGCTGACCGCCCCGGCCGGGACGACCCCGGTCACGTACAAGGTCCGGGGCGTGAGTGAGGTGGCGGCCACGGCGTTCGCCGACGCCGTCACCGCGCTCCTGCCGGAGGAGCGGGCGGCCGACGGCACGGCTCTCGTCACCGACAGCGCGCCGGCGGGGTCCGATGACGACTGGTACACGCGCGCGTTCAGGCTCACGGCGTGGGTCACCGGCCTGGTGGCGGTCGGGGTGGCCGTACCCCTGGGCATCGTGGAGTCGGTGAGCCGCGCGGTCGCGTTCTTGGTGTTCACCCCCATCGCCGTGGGCATCGTCGCGTTCGGGGTCGCGCTCCTGTCCATGCAGTACCGCGAGTGGACCTACCCCCGGTACGGCATCACCGTCGAGGCGGTGCGCCGCGGCCCCAGGGACTACGCCTACACCGACCTGCACGGCGTGGTCCGCTGCGCGTACATCTCCGGCAGCGCGCCGACCATCAAGGTCGCCTACCACCCGAGGAACCCCGCCGACCCGGTCCATGCGAAATCGTGGATTGCCAAGGCGGCGGGCACGCTCGTCTTCCTGGCCATCATCGCCGTCGGTCTCGCCTTCCTGGCCCTCACCATCTCCATGGCCGTCGACGGCTTCCAACGCGCCTGATTTTCCCCCCGGGCGGACGAACTCCCGACGGTCCGGGAGCCGCCCCGGAAAGAAAGACGCCAGAGGGCGCGGCCGTCGGCCGCGCCCTCTGGGTTGTTGTCGGTGGGCATCGGTGACCGTCGGCCCTCGAAGGATCATCACTCGGGCAAGCCAGACGGGGGCGACGGTTCGTGCTCGGCGGGGCGCTTGGCCGACTCGGCGTTGCGACCGCTGGCAGCCAGCAGCGCGAGTACGGCGAGTACGGCGAGGAGGATGAGCACCAGCAGCAGGACGGTCAGCACCGTCGGGTGGTTCCAGAAGGCGAACACCAGCGCCAGGATGAGCAGCACTCCGATGGTGAGCCAGCGTCGTTGGGCGTCCACCCAGGTACCGACCTTTCCGGTGTGCACCCCGTGGGCGCCGCCCCAGCGCGCGGCGGAGTCGGCCGTACGGTCGGCTGTGCCACGCACGGCGCGCGGCAGGCGGCCGGAGCCGGACAGATAGGCGCCGATCGCCACCAGGATCCCGAGGACGATGGCGGTGCGGATGCTGACCCGCAGGAAGCGGAGCAGCGTGTCGAAGATCGCCGCGGCCGCGGCCGGTGACTGCACCTGCGCGGGCAGATGGTCGAGGTAGTAGCGGCGGATGATCACCAGGCCGATGGCGAGGACGAGGCAGGCCGCGGCCGCGCCGAGCATCGTGGTCACCAGGGCCCGGCGACGGCGCCGGGCGAGTACCACCCCGATCGCGCCGAGCACCACGGTGAGAATGGGCAGCCAGTTGCCGATCACGTCGAGCAGGTGGACCAGGTCCCTGATCTTCTCCAGCTTGTCGGACTGGAAGAGCACCATCTTTTTCTTGACGTCCGGGATCTTCTCCGCCGGGGAGAGCCCCGCGTCCACGAGATCCTTCTTGACCTGCTCGACAGCGGCCCCCACGTCGAGGGTGACCGTGCCGCCGCTGACCTCGACAGAGCCTCGGCCTTCACCGGTGAGTGCGTGTACCACTGCCGAATGGGCGGCCCGGTTGGCTTCGGTCCAGATGGTCTCGAACCGGTCGCTCTCGGTGAAGCGGGTCGCCACCTTGGTGACGACCTGGTCGACCGCCGAGTCCAGCTGCGGCCCCAGCGACTTGATCGCCTTGCCGACCCGCGGCGGCAGCCCCTGGGACTCCAGCCATGCCGCGATGTCGGACGTGACCTGCGAGCCGTCGACCCTGGCGTCCGCGGCTGCGGCGATACGGGTGACGGCAGCCGCCTCGATGGCCGGATCCGACGCGAGTGGACTGACCGTCGAGACGTATCGGTCGGTGTCCAGCACGATGTCGTGCACCCATACGGTGATCAGGGACACCGGAACGAGGATGCAGGTCAGCGTGATCAGCACGGCCGAGACGGTGCTCATCGCGATCCGTCCGGCACGTGAGCCCTTCCCGCTCGACGGCGACGGAGCCGGAGGAGCGGCGTCGGACGGTTGGGACGGCCTTGGCGGCTCTGGGGGCTCTGGGGGCTCTGGCGGCGTACTCATGGCACTCCCGGGGCGGTTGCGGAGAAACTGCCTGCACCCCATTAGGCACTCACGGTAGGGAGCCCCGCACTCCGGGTTGCTCCGCCGAGGTGCGGGCCGACCGCGGACGGGGACGGTCACATCGCCGTCGAGCACGTCGCCCCGGCGACCGTGATACTCGAAGGGAGGCGCCTTGGCCCGACATCCCGAGGAGGGGCGAGCAGACCAACGGCCCAAGGGATGCCCGGCAACGGATCGTGAACTGCGAGGTGACTTCCATGAGCCAGCAAACACCGGCCGGAGGACAGTGGAACACCGGCCCTGCGCCCCGGTCCGAAGGCGGCATTGGCATGGCGAGCGGCGGCACCGTGTTCGCCGCGGTGCTGCTGTCCGTATCGGGCGTCCTGGCCATTCTCCAGGGCATCGGGGCCATCGCAGAGGACGACGTGTACGCCCGCGTCGGCAACTACGTCTTCGAGTTCGACCTGACGGCCTGGGGCTGGATCCACCTCGTCCTCGGCGTCATCATCGTGATCACCGGAGTGGGCCTGTTCAGCGGCGCGAACTGGGCCAGGGTGACCGGTGTCGGCCTGGCCGGCCTCAGCATGATCGCCAACTTCCTCTGGCTGCCGTACCAGCCGTGGTGGTCGATCGTCATCCTGGCGATCGACGTGTTCGTCATCTGGGCTCTGTGCTCCAGCTGGTCGCACACGGCGGCCGATTGACGATTCGGCCGAATCGCGGCGGGGCTGTAGTCGGGGCTGACGGGTCGTAGGGGGAGCCGTTCAGGCCGCCAAGCCCTGTGCCGAACATTCCCGCAACGGCCTCAGGCCCAGGCAGGAAGGTTTCCGATGTCCCAGAACGCGACCACGACGCTGCGTGCGGCGCCCCATGCCACGCCCGAGGAACGCGCGGCCCACGGCAAGGCGGCCCGACGCAGCACGCCGCGATCGAGCCACGCCGAGTACAAGCCGGCCCCTGACAGGCCGGACCCGCTGGCGATCCTGGAGGCGCAGTCCGAGGCACGGGTGCCCGAACTCGTGCCGATCCGCTACGGCCGGATGACGGAGTCCCCGTTCCGCTTCTACCGGGGCGCCGCCGCGATCATGGCCTCCGACCTCGCCGCCACCCCGCGCTCGGGACTCACGGCCCAGCTGTGCGGGGACGCGCACATGCTGAACTTCCGTCTCCTCGCCTCGCCCGAGCGGCAGTTGATGTTCGACATCAACGACTTCGACGAGACGCTGCCGGGCCCCTGGGAGTGGGACGTCAAGCGGCTGTCGGCGAGTTTCGTCATCGCAGGGCGGGCGAACGACTTCGACGACGCCGAGCGTGCCCGGATCGTCAGCTCGACGGTCCGTTCGTACCGCGAGGCGATGATCCGCTTCGCAGGAATGCGCACCGTCGACGTCTGGTACGCGAAGATCGATGCGGACCTCCTTGAGTCCCTGGTCGCAGGCCGGCTCCACGCAACGAAGCACGGTCGGAGGAACCTGGCTCGCGCGATGGCGAAGGCCCGTACCCGCGACAGTCTGCAGGCTTTCGACAAGCTCACCGAGACGGTCGACGGGCGGCCCAGGATCGCGGCGGATCCCCCGCTGCTCATCCCGGCCGGCGACCTGCTGCCGGACGTCGAGCGCAGCGCGCTGGAACGCCGGTTCCGGGGCCTGATCGAGCGCTACGGCCGCACTCTGACTTCCGACCGGCGCACGCTCCTGGAGGACTACCGACTGGCGGACGTCGCCCGCAAGGTGGTCGGCGTCGGCAGCGTCGGCACCCGATGCTGGATCTTCCTCCTGCTCGGCCGGGACGACCAGGACCCGCTCTTCCTCCAGGCCAAGGAGGCCGACACCTCCGTGCTCGCCGCGCACGTCGGGGCGAGCAAGTACCGCAACCAGGGCGAGCGGGTGGTCTCGGGCCAGCGGTTGATGCAGGCCACGAGCGACATCTTCCTCGGCTGGGAGAGGGTGGACGGCATCGACGGCAAGCAGCGCGACTTCTACGTCCGCCAGTTGCGCGACTGGAAGGGCATCGCCATGCCGGAGCGGATGCGGCCGAAGGACATGCAGGCGTTCGGCGAACTGTGCGGGGTCACGCTGGCTCGTGCGCACGCGCGGTCCGGCGACCGCATCGCGATCGCCGCGTACCTGGGCAGCGGCGACTCGTTCGACCGAGCACTCGCCACCTTCGCGGAGGCGTACGCCGACCAGAACGAGCACGACCACCAGGCCCTGGTCGACGCCGTACGCTCAGGCCGGCTAGTCGCCGAGGAGCTGCCGGCCGCCTGACCTTCGGCATGCCGGGGCATCGTCCTGTCGAGCGGGGAGCACATCTGCCGCAGGTACGAAGCTGCCCCTCTCGCCCCTCTCTCACCATGACGACTCCGCCCCAAGGTGACTCCGCCGACCTCAGTCCGCCAACTGGTTGACCTCCGGGGCGGGTCGCGGATCGCCCTTCCGGGCGGCTGGGACGATGCGCGCATGGCACCCAGAGCAGGCACCGCCGAGAGTTCGGGAACGGCGCGAATCGTCCTGCTGGCACTCGCGGCCGGCCAGTTCCTGATGGCGCTCGACAGTTCGGTCATGAACGTCTCGATCGCGACGGTCGCCGAGGACGTGGGCACGACGGTGACGGGTGTGCAAGGCGCCATCACGGCCTACACCCTCGTGATGGCGATGTTCATGATCCCCGGCGGCAAAGTAGGGGCACTGATCGGTCGCAAACGCGCGTTCATGATCGGCTGCGTCATCTACGGCTGCGGCTCCTTCACCACGGCGCTCGCGCCGAACCTGCCCGTACTGCTGCTCGGCTGGTCGTTCCTCGAGGGGATCGGGGCGGCACTCATCATGCCCGCGATCGTGGCGCTCGTGGCGAGCAACTTCGCCACCGAACGCCGTCCCGCCGCCTACGGCCTCGTCGCGGCCGCAGGGGCCGTGGCGATCGCGGTCGGGCCGCTCATCGGGGGTGTCGCAACGACGTACTTCTCGTGGCGGTGGGTCTTCGCCGGTGAGGTCGTGATGGTGTTCGGCATCCTGGTGCTCGCCCGCCGCATCGCTGACGCACCGATCGGCGAACGCCCTCGCATCGATCTCGTCGGCGCCGTGCTGTCCGCGCTCGGGCTCGGGCTCTTCGTCTACGGCGTACTCCGCTCGGACGAATGGGGCTGGTTCCAGCCGAAGCCCGACGCGCCCTCGTGGCTCGGAGTCTCGCTGGTCGTGTGGCTGATGCTGGCCGGTCTGCTCCTGGTCTGGCTCTTCCTCCGCTGGGAGGCCCGCGTGGTGGAGCGGCGCAGGGAGCCACTCGTCGACCCGGGCATGCTGCACAACAGGCAGCTCACCGGCGGACTGACGATGTTCTTCTTTCAGTACCTCGTTCAGATGGGCGTCTTCTTCGTCGTACCGCTCTACCTGTCCGTCGCCTTGGGCCTGTCCGCGCTCGCGACCGGTGCCCGCATCCTGCCGCTCTCGCTGACCCTGCTGGCCGCCGCGATCCTGATCCCGCGCTTCCTCCCGGACGTCTCACCGCGGCGGGTGGTGCGGCTCGGGACCCTCGCGTTGCTCGCGGGCGCGGTGGCCCTGATGGCCGCGCTCGACGCGGACGCCGGCGCGGAAATCGTCACCATCCCCCTCCTGCTGATCGGGCTCGGCATGGGCGCGCTGGCGTCCCAGCTCGGGTCGGTCACCGTGTCCGCAGTGCCTGAAGCACAGAGCGCAGAAGTCGGCGGCGTCCAGAACGCCGTCATGAACCTCGGCGCCTCGATCGGTACGGCACTCGCCGGGTCGATCATGATCGCCGCGCTGACGACTTCCTTCCTCACCAGCGTGGAACAGAATCCGGCGATCCCGGCCGAGGTCAAGAGCCAGGCAACGGTCGAACTCCAGAGCGGCGCACCGTTCTTGTCGGACGCCCAGCTCAAGTCCGCCCTCACCGAAGCGGGCACGAACACGGACGTGACGCAAGCGGCACTCGACGCGAACGCCGACGCCAGGATCGACGGTTTGCGCGCCGCACTCGCCATCCTCGCCTTCACCGCTCTCCTCGCGATGTTCTTCACCTCACGGATCCCGAAGACCCAGCCCCGTTCGACGCACCCATGACAGCGGGATGGGAGGAGCTGCCGGCGGCCTGCCCGGGGAGGGCCCGGACGTCTCGCGGACAGAGGGGGACGAGAGGGCTGGAGCCGCCGAGACGCTGCGTTCCGAGGACCCGGACCAGGTCACCGCGCGGTGGGCGGGCCACCGTCCTCATCGCCCGTCGCTGTCCGGTCCCGCAGTCGTCTGCCTTCCTGGACCGCCCCCACCAGGATCCGGGCTGCCACGCCGATCACCAGGAAATTGGCCGCCATCTGCCCCGTGGTCAACACCCGGGCAGTTTCGGTGCGCGGGGTGATGTCGCCGAAGCCGACCGTGCTGAACACCGTCATCGTGAAGTACAGGGCATCGGTCCGTGACATTGATTCGCTGAAACTCTCAGGCGCGCTGCGCTCCAGCAGGAAGTAGGCCGCAGCGAACAGCACCACGAAGAGCGGAAGTACCGACGCCAGTGCCACCATGGCCCGAAGCCCCGGCCGCGCGGAACGCACGATCGTGCGCACCTGCCAGGCCAGGAGCAGCGCCACCAGCACGATGCCGCCGATGAGCGCCCATACGGTGGCCGCCGTGAAGGACGAATCCAACGGCAACACGTAATAGGCGGCCAGAACGGCCGCTAGCGTCAGAAGCGAACGCGCCGTGGTGAGCAGGACCGACCTTCGGATCTTCGGATTCCCGTCCACGTTTCCCCTCTCGGTCGCACGGAACGCAGTGACCGTGCTGCTGCCCCTGCCAGAGGGCGGTCACTATCCCGGGCGATCTCGGCGCCGTGCGGCAGGCGCACCACGGGGTCACCGGGCTGGCGGCACCCGTAGTTCGATGAGCGTGTGATTCGGCCTCGGGCCGGGTCCCTGTTCGGAGTGCGGTGAGCTCGGCTGTGGCGCACGCTTGAGGTAGCCCGGGGCCGACGGGCATCCAGGTCATCACGGGCTGTCACGGCAGACGGCTCGGAAACTGAACGTCCCGCACCCCATCGGGCGAGGGAGCTTGCATGAACGCCTACCCGCCTACCGCAGACCACGGGATGGTCGGCGACCTTCAGACCGCCGCGCTGGTGTCCTCCGAGGAGACGGACGACCGGTGGCGTACGCCTCGGTTCGACTCTTCCAGCGTGATCCGACGAAACCCGCCTGGTGGTGTCCGAACCCCTCGGCGATCCACCGCGTGCCTGGAACGACCAACAGGCATCCGCGCCCTGTCACCCCCAGAAGGAGACCGGCCATGAAGGACTCGATGGTGAACCTGGCAGTGGACTACCCCCTGCTGAACATGTTCTGGACCATGCTGATGATCTTTCTCTGGGTCATCTGGTTCATGCTGCTCTTCCGCGTCATCGGCGACATCTTCCGCGATGACGACCTGAGCGGCTGGGGCAAGGCGGGATGGAGCGTACTCGTCATCCTGCTGCCCTTCCTGGGCGTGTTCGTCTACCTGATCGCCCGCGGGCGTGGCATGGGCGAACGCGAGTTGGGCCGGGCCCGCCGGAGCGAGGAGGAGTTCCGCTCCTACGTGCGCGAGAGCGCCGGGGCCGGCAGCCAAGCGGAGGAACTTTCCCGACTCGCCGAGCTCAAGGACCGCGGCGCGATCACGGCAGCCGAGTTCGAGCAGGCCAAGGCCAAGGTCCTCTCG
>NZ_DATCVQ010000284.1:0-2013 GCF_036566765.1 Streptomyces sp.
GGGCGAGCCGGAGGTGCGTACCTCGATCCTCGGGCGGCCCGCGGCGGCACCCATCGTGCTGGCCCCGACGGGCTACACCCGGCTCAGCCACCACACCGGGGAGCGGGCGGTCGCCGCGGCGGCGGCCGCGGCCGGGCTGCCGTACACGCTCTCGACGTACGCGACGACCTCGATCACCGACGTCGCCGACGCGGCGCCGCGCGGGCGCAACTGGTTCCAGGTCTATCTGATGAAGGACCGGGCGGTGACCCTGGACCACATCACCGAGGCGGCCGCGCAGGGCTACGAGGCGCTGATGCTGACCATCGACACGACCGTGACGGGCATGAAGCGCAAGGACAAGCTCAACGGGTTCGCGATCCCGCCCCAGCTGAGCCTGCGTACGTTCGCGGACATGGCCCGCCATCCCGGCTGGGTCGCCAACATCCTGACCACCGAGCCGCTGCGGTTCGCGACCTTCCCCGAGGGGTCGCACCACGGCCGCTGGGGCATGTCCAACGAGCTGCGTGAGCAGGCGATCCGGCCCTCGGACATCGGCTGGCTCAAGGAGCACTGGGACGGCCCGGTGGTGGTCAAGGGCGTGCTCTCGGTCGCCGACGCGGTGGCCGCCGTCGACGCCGGCGCCGACGCGCTGGTGCTCTCCAACCACGGCGGCCGCCAGCTCGACCGCGCGCCGGTGCCGCTGGAGCTGCTGCCGGCGGTGGTCGACGCGGTCGGCGACCGGACCGAGGTGTACGTCGACTCCGGCGTCCGCTCCGGCGGCGACATCGCGGCGGCGCTCGGTCTCGGCGCCCGCGGCGTGGTGATCGGCCGGCCCTACCTCTACGGCCTGATGGTCGCCGGGCAGCAGGGCGTCGATGCCACCCTGTCGCTGCTGGTCGAGGAGCTGCGGCGGGCGATGTGCCTGCTCGGCACTCCCGACATCGCCTCGATCGGCCCCGAGCACGTCCGGCTGAGGTCGGCATGAACCTCGTTCACGACCTGCGCACCGCCCTCGGCGAGAGCGCCGTGCTGACCGATCCGGCCGACATGGCGGCGTACGTCACCGACTGGACCGGCAGCTTCACCGGCACCGCCCTCGCGGTGGTGCGCCCGGCCTCGACCGAGCAGGTCGCGACAGCGGTCCGGCTGTGCGCGGCGGCGGGCGTCGGGGTCGTCCCGCAGGGCGGCAAC
Source organism: Streptomyces sp. (assembly GCF_036566765.1). Lineage (GTDB taxonomy): Bacteria > Actinomycetota > Actinomycetes > Streptomycetales > Streptomycetaceae > Streptomyces. Next base: position 1,174 of record NZ_DATCVQ010000284.1, read on the forward strand.
ACCGGCCTCGTCGGTGGCGGCGTACCTGACTCCGGCGGCGACCAGGTGGTGCTCTCGCTCGGCCGGATGCGCCGCGTCCGGGAGGTGGACCCGGTCGCCGACACCCTCACCGTCGAGGCCGGCACCCCGCTGGCGACCGTCCAAGAGGCCGCCGCGGCCGCCGGGCGGCTCTTCCCGCTCTCCCTCGGCTCGGAGGGATCGTGCACCATCGGCGGCACGATCGCGACCAACGCCGGCGGCACCGCGGTGCTGCGCTACGGGATGATGCGCGAGCTGGTGCTCGGCCTCGAGGTCGTGCTCCCCGACGGCCGGGTCTGGGACGGGCTGCGGCCGCTGCGCAAGGACAACACCGGCTACGACCTCAAGCAGCTGTTCATCGGCTCCGAGGGCACTCTCGGCGTCGTCACCGCGGCGGTGCTGCGGCTGCTGCCGGCGACCCCGCGCCGGGCGACGGCGTTCGTGGCGCTCGAGTCGGTGGAGGCGGCCACCTCGCTCCTCCCCCTGCTCCGCGAGCACGGCGGCGGGCAGCTGACCACCTGGGAGCTGCTCGGACGCCAGGCCGTCGACCTCGTCCTCGCCCACCTGCCGGGCGTACGCGACCCGTTCACGGACCGGCACGAGTGGTACGGCCTCGTCGAGCTCGCCGGCACCTCCGCCGACGTGGACGAGCGGCTCGAGGAGGCCCTCGCGGCCGCCGCCGAGCAGGGGCTGCTCCTCGACGCCGTGGTCGCCGGCAGCCCCACTCAGCGCGAGTCGCTGTGGGCGCTGAGAGAAGGCGTCTCGGAGGCGCAGAAGAGCGAGGGCGCGACCCTCAAGCACGACGTCACCCTGCCGATCACC
>NZ_DATCVQ010000285.1:0-6612 GCF_036566765.1 Streptomyces sp.
CGAGATCCTCGCAGGCTTGCCGGGTGTCAGTGGAGGCGGCGAAGCGGAACGCGTCCAAGCTGCTCAGAGGGAAGGCGAAGCTGGTCATCGGGTGTCCTTCCTGGCTTTGCGGGCTCTCCACCAGCGGATGCAGATGCCGCACACGTCGCCCGCTTCCGGGTAAAGCCTGCCCTGCCCTCGCCGCGGCGGCTTCCCGGTTCTCGTCAGGGCCGGGCAGGTCGGGTAGACGTGGTCGTTGTACTCGCCGACGTACCACTCGTCCACGCTCTCGTAACCGGCGAACGGCGCTTCGAGGTCGATGACCAGGACTGGCTCAGCCATGCTCGGCCTTCTGGTCGCCGAGAGCGGCGATAGTGGGGCAGGGCCAGCGGACTCCTTGCTCTCCAGGCGTCCCGCATGAGGTGCAGACCTGCGCGATCCGACCGTACGAGCCGGGGGTGTCGTCTTCGTCGCAGTTGGAGCCCATGCCTTCGGTCGGCTGATGGAGGTCTCGGACGCGGGCGATGACGGCGCGATATCCGGGTCCGAGCGCGGGTTCGTCGGTGACAGGGTGGCCGATCTCGTCAACGATGCGCTGGGCGACGTCTTCGGCCCCCTGCCGGACCTGATCCCATCGGGAGGAGTCTCCGGCAGCCACGAGATCGAGGACCATGCGGGCCGCGCCGAGGAGGCGCCGTTCGTACCGGAGTTGCTCCATCTCCTCGTCTCGTACGGCGGCGACCACCTCGGCCAGTTCGGCGCATGACGGCGTCCAGAACGAACGGCACCCATCTCCTGCGGTGATCATGACGTACGGCGTCTGGTCGATGCGGTCGGCGGGATCGGCCTTCTCTACCCGTTCGTTCTCGCCGTCCCGGTCGCAGCGGTAGACCGGCTCGGTGAACGCGGCGGCGAGCGCTTCGGCGTATCGCTGGCGGAGGTCGTCGCTCATACCGCCTTCACCACCACGTACTCCTTGCAGAAGCGGTTCTCCAGGGTGTCCTCGTGCTCCCGGTGGCGCACTTCTCGCATGGCGCTGCTGTAGCGCCAGTACGTCGGGAACTTGTACAGGAAGCGGGACATCTCCTTGGTCTTGGTGTCGTCCCAGTAGGTGATGCTCAAGATCTGCCAGCGCTGGAACAGCTTCACGTGTCGGTCCTCTCGGGTAGGGCGGCGCGGAGACGCGCTTGGGCAGTCACGTACGTCACGAAGTCGGGCATCTCCTCGACGACGTAGACGCGCAGGTCCTCGGCGGAGACGACGGCCATGCCCGCGCCGGCGAGGGCGTCGAGGGCAATGAGGGTCGCGTCCTGGATCTCGTTTCCGGACATCATGTCGCCGGTGCGGAGGCGCATGTGTTTGCGGAGTGCCTTCTCGATCGCCTCAGTGGGAGTCACGGGCTTTCCCTTCGTAGCGGCGGACAGGGATGCCCACATGGTCGGCGAACGCGGCGCACCCGGACGCGCCGCGCGAGCCGTCCACGATGTAGGCGACGCAGCCGAGAGGCTGCACGCCCCGCCCGACGAGCAGACCGGCCATGAACCCGTTCCGGTACGGTCCCGCGACGGCTCCGAGCAGGTCCCACGGGGCGGCGATGGGTTCGACGGTGACCGGGGCTCCTTCGGCGATCCTCTGGGTGGCCCATGCTTGGGCGATGGCGTCGGAGACGAGGGCCTGGTCTCGCCGCTTGTAGTCGCCGTGCATCAGGTGGACGGAGCCGTGCCTGTCGAGCACCCCATCCAGGTGGCCGAACACGAGCGGCACGTCGTCCACCGGGCGGGATGCGGTGTACAGCAGGTTGAACGGCTTGCGGGCTTCCTCGGGAAGGTCAGGCATCGGCCACCTCGCCAAACACGTCGGGGTGGGCGGCTTTCCAGTCCAGCCAGCGCTGCGATGGAGGCTCGTCGCCGATGGTGTAGATGCGGTCCATGACCTCGACGAGCGGCATCGGCCCTTTCCAGTTCGGCCTGTCGTCGAGGTGGGTGCCGCGCAGGCGAGGGAAGACGGGCACCCAGGTCGGCCCGTACTCCCACGTCACCGCCCGGTAGGACCAGTCGCCGTCCGCCCACTTGTGGAAGATCTTGGTGGGGTTGCCGCTGTCGATGTCGAACGGCCTCTCGGCGAGCTTCGCCTTCCAGGTCTCGTTGAACCAGTGGTCGCGGTACTCGTCGATGAACGAGGCCAACTGCGCGGCCTCCCGATCTGTGGGCCGCACCTCGGACTCTCGGTCGAACGTCGCCGCGTACTTCCAGCGCGGAACGAACGAGGTCACCGGGATGCGGAGCTTGGTGAGCGGGTCGTGCTGGTCGGCGTCGTACGGCCAGTCGATGGCGGTCTCAGGCATTGCACACCTCTCTCACTAGGTCGATCAGGTAGGCGGCGTGGCAGTGGTCCAGCTCCCCCTCGGCGGGGAGCGGGCAGAAGCAGGCGAGGTCTTTGCCAGCCAGTTCGTCGAGGTTGAGCATGAGGTGGGGCTGTTCGATGACCCAGGAGGAGTACAGGTCCACTGCCTGCTCTGTGGTCAGGAGGCTGATCGAGACCAGGCCATGAGCGCTGCCGGGAAAGGCGGCGACCGCGTACGGCCACAACGGGGAGTCGTCGCGGATCTTCTCGCCGACCTTGAACGGGTTGCCCCACTTCGACGGGCGCGTGACTATCACGCAGTTGTCGGGCTTGCGCCAGCCCTTCTTCCGCTCGCGCCGGATGCGCTTCGGCTCTCGGGTGTCAGCCACGGTGCGCCCTCCTCTGCTGCATCCGCCACTTGATCAGTCCCGGCGGCGGGGCCACATACTGGTGGAACCCCACCCCCGTCCCCCAGCGTGAGGCGTGGTTCCTCTCGGGATGGCCGCACCAGTTGCAGCCGCTCGGCGTTGCCCACTCTGGCGAGGTCACGAGGTCACCTCCGGGGCGTACACGGTCGGGAGCGGGGTGGGGCCGGTGTACTGCTGGCAGGCGCAGGGGGCCTGCTTCCAGCCGATCGGGTCGCCGTAGCCGTCCCAGCGGCTCTCCACGTTCACGGCCGCCCTGCACGTGCCTTTCTCGGGGTCGTGGTAGGCGAGTTCGTGGGTGCACCCGCAGATGGGCTTGGTCGGGGCGGGCGGCTTCGGCGTACGGCGGCGGGCAGGCGCGAACCGGCCGACCGCCCACCCGATCAGGACCAGGCCGCCGCCTGTGAGCATTTCAAGCACCATCGGTCAGTCCTTCCACGGTCTGGTAGCCGTAGGCGGGCGGGTCGAGTTCGGCTTCCAGGGTTCGCACGAGCGGAGAGTCCGGCTCGTCCCAAGTGGCGAGCAGTTCCGCGATCGTCATCGCCGTGATCGCCTGGTTGCGGGAGTAGACGCCGCGCCTGCCGGTGACCGTCCAAGCGCCGTCAGGCCAGCGATCCGCCCGCGTAGCGCACTCGTCCGAGACCATCCGGCCGGCGTCGTCGTCGATCGTTAAAGCCACGGGTCAGTCCTCCTCTCCGAGCGCCAGGAAGGCGCACCGCAGGGCGTACTTGTCCGGGTAGTCGGAGTGACCGCAGGCAGACTGCTCGATGCGGAGGACCTGCTCCAGCGTCGCGGCGGACAGCCCGTTCTCGGCGCGGAGTTCGTTGACGAGCGCGAGCATCTGCTCGGCCTCGTAGACGACCCAGCCGGGGACTTGGCCCCACAGACCCGGCACAGGGTCCCAGCGCAACTCGCGGTGCATGGACGCCTCCCTGAGCCGCGTCCCGAAGGCAACGTGGGCGGCGATGCGGGCACTTAACCTGGCCACGGGTCAGTCCTCCTCGGGGGTGTCGCACGCGACTGCCGGGATCTCGCCGGACACGTTCAGCGCCTTCCACGCCTGCTCCACGGTGTCGAACTTGCCGAGCGGTTCATGGCCGGCCAGTCCGAGACTGCGGTAGGCGTACACGTCGCGGGCGTTCGGGTGGGTTCGCCGGTGCTCGTCCATCCACTCGTGCAGGTTGAGTTCGATCGTGGCCGGGCGGGCGTTGCCGCCGACGATGACCACGTACAGGTGGGCGTGGTAGCCGTCCGGCTCGCGGACGCAGCGGGCGATGGGCTCGGCCATCGGGCATCTCCTTGTCGTTGCTGGTCTTGGGGGTTGCGCCCTCTCCCCCTGCGGGTGTCCGGACGTACAGGGGAGAGAGAGCGCGCGCGGGAAAGCGTTTGCTGCGCGGCCTACTCCTCCGGCAGGGCGAGCGCCTCGCGCGCCCTGCCGATGATCTGCGCCATGGACACAGACTTGCGGGCCTCGAACCCTGGCCCGTCGGGGTCGTCGAGGGAGATGATCCAGCGGGCGAACGCGACCGCGCGGCGCTTGCGCCACTCGTCGCAGTAGGCGCACGGGCAGTCCTGGTCGTGGATGCCCATTGACATGATCAGGTCGTGCTCGTCGAGTTCGCGCGGGTCGCCCGGCGTGGAGTAGTCGCCCACGGCGCGGATGCGGTGGTGGGTCACCTTCGCGCCTTCGAGCATCTCAACCGGGTCGTTCGCCTCGTCCACCTTGAGGCACTCGGGCAGGTCGGCGCTGCCGTAGATGCGTTCCCTGTCGGCGTCGTCGTCGGTGATCTCATAGTCGGCTTCGATGTAGAGGCGGAGCTTCATGGTCGGTTCTCCAGAGGGTTGAGGGGGTCAGACGTACTCGGCGTCGTACCCTTCGGCGCGGAGCCTGCGGAGGAGCTCCCATCGCCTGCTCGCCGTTTATGCGGTCAATGCGGAGGGTGTAGGTGCCGTTCGGGCGGTCGTCGTTGTCCGTCATGTCGTTCTCCAGGGGTAGGGCAGGCGGGAAAGCGCTTCCTGGACGGGAGCCCCCGAAGGGGCTCCGGAAGGTCAGGCGTCGTCGCCTTCGGAGAGTTCGACCACCGCGCCATGCTTCTCGGCGTCGTACTCCTGGCCGAACGACGGGTAGAACTCATCCAGGGGCTGCCATTCGTCAGCGTCGGCGCTCCACTTCTTGAACGAGCCCCATCCGGACTCCTGCGCACTGAACGGCGGCGCCACCCCGTACGCCTTCTCCAGCGCTTCGTCCTCGTTGTCGGCCTCCACGTTGGCGGTCAGCCACGTCACGCGGGCCATGTTCACCCTGTACTTCGGCATGTCGGCTCCTTGGTCGTCGTCGAGGGTTTGGGTTCGGGTCTCTCCGGCAGAAGAGACACCGGAGAGCGGGGGTCAGGCGGCGACGGTGCGCCGGTACTCGTCCTCCCGCAGCGCGTCCGCGAGGTCGGACAGGGCGCCGATGGCGGGCAGGAGCGCGTCCATCGCCTCGCCGGCCTTCTCGGCGCTGTCCTCGGTGGTGTCGGCGCGGATCGCGTTGAGGGAGAGCAGCACGCCGTGGGCGATGCCCTTCAGCTTGTCGGCCACGTCGGGGTCGCCGGCGGGCTGGTCGTTGAGGCGGGTGGTGAGGGCGTCCACGGCCTTCTCGGCAGCGGCGGCCAACTCCAGGGTGGTCATCGGGTCTCCCTTCCTCGGTGCGGGTCTTCTGTCTCGGGCCGGGCGGGGCGCTCGCGGCGCCGCCTGGGTCAGATCCCGTACCAGTCGCTGGTGGTCACGGTGCGGGCGGCCAGCTCGGCGTCTGGGGTGAGGCCGACGCTCTTCTGCCACGCCCTCTCCTGCTCCACGAGCTGGACGTGCCAGGCGCGGTCGGTCTCGTGGCCGGGCGCTGTCTCGACGACGACCTTGCGCTTGCCGTGCCGGACCTGGGTGGACCGGACGCCGTACACGGTGATGGTCTCGGTGGCCATGATCTGCTCCTCAAGGTCGAAGGTGGTCGGTCTTTGTGCCTGTCTCGGGAGTCGAACCCGATGGGCCGGTACAGGCTGGGTGGGCCCCGGGAGGAGGGAGTCCTCCCGGGGAGACAGAGAGATCAGGCGCAGGCGGGGCGGGCGTCCAAGTAGGCGGCGTTCTTGCAGGTGATCGACTCGCCGTTCTCCAGGACGAGCGTCACCTGCCGGTAGCGGATCTGGCCGGTGGCGCGGAGCTTGGCCAGGTTGACGTGCTTGACGACCTCGACGATCCGCAGCCACGGCCCGCGCGGGGTGAGGCGGACGTGCCAGCCCTCGCGCACCGCGCCCGCCTGCCAGTCGCCTTCGCGGCCCGGCCCGACGTAGCGGAGGTCCTCGTGCTCGCCGACGCGACCGGACAGGCGATCGGCGAGGTAGCGGGCGTTGTCCCACATGTGGTTGCTCGGGTTGAGGTCGCGGCGGTCGTTGGTGCCGTGGTCGGCGACGAACACGCCGTCGCGGCGCTCCACGAACACCCAGACGGGGCCGGAGAACGTGTTGGTCTCGGCCTGCTCGCGCAGCCGGGTGCCCTCCAGCTCGGGCACGTCCACGATGCGCTCGACAGTGAGGGTGTGGCCGGTCAGCTTGGCGGCGGTGATGATCGTCAACGTGGCTCCAAGGTCGAAGGGGCTTGGGTTGCGTGCCTGCCTCGGGACTCGAACCCGAGCGTCTGCCAGTGCTGCTGGGTGGCCCCGGTCTCCCGGGGCCCTGGAGGTCTACGGCTGGATCCAGATGAGGTGCTTGGCCTGCTCGCCGATCCACACAGCCGCGGCGCGGTCGGCCTGGGTGAGGGTCTTCTGGTTGGACTCGGGGACGAGGTTGACGTCCTCCAGGCGCTCCATCTTGCGGAGGGCGTTGTCCTGCTC
>NZ_DATCVQ010000286.1:0-7470 GCF_036566765.1 Streptomyces sp.
CGCTTCCAGACCTCCGTCACCAGGGGGACGCCCGGGCGGTAGGCCAGGTGGACGTGGGAGGGGGCGTCGAGGAGCGCGAAGTCCGCGTACGCGCCGGGTGCGAGGCGGCCGATGTCGGTACGGCGCAGGGCCGCGGCGCCGCCGGCGGTGGCGGACCAGAGCGCCTCGTCCGGGGTCATCCGCATGTCGCGGACGGCGAGGGCGATGCAGAACGGGACGGACGAGGTGAACGACGAGCCCGGGTTGCAGTCGGTCGACAGGGCGACGGTCACGCCGGCGTCGAGGAGGCGGCGGGCGTCCGGCCACTCGGCGCGGGTGGAGAACTCGGCGCCGGGGAGGAGGGTGGCGACGGTGTTGCCGTTGGCGAGCGCGTCGACGTCGGCGTCGGTGAGGTGGGTGCAGTGGTCGGCGCTCGCCGCGTCCAGCTCGACGGCGAGCTGGACGCCCGGGCCGTACGAGAGCTGGTTGGCGTGCACGCGCGGGTGCAGGCCCTTGGCCATGCCGGCGGTGAGGATCGCGCGGGCCTGGTCCCCGTCGAACGCGCCCTTCTCGCAGAAGACGTCGACCCAGCGGGCGTGCGGGGCGCAGGCGTCGAGCATCTCGCCGGTGACGAGGGCGACGTAGCCGGCCGGGTCGTCGGCGAAGTCCGGGGACACGATGTGCGCGCCGAGGTAGGTGACCTCGTCGGTGTGCGCGGCGGCGATGCGCAGGGCGCGGGCCTCGTCGTGGGTGGTGAGGCCGTACCCGGACTTGGTCTCGAAGGTGGTGGTGCCCTGGCGGAGGGCCTCGTCGAGGTACCGGGTGAGGTTGCGCTCCAGCTCCGCGTCGGAGGCGGCGCGGGTGGCGGCGACGGTGGTCCGGATGCCGCCGGCGGCGTACGCCTGGCCGGACATGCGGGCGTTGAACTCGGCGGTGCGGTCGCCGGCGAAGACGAGGTGCGAGTGGGAGTCGACGAACCCGGGGATCACGGCCCGCCCGCCGGCGCTGACGCGCACGTCGGCGTCGGGCGCGCCGGCCGCGGCCCCGGCCCAGACGACCCGCTCGCCGTCGAGCACGAGCGCGGCGCCCTCGACGATCCCGAGCGGGGAGCCGTCACCGAGGGCGGGGTCGTTGGTGACGAGTCGGCCGATGTCAGTGACGACGGTGGTGGTCATGGTCCCTCTCGATGGTCGATTGAATGTCCCCCCGTCCCCCGGGGCGCCATCGCCCCGGCGGGGGCAGCAGCTCCGCCCCCGGCCGACGCCGGGGGCGGGGTGTCACGCCCGGAGGGACGTGATCGCGTCGTTCAGGGCGGCTGCCGGGTTCTGGACGGTGGCGTGGGCGCCGGCTCGGACGATGGGGCGGCCTGCTACGACCACGTCCGTGACGTCCGCCGCCGTGGCCGCGAAGACCGCCGTCTCCGCCGCCAGGCGCGGGTCCGCGCCCACCGTGCGGATGGAGCCGAGCGTCACCGTCGTGAAGTCGGCGAGCGCGCCCGCCTCCAGGCGGCCGGCGTCCGACCAGCCGAGGGCGGCGTGGCCGTCGGCCGTGGCCGCGCGGAGCAGCGCCGCCGCCGTCCAGTGGCCCCGGGTGCGGGAGCGGAGGCGCTCGTTGAGCTCCATCGCCCGCGCCTCCTCCAGGAGGTCGATCACGGCATGGCTGTCGCTGCCGAGCGAGAGGGGCGAACCCGCCGCCTGCAGCGCGACCGCCGGGCCGATGCCGTCCGCCAGGTCCCGTTCCGTCGTCGGGCACATGCACGTGCCCGTCGCGGACGAGCCGAGGAGCGTCACGTCCTCGTCCGTCAGGTGGGTGTTGTGGACGCCGGTCGTCCGCGCCCCGAGCACGCCGTGCTCGGCCAGCAGCTGCGTCGGCGTGCAGCCGTGCGCCGCGAGGCAGGCGTCGTTCTCCGCCGTCTGCTCGGACAGGTGGACGTGCAGCGGCGCCTCGCGCTCCCGCGCCCAGTCCGCGACCGTCGCGAGCTGCGACGCCGGGACGGCCCGTACGGAGTGGATCGCCGCGCCGATACGGACGCCGGGCCGTTCCTTCAGGCCCGACACCCGCTCAGCCCAGGCGTCCGCCGACCCGTCGGAGAAGCGGACCTGGTGCGGCTCGGGAGCCGCGCCGAAGCCGGACGACAGGTACGCCGTGTCGAGCAGCGTGATGCGGATGCCCGCGTCGGCCGCCGCCGCGATCAGCGCCTCGCCCATCGCGTTGGGGTCGGCGTACGGCGTGCCGTCCGGCGCGTGGTGCACATAGTGGAACTCGCCGACGGACGTGATGCCCGCCAGCGCCATCTCCGCGTACACGGCGCGCGCGAGCGCGTGGTACGACTCCGGCGTGAGCCGGGACGCGACCCGGTACATGACGTCGCGCCACGTCCAGAACGTGCCCGAACCCACCTGCACCGTGCCCCGAAGCGCCCGGTGGAAGGCGTGCGAGTGGGCGTTCGCGAGGCCCGGGATCGTAAAGCCGCGCAGGACTGCCGCGCCGGGCGTCGGCGCGTCCACGCCCGTGCGGACCGCCGTGATCCGGCCGTCCGCGACCTCCAGCGCCACCCCCGGCTCGACGTGCGTGTCGAGCCAGGCGTGCTCCAGCCAGTACGTCGTCGTCAGCGACACGCCAGGCCCTCCAGTACGTCGGCGAGTGCGAGGACCCCGGCCACGCAGTCGTCCTCGCCCGCGAACTCGGCCGGGGAGTGCGAGACGCCGGTCGGGTTCCGTACGAACAGCATGGCGGTCGGGATCGAGGCGGACAGGATGCCCGCGTCGTGTCCCGCGCCCGTGCCCAGCACCGGCGTCTTCTCTCCCAGGATCCCCGCCATCTCGTCCCGCAGCGCATGCTCGAACTCGACCACCGGCGTGAAGGACTCCTGGACGACGCCCAGGTCGATGCCGTGCTTCGCCGCCGTCTCGCGGGCCGCCGTCTCGATGCCCGCGATGACCGCGTCCAGCGCGCCCTGGTCGGCCGCCCGCGCGTCGAGCCAGCCGCGTACCAGCGACGGGATGGCGTTGACGCCGTTCGGCTCGACGGAGATCTTGCCGAAGGTGGCGACCGCGCCCGCGAGCTCCGCCTCGCGGCGGGCCGCGAGGACGGTCTCGGCGTAGGTCAGCATCGGGTCGCGGCGGTCGACGAGCCGCGTCGTGCCGGCGTGGTTGGCCTCGCCGTGGAAGTCGTACCGCCAGCGGCCGTGCGGCCAGATCGCCGAGGCGATGCCGACGGCGTCGCCGGACAGGTCCAGCGCGCGGCCCTGCTCGACGTGCAGCTCGACGAACGCGCCGATGCGGTCGAGCCGTTCGCGGTCGGGGCCGATGGCCTCGGGGTCGAACCCGGCGGCCTCCATGGCCTGCGGGAGGCTGACCCCGTCGGCGTCGCGCAGCTCGTACGCCTGCTCCTTCGTCAGCTGTCCGGCGGCGAGCCGGGAGCCGACACAGGCGAGGCCGAACCGGGCGCCCTCCTCGTCGCCGAAGTTCACGATGGCCAGGGGGCGCTTGAACACCACGCCGCGGGAACGCAGTTCGTCGAGCGCCGCGAACGACGACACCACGCCGAGCGGGCCGTCGAAGGCCCCGCCGTCCGGCACGGAGTCCAGGTGCGAGCCGGTGACGACGGCGTCGCCGGCCGCGGGGTCGCCGAGCCAGGCCCACTGGTTGCCGTTGCGGTCGACCTCGTAGTTCAGCCGGCGGGCCTCCGCCTGCATCTGGAACCAGAGCCGGCAGTCGGCGTCCGCGCCGGTCCAGGCGTAGCGGCGGTAGCCGCCCGAGGCGTCACTGCGGCCGATGGGCCGCAGCGACCGCCACATGGCGTGGAAGGTGTCGCTCACGCGGAGCCGTCCTCGGAGCCCTCGCGCATCGGGACGCGGACGCCCTTCTCGTCCGCGACGCGCTCCGCGATGTCGTAACCCGCGTCGACGTGACGGATGACGCCCATGCCCGGGTCGTTGGTGAGCACGCGGCGGATCTTCTCGCCGGCGAGCTTCGTGCCGTCCGCCACGGAGACCTGGCCGGCGTGGATGGAGCGGCCCATGCCGACGCCGCCGCCGTGGTGGATGGAGACCCAGGACGCGCCGGAGGCGACGTTGACCATGGCGTTGAGGAGCGGCCAGTCCGCGATCGCGTCGGAGCCGTCGAGCATGGCCTCGGTCTCGCGGTACGGGGAGGCCACCGAGCCGCAGTCGAGGTGGTCGCGGCCGATCGCGAGGGGCGCGGCGAGGGTGCCGTTGCCGACCATGTCGTTGAACATGTCGCCCGCCTTGTCGCGCTCGCCCTGGCCGAGCCAGCAGATACGGGCGGGCAGGCCCTGGAAGTGGACCCGCTCGCCGGCCATCTTGATCCAGCGGTGCAGGGACTCGTTCTCCGGGAAGAGCTCCAGGATCGCCTTGTCGGTCTTGTGGATGTCCGACGCCTCACCCGACAGCGCGGCCCAGCGGAACGGGCCCTTGCCCTCGCAGAACAGCGGGCGGATGTACGCCGGCACGAAGCCGGGGAAGGCGAAGGCGCGGTCGTAGCCGGCCAGCTGGGCCTCGCCGCGGATGGAGTTGCCGTAGTCGAAGACCTCGGCGCCGGCGTCCATGAAGCCGACCATGGCCTCGACGTGGCGGGCCATGGACTCGCGGGCGCGGGTGGTGAAGCCCGCCGGGTCCTTGGCCGCGTACGTCGCCATGTCGTCGAAGTCGACGCCGACGGGGAGGTAGGAGAGCGGGTCGTGGGCGGAGGTCTGGTCCGTCACGATGTCGATCGGGGCGCCCTCCGCGAGCATCTGCGGGAGGAGCTCGGCCGCGTTGCCGAGCAGACCGATGGAGAGCGGCTTGCGGGCGTCGCGGGCCTCGACGGCCAGCTGCAGCGCGTGCCGCAGGTTGTCGGCCTTCACGTCCAGGTAGCGGTGCTCGATGCGGCGCTCGATCGCGCGCGGGTCGACGTCGATGCAGATCGCGACGCCGTCGTTCATCGTCACGGCGAGCGGCTGGGCGCCGCCCATGCCGCCGAGGCCGGCGGTGAGGGTGATGGTGCCGGCGAGGGTGCCGTTGAACTTCTTGGCGGCGACGGCGGCGAAGGTCTCGTACGTGCCCTGGAGGATGCCCTGGGTGCCGATGTAGATCCACGAACCGGCGGTCATCTGGCCGTACATCGTGAGGCCGAGGGCCTCCAGACGGCGGAACTCCTCCCAGTTCGCCCAGTCGCCGACCAGGTTGGAGTTGGCGATGAGGACGCGCGGGGCCCACTCGTGGGTCTGCATGACGCCGACCGGGCGGCCGGACTGGACGAGCATCGTCTCGTCCTGCTTCAGGGTCCGCAGGGTGCGCACCATCGCGTCGAAGGAGCGCCAGTCGCGGGCCGCCTTGCCGGTGCCGCCGTAGACGACGAGCTTGTCCGGGTGCTCGGCGACCTCGGGGTCGAGGTTGTTCTGCAGCATCCGCAGGGCGGCTTCCTGCTGCCATCCCAGGGTGCTGAGTTCCGTGCCGCGCGGGGCTCGTACGGGGCGGGGTCCTGACATGGCGTTGCCTCCTCGGATGTGGTCCAGATATTCACATAGTGGCGTGGTGAATAAATGTAGTCAACACCTGCGGCGTCGCGCCGCCCGATGGTGGGATGGCCCCATGGCCTCCTCACGTCGCGACCCGGCCGTCCGCGCCGCCGTCGAGCAAGGACTCCTCACCCCCGCCGAACCCGTCGTCGCCCTGATCGACGCCGACGGCGTCCGGGCCTCCGCCGCCGCCCTCGACACCGCGTTCGCGGCCATCGCCCCGGGCGCCCGCATCATGCACGCCTTCGCCGTGAAGGCGTGCCCGCTCGTCCCCGTCCTTCGCCTGCTGTACGAGGCGGGGCTCGGCGCGGAGGTCGCGAGCCCCGGCGAGCTGGCCCTGGCCCGCGCGGCCGGCGTCCCCGCCTCCCGTACGGTCCTGGACTCGCCCGCCAAGACCGCCGGCGAGCTGCGCGAGGCGCTGACCCTGGGCATCGCGCTGAACGCCGACAACTTCCAGGAGCTGGCCCTGCTCGACGCGCTCGTCGCCCGGACGGCGCGCTTCCCGCGCGTCGGCCTGCGGGTCAACCCGCAGCTCGGCTCGGGCGCCATCGGCGCGCTCTCCACCGCTGCCCCGACCTCGAAGTTCGGCGTCGCGCTGCGCGACCCGGGGGCCCGCGAGGAGGTCGTCCGGGCGTACCTCGACCGGCGCTGGCTGACCCGGCTGCACGTGCACAGCGGCTCGCAGGGCATCCCGCTCGCTCTGATGGCCGAAGGAGTCGCGGAGCTGTACGGGCTCGCCGAGGAGATCAACGCGAAGGCCGGCCGGACCCAGGTCGACACCCTCGACATCGGCGGCGGCCTGCCGGTGAACTTCGCCTCCGACGAGGAGTCGCCGACGTACGCGGAGTACGCCCGGCTGCTCGCCGAGCGGGTCCCGGGGCTGTTCGACGGGCGCTACGCCCTGGTGACCGAGTTCGGCCGCTCGCTGCTGGCCCGGCACGGCACGGTCCTGGCCCGCGTGGAGTACACGAAGACGGCCGGCGGCCGCGCGGTCGCCGTCACCCACGCGGGCGTGCAGCTCGCCACCCGCACGGTGTACGACCCCGAGGCCTACCCGGTGCGGATCGCCGCGTACGACGCCGAGGGCAGGCCGCGCACCGGGCCCGAGGTCGCCCAGGACGTGGCCGGGCCCGCCTGCTTCGCCGGGGACCTGCTCGCCGCCGCGCGGCCGCTGCCGCGCCTGGAGCCGGGCGACGTCGCGGCCGTCCTGGACACCGGGGCGTACTACTTCTCCAGCCACTACGGCTACAACAGCCTCCCCCGGCCCGCCGTGCACGGCTTCACCCGCACGGCCGACGGGATCCGCTTCGCGCTCGTCCGCCGTGCGCAGAGCCTGGCCGAGATCGTGGCCGAGTCGGGCGGCGAGGACCCGGACGCGCTGCTGCGCTGACGGCGCGCTCCCGTACCGACGGTGCTTCCATGGAGCCATGGCTGCTACCAAGAGCGTCGTCGTCGAGCGGCGGGTCCAGGCGCCTCCCGGACGGGTCTGGGAGGCGCTGACCGATCTGCGGGGCATGGAGCGGGTGCTCAGCGGGGTGGAGCGGGTCGAGGTGCTGACGGAGGGCGGCTTCGACGTCGGCACCCGGTGGCGGGAGACCCGGCGGATGCTGGGCAAGGAGGCCACCGAGGAGATGACGGTGACCGAGTGCGTGCCGCCTGAGCGGTACGTGACGGTCGCCGACTCGCACGGGATGCACTACGAGTCGGAGATCGAGCTGCTGAAGGGGGACCCGGCCGCCTCCTCGACCGCGGTGGTCATGCGCTTCAGCGCCACCCCGACCGGCGGCGGCGCCATGGGCCTGCTGTCCAGGCTGATCGGCGGCCTGGGCGCGAAGGCGGTGAGCCGGGCGCTGGCGAAGGACCTGGACGAGATGGCGACGGCGGTCGAACGGCGCGGCTGACGCCGGGTCGGTCAGGTCGGGTGACACCGAATCCGGTCAAGGTCGGGTTCCGGGTCCGATCAAGGCCGGG
>NZ_DATCVQ010000287.1:0-17852 GCF_036566765.1 Streptomyces sp.
ACCGCCGGTGAGCCGGCCGCCCGGGGCGCCGGAGCCCTGCGGGACCTGGCCCTGGCCGCCGCCCTGCTTGGGCGCGGGCTTCCGGCCGCCCTGGGCGACGTCCACGGGGAGCATGACGAGCGCGGTGGTGCCGCCCGAGTCGGACGGGCGCAGCTGGATCCGGATGCCGTGTCGCAGGGACAGGCGGCCGACCACGAACAGACCCATGCGGCGGGAGACCGAGACGTCCACGGTGGGCGGCGACGCGAGCCGCTCGTTGATCGCGGCGAGGTCCTCGGGGGAGAGGCCGATGCCGGTGTCGTGGATCTCGACCAGGACGCGGCCGTCGGGCAGCGCGTGACCGGTGACGCGGACCTTGGTCTGCGGCGAGGAGAACGAGGTGGCGTTCTCGAGAAGCTCGGCGAGCAGGTGCACGAGGTCGTTGACGACGCGGCCGGCGACCTCGGTCGCGGGGACCGCCGCCAGCTCGATGCGCTCGTACTGCTCCACCTCGGACGCGGCGGCGCGCAGGACGTCGACCAGCGGGACCGGGCGGGTCCAGCGGCGGCCCGGCTCCTCGCCGGCGAGGACGAGGAGGTTCTCGCCGTTCCGGCGCATACGGGTCGCGAGGTGGTCGAGCTTGAAGAGCGAGGAGAGCTGGTCCGGGTCGGCCTCGCGGGACTCCAGCTCGGAGATGAGCGAGAGCTGACGCTGGATGAGGCCCTGCGAGCGGCGCGAGAGGTTGGTGAACATCGCGTTGACGTTGCCCCGCAGAAGGGCCTGCTCGGCGGCGAGGCGGACCGCCTCGCGGTGCACGTCGTCGAAGGCCGCGGCCACCTGGCCGATCTCGTCCCGGGAGTGCACGCCGACGGACTCGACGGAGGTGTCGACGTCCTGCGGGTCGGTCTCGGAGAGCTGCTTGACCAGCTCGGGCAGGCGTTCCTGGGCGACCTTGGTCGCGGTGTCCTGGAGCCGGCGCAGCGAGCGGATCATGGAGCGGGCCACGACGAAGGCGCCGACGAGGGAGACGCCGAGGACAAGCAGGATCAGCGCACCGTTGATGATCGCGTCGCGCTGCGACTCCTGCTTCAGCTCACGGGCCTTGGTCTCCATCTTGTTGAGCAGGTCGGCCTCGATCCGGCTCATGGCCTCGATCTTGGTGCCGTACTCGTCGGTGAAGTCCAGGTAGCCGCGCTTGTTCGCCGAGGCCGACAGGCCGTTGTCGGTGCTGAGCACACGCTCGGCGTACGTGCCCGCGGCCACGATCGACGGGTTGCCGGTCTTCAGGGTCTCGGTGAGCTCGGCGGCGTTGCCGCCGGTGGACTCGTAGATCCTCTGGAAGCGGTCGAGGGCGGCCTTCTCGGAGTTCCGGGCGGCCTCGGCGTACAGGCGGTCCTGCCGGTCGAGCTGGCCGGTCTGCTGGCCGGTCGCGGGCAGCGCGGCGGCGATGATCGCCTGCTGGATGGAGGCGTACTCCTTGGCCTGCGAGAACGCGGCCAGGGCACGCGTCCGCTTGATCATCTCGGGGTTGCTGGTCGCCTGCGCCATGTCCTGGGAGAGGCTGAGCAGCGAGTCGATGATCCGGCTGTAGCCCTCGACCGTCTGCGAGGTCGGCTCGTTGCTCCTGTACGCGCTCTGGCGCAGGCTCTCCAGCCCGACGACCTGCTGGGCGATGGAGTTGGCGTTGGAGCGGATGCTCTCCAGCGCGTCGTCGCCCATCGTGTCGCCGATGTCGCTGGTCGCGTCGAGGAAGGCCTTGCGGGCGCGGTCGGTCTTCTTGCGCGGGTCGGAGACCTTGAACTCGTTGGGGGAGGTGCCGTGCGAGAGCGGGCCGGCGGAGAGGTCGCGCTCGGCCTGGAGGGCCTCGGCGAGGTCCGTGGCCTCCTTGGTCATCTTGGTCAGCAGCTGCATGTGCTCCAGCGCCTCCATGTCCTGGAGGGATTCGTTGATACGAATCCCGCCCAGGGTGGTGGCGGCGACCACGGGCAGGGCGAGCAGGGAGACCAGACGCGTCGAGATGCGCCAGTTGCGCAGGGCTATTCGCGAGCCGGTGTCCGAAGGCCCCTTGGGCTTCGGATCGGCCTTGGCCTTGGGCTCGGTCGCACCGGCGCCGGCGGTCGTGCCGCGCTTCGCGGGGTCACCGCCCTCGCCGGCCGCACCCTGACCCGGGTTCGGAGTGTGCTGGGGCGAGGAGCCACGGTCGGTCCCGCCGCGCGGCTCCTGTTCCGCCGCGCTGCTGCCATCCCTCTTGAATCGTCCCTGCACTAGCGTCGCAACCTCTGGACCAGGCGTCCCCCGCGTGAACGGAATGGACGGTGTCGGCGTCGTGGGGTGCAGAGCTGCACCCCATGGTGGTCGTCGTTGACCGGCGCAGTTCCCCCTCCCCGCCGCTCGCTCGGCGCTGTTCTGCGCCCCCTGCGCGCCGGTCTGCGAACCCGCGGCGGTGCGTGGAATTCCAGCACAGTGCCGGATCTCCAACAAGAGCCGTGCCATGGGTGGCGAAGCTCATGACAACGCGTGAACATTGCGTCACGCGCAGTAGAAGATGATCGCGGAGAAACCGGACTTTTCTCTACCAAACGGCGACAGTGGTCGAGTG
Organism: Streptomyces sp.; assembly: GCF_036566765.1. GTDB lineage: Bacteria > Actinomycetota > Actinomycetes > Streptomycetales > Streptomycetaceae > Streptomyces. Next base: position 2,579 of record NZ_DATCVQ010000287.1, read on the forward strand.
TCCCAGTCGCCATGATCAGGAGCGGAATAACGCATTCACGTACGCAATGTCCGTTTCTGCGACCTTGAATGACGGCCCGCAATGTCGGAATTTTCCCACCAGTGGTGAGCAAACTCACACGTAGATCGTTGCGTATTCCATGTATTCGAAGGGGATCAAGTGTTTAGCCTGACGCTTTACAAACGACGCCGCTCTGTAGAGGTCTGACACCCGCGATGAAGACGACGATGCTCCTGCGCCCCACCGCCAACCCCCGCCGCACCACGCTGATGCACCTGGCGGACGCCGAGCAGCTGGAGCGGGGCGCGCAGCCCGAGCACGCCGTCGAGCTCCCGACCCAGACCGCCAACCCGCGCCGCACCATCCTGATGGACGCCCCGGAGCCCGTCGCCGCCGGGTAATACGGCAGGCCGTCCCCCTTGCCGCGTTAGCCTGGAGCGTCAGACTCCAGCCAGCACCAGTGAGGGGCGACAGCACGCGTGCGCATCGCCAGATTCTCCATCGACGGCAATGTCGCCTTCGGCGCCGTCGAGGGCGAAGGCCCGGACGGCCTCGTCCTCGACATCATCAAGGGCATCCCGTACACCGACTTCGAGCTCAGCGGGACCAAGGTGCCGCTCAGCAAGGTACGGCTGCTGCCCCCCGTGCTCCCCAACAAGGTCGTGGCCGTCGGCCGCAACTACGCGGAGCACGCCGCCGAACTCGGCAACGAGGTCCCCGAGGCCCCGCTCACCTTCTTCAAGCCGACCACCTCGGTGATCGGCTCCGGTGACGCCATCGAGTACCCCTCCTTCTCCGACGAACTGCACTACGAGGCCGAACTGGCCGTGGTCATCGGCCGGATGTGCCGGGAGGTGCCGCGCGAGCGCGTGAAGGACGTCGTCTTCGGCTACACCTGCGCCAACGACGTCACCGCCCGCGACGTCCAGAAGCGGGAGAAGCAGTGGGCCCGCGCCAAGGGCTTCGACACCTCCTGCCCGCTGGGCCCCTGGGTGGAGACCGACCTCGACCCCGCCGACGTCACCATCCAGTGCACGGTCAACGGCGAGCAACGCCAGCTGGGTCGTACGAGCGACATGATCCGCTCCATCGAGGACCTGGTCGTCCACATCACCGAGGCCATGACGCTGCTCCCCGGAGACGTCATCCTCACCGGCACCCCCGCCGGGGTCGGCCCCCTCAACGTCGGCGACGAGGTCGCCGTCACCATTCAAGGCATCGGCACTCTCACCAACAAGGTGATCAAGCGTGGCTAACGCGAACATCCGCGTCCGTTTCTGTCCCTCGCCGACCGGCAACCCCCACGTGGGCCTGGTCCGCACCGCCCTGTTCAACTGGGCCTGGGCCCGGCACAACCAGGGCACCATGGTCTTCCGCATCGAGGACACCGACGCGGCCCGCGACTCCGAGGAGTCGTACAACCAGCTGCTCGACTCGCTGCGCTGGCTCGGCCTCGACTGGGACGAGGGCCCGGAGATCGGCGGCCCGCACGCCCCGTACCGCCAGTCGCAGCGGATGGACATCTACCGGGACGTCGCGGAGAAGCTGCTCGACGGCGGGTACGCCTACCACTGCTTCTGCACCGCCGTGGAGCTGGAAGCCCGTCGCGACGCGGCCCGCCTGGCCGGCAAGCCCTCCGGCTACGACGGCACCTGCCGCAACCTGAGCGCCGAGCGCATCGAGCGGTACCGCGCCGAGGACCGTGAGTCGATCGTCCGCTTCAAGATGCCCGACGAGCCGATCACCTTCACCGACCTGGTCCGCGGCGAGATGACCTTCACCCCGGACAACGTCCCGGACTACGGCATCGTGCGCGCCAACGGCGCCCCGCTGTACACCCTGGTCAACCCGGTCGACGACGCGCTGATGGAGATCACCCACGTCCTGCGCGGCGAGGACCTGCTCTCCTCCACCCCGCGGCAGATCGCGCTCTACAAGGCGCTGATCGAGCTCGGCGTCGCCAAGGAGATCCCGGCCTTCGGCCACCTGCCGTACGTGATGGGCGAGGGCAACAAGAAGCTCTCCAAGCGCGACCCGCAGGCCTCCCTCAACCTCTACCGGGAGCGCGGCTTCCTGCGCGAGGGCCTGCTGAACTACCTCTCCCTCCTGGGCTGGTCGTTCTCGGCGGACCAGGACATCTTCACCGTCGAGCAGATGGTCGAGAAGTTCGACCTCGCCGACGTCAACGCCAACCCGGCGCGCTTCGACCTCAAGAAGGCCGAGTCGATCAACGCCGACCACATCCGCATGATGGACGTGAAGGCCTTCGCCGAGGCCTGCGAGCCCTGGCTGCAGGCCCCGCACGCCAACTGGGCCCCCGAGGACTTCGACCGGGCCGCCTGGGAGCGGATCGCCCCGTACGCCCAGACCCGCCTGACCGTCCTGTCGGACATCACGGCCAACGTCGACTTCCTGTTCCGCAGCGAGCCGGTCGAGGACGAGGCGTCTTGGCAGAAGGCCATGAAGGAGGGCTCCGACGCCCTCCTGCGCACCGCCCGCGCCACGCTGGAGGCCGCGGACTGGAACGACCCGGAGTCCCTCAAGAGCGCGGTCCTGGCCGCCGGCGAGGAGCACGGCCTCAAGCTCGGCAAGGCCCAGGCCCCGGTCCGCGTAGCCGTCACCGGCCGCACGGTCGGTCTCCCGCTCTTCGAGTCCCTGGAGATCCTGGGCAAGGAGAAGACCCTCGCCCGCATCGACGCGACGCTGGCGAAGCTGGCCGCGTAAGGGTTCCGGTACGCGAAGAGGGGCGTCGGCCATGCGGCCGACGCCCCTCATCGCGTGAACCCCCGAACCCCCAGCCGGTGGCCGGGTACGGTCGTCGTATGGCCATCCAAGCGATCGTCTGGGACATCGATGACACCCTCTTCGACTACGCCACAGCCGATCTGGCCGGCATGCGCGCTCACCTCACGGCCGAGGGCCTGATGGGCGGATTCGACTCCGTCGACCAGGCCCTTCGTCGTTGGCAGGAGCTCACGACCTTGCACTGGCGGCGCTTCGAGGCCGGCGGGGTGGACTTTCTGGAGACGCGGCGCGATCGGGTGCGGGACTTCCTGGGGGAGCCGGGGACGACCGCGGCCGGGGCCGACGAGTGGTTCGAGCGGTACGTGGCGTACTACGAGGCCGCCTGGGAGCTGTTCCCCGACACCCTCCCCGTGCTCGACCTGCTCGCCGGTGATTACCGTCACGCCGTCCTGTCGAACTCCAGCATCCGCAACCAGGACCACAAGCTCCGCGTCCTCGGCGTACGGGACCGGTTCGAGGCCGTCCTGTGCGCCGTGGAGTTGGGGGTCGCCAAGCCCGCCCCCGAGGCCTTCCACGCAGCCTGTGCGGCCCTGGGGCTGCCCCCGGAGGACGTCGCGTACGTCGGCGACCAACCGGACATCGACGCCCGCGGGGCGGCCGAGGCGGGGCTCACCGGCATCTGGCTGGACCGCGCCGACGCCGGCGGGCGGCCCGAGCTGACCCGTATCACCGACCTTCACCAGCTCCCCGGACTCCTGCGCGGGGATACCCGTTTTGGAGCGCCGGAGACCTTCGGGTAATGTTCTTCCTGCGCCGAGGGGAGCAAGCCGAAAGGCAGAACCCCCCGAAGCACAACCCGAACAAGATCCCCCACGGCGGGGATCGAGTTTTGGTGGCCTATGGTGTAATTGGCAGCACGACTGATTCTGGTTCAGTTAGTCTAGGTTCGAGTCCTGGTAGGCCAGCTCGCAGAGCTCATCTGCATGTACGCGGATCTCATCCGCAAAGCCCCCGTTGTGTAGCGGCCTAGCACGCTGCCCTCTCAAGGCAGTAGCGCCGGTTCGAATCCGGTCGGGGGTACAGATCCTTCCCGCGGGATCATCTGGGTCGCACCCGATGAACCTGATGCAGGATCGCTAGGGCCCCCGTTGTGTAGCGGCCTAGCACGCCGCCCTCTCAAGGCGGTAGCGCCGGTTCGAATCCGGTCGGGGGTACTGGTTCACACCACCATGGCCTATGGTGTAATTGGCAACACTACGGTTTCTGGTACCGTCATTCTAGGTTCGAGTCCTGGTAGGCCAGCTCGCGGAGCTTATCCGCAAAGCCCCCGTTGTGTAGCGGCCTAGCACGCCGCCCTCTCAAGGCGGTAGCGCCGGTTCGAATCCGGTCGGGGGTACGCATCGAGGAAGCCCTTCCCTTCGGGGGAGGGCTTCCTCGCGTTGTGGACGACTCCGTACCCGACTCCGTACACAACTCCGGCCCACCGCTGCGGCGTTGAAGCGGTGGGCCGGGAACGAACAGGAAAGAACTGAACAGGGTCAGCCGGTGCGGCGCAGAGCCTCGGAGAGGCGGGCGGCCGCGTCGATGACCGCCTGGGCGTGCATGCGGCCCGGGTGGCGGGTGAGGCGCTCGATCGGTCCGGAGACCGAGACGGCGGCCACCACACGGTTCGAGGGGCCCCGCACGGGCGCCGAGACGGACGCGACGCCCGGCTCGCGCTCGCCGATCGACTGGGCCCAGCCGCGGCGCCGTACGCCCGACAGGGCCGTCGCCGTGAAGCGGGCCCCCTGGAGGCCGCGGTGCAGCCGCTCGGGCTCCTCCCAGGCCATCAGGATCTGTGCCGAGGAGCCGGCCTTCATGGTCAGCGTCGAGCCGACCGGGACGGTGTCCCGAAGGCCGGACAGTCGCTCGGCCGCCGCGACGCAGATGCGCATGTCGCCCTGGCGCCGGTAGAGCTGCGCGCTCTCGCCGGTGACGTCGCGCAGATGCGTCAGCACCGGCCCGGCCGTGGCGAGCAGACGGTCCTCGCCGGCCGCGGCGGCGAGCTCCGCCAGCCGCGGTCCGAGGATGAACCGGCCCTGCATGTCACGGGCCACCATCCGGTGGTGTTCCAAAGCCACGGCCAGTCGGTGTGCCGTGGGTCGTGCGAGTCCCGTCGCCGCGACCAGACCTGCGAGGGTGGCCGGACCGGACTCCAGGGCGCTCAGGACAAGGGCTGCCTTGTCGAGAACGCCCACGCCGCTAGAGTTGTCCATGAAACGATATTCGCGTCTCACTCTGTGAAACGCAAGTTCAATTTTCCCGGGATCTTGCGACCCTGGTGATGCGGCCGCACAACGGCCCGCGAACACGGGTCTCTAGTTGTGCCGGCGTATACGTCGGCCGGAGGGAAAGCGATGGGTAGGACACTCGCGGAGAAGGTCTGGGACGACCACGTCGTCCGGCGCGCCGAGGGCGAGCCCGACCTCCTCTTCATCGATCTGCACCTGCTGCACGAGGTGACCAGCCCGCAGGCCTTCGACGGTCTCCGGCAGAACGGCCGGCAGGTCCGGCGCCTCGACCTCACCATCGCCACCGAGGACCACAACACCCCGACCCTCGACATCGACAAGCCGATCGCCGACCCGGTCTCCCGCGCCCAGTTGGAGACCCTGCGGAAGAACTGCGCCGAGTTCGGCGTCCGGCTGCACCCGCTGGGCGACGTCGAGCAGGGCGTCGTCCACGTCGTGGGACCGCAGCTGGGCCTGACCCAGCCGGGCACCACCGTGGTCTGCGGCGACTCGCACACCTCCACGCACGGCGCCTTCGGCGCGCTGGCCTTCGGCATCGGCACCAGCCAGGTCGAGCACGTGCTGGCCACCCAGACGCTGCCGCTGGCCCGCCCGAAGACCATGGCGATCACCGTCGACGGCGAGCTGCCCGAGGACGTCACCGCCAAGGACCTGATCCTGGCGATCATCACCAAGATCGGCACCGGCGGCGGCCAGGGCTACATCCTGGAGTACCGCGGTTCCGCCATCGAGAAGCTCTCGATGGAGGCCCGGATGACCATCTGCAACATGTCGATCGAGGCCGGCGCCCGCGCGGGCATGATCGCCCCCGACGAGACCACCTTCGCGTACCTGAAGGGCCGCGCCCACGCCCCCGAGGGCGAGGACTGGGACGCCGCCGTCGCGTACTGGAAGACCCTGAAGAGCGACGAGGACGCCGTCTTCGACGCCGAGGTCGTCATCGAGGCCGCCGAGCTGGCGCCGTTCGTCACCTGGGGCACCAACCCCGGCCAGGGCGCGCCGCTTTCGGCGAACGTCCCCGACCCGGCTTCGTACGAAGACGCTTCGGAGCGCTTGGCCGCCGAAAAGGCCCTGGAGTACATGGGGTTGACCGCCGGGCAGCCGCTGCGGGACATCGAGGTCGACACCGTCTTCGTAGGTTCCTGCACCAACGGCCGCATCGAGGACCTGCGCAACGCGGCCGCCCTGCTGGAGGGCCGCAAGGTCGCCGACGGCGTCCGCATGCTGGTCGTCCCCGGCTCGGTGCGGGTCGCCCTGCAGGCCGTCGAGGAGGGCCTGGACAAGGTCTTCAAGGAGGCCGGCGCCGAGTGGCGACACGCGGGCTGCTCGATGTGTCTGGGCATGAACCCCGACCAACTGGCTCCCGGCGAGCGCTCCGCGTCCACCTCCAACCGCAACTTCGAGGGCCGGCAGGGCAAGGGCGGCCGGACCCACCTGGTCTCGCCCCAGGTCGCCGCCGCCACCGCCGTACTGGGCCACCTGGCCTCCCCGGCCGATCTGTCCGACGTCGCCACCACCGCGGGGGTCTGAGGAACCATGGAAGCTTTCACCACGCACACCGGCCGGGCCGTCCCGCTGCGCCGCAGCAACGTCGACACCGACCAGATCATCCCGGCCCACTGGCTGAAGAAGGTCACCCGCGACGGCTTCGAGGACGGCCTGTTCGAGGCCTGGCGCAAGGACTCCGAGTTCGTCCTCAACCGCCCCGAGCGCCAGGGCGCGACGGTCCTGGTGGCCGGCCCCGACTTCGGCACCGGCTCCTCCCGTGAGCACGCCGTCTGGGCCCTGCAGAACTACGGCTTCCAGACCGTGATCTCGTCCCGCTTCGCCGACATCTTCCGCGGCAACTCGCTGAAGAACGGCCTGCTGACGGTCGTCCTGCCGCAGGAGACCGTGGACGCGCTCTGGGAGCTGACCGAGGCCGACCCGACCGCCGAGATCACCGTCGACCTGGAGCAGCGCAAGGTCCTGGCGGCCGGGATCGACGCCGACTTCGAGCTGGACGAGAACGCCCGCTGGCGTCTGCTGAACGGGCTGGACGACATCAGCCTCACCCTTCAGAACGAAGCCGACATCGCCGCCTACGAGGCCGGTCGACCGGCCTTCAAGCCCCGTACAATTACGGTCTGAGCAGCGGTTTTCCATCACTGCGCCCTCCACCTCCGGGTGGGGGGCGCAGTGGCATGTTGAGCCCCCGTCGGGCGACAACTCGCCCTAGATGGCACAATCGGTGCATGGAAGGTGACAGCCAACTCGCGCTCTACGAGGCAGTCGCCGCCCGATTGAAGGAAGCGCACACGAAAGTGCGCGAACTGCAAGTCCCGGAGGGCGTAAGGATGGCGCTGTCCCGGAAGCTGCTGGTCGTCACGGCCGCGGCGAAGCACGATCTCGCGGACGCGGCAGCGCGTCTGGACCGGTTGATGAAGGACCTCGACGAGGGCCGATTCCCTGAAGGCGACTGACCACCGGAACTCCGCAACATCTGCACACCGTTGCGGCACTAGGGTGATTAGACCGTTTCGTGTTTGATTTGCGGTATATACATGCCTAACGTGCGAAAAAGCTTGAACACTTTCGTTCTGGCAATGTCTCCGAAGGGGAAGACGTGAACAAGGCGCAGCTCGTAGAAGCGATTGCCGACAAGATGGGCGGTCGCCAGCAGGCCGCCGATGCCGTCGACCACGTGCTCGACGCCATCGTGCGCGCCGTGGTCGGCGGGGACCGGGTCTCGGTCACCGGCTTCGGCTCGTTCGAGAAGGTCGACCGTCCCGCCCGCTACGCCCGCAACCCGCAGACGGGTGAGCGGGTGCGGGTCAAGAAGACCTCGGTTCCCCGCTTCCGCGCGGGTCAGGGCTTCAAGGACCTGGTCAGCGGCTCGAAGAAGCTCCCCAGGGGTGGCGAGGTCGCCGTCAAGAAGGCCCCCAAGGGCAGCCTGACCGGCGGCGCTTCCGCCACCGTGAAGAAGGCCGCGGCGAAGAAGGCCACCACGGCCAAGAAGGCCGCCGCGAAGAAGACCGTCGCCAAGAAGACGGTGGCGAAGAAGACCACCGCCGCCAAGAAGACGACCGCGGCGGCGAAGAAGACCACAGCGGCCGCCAAGAAGGCCGCCACGGCCAAGAAGGCGGCCCCCGCCAAGAAGGCCGCCACGGCCAAGAAGGCGACCGCCACCAAGACCGCGCCGGCGAAGAAGGCCACGGCGAAGAAGGCGCCGGCCAAGAAGACGACGGCGCGCAAGACCACCGCGAAGAAGACCACCGCCGCCCGCAAGAAGTAAGCGGCACAAGGTCCCAGGGCCACTCACGCGCCGGGCCGGGCTCCCCCCTGGGGAGCCCGGCCCGCGGCGTATCCGGAGGTCAGGCGGCGTACGCGAAGGTCGGAACGGCTAGAACGTCTGCAGCGTCACCAGTGTGATCCGCAGGCCCGCGCCCGCGCCCTCGGTCTCGATCCGCACCCGCTGCCCCGGGCGCAGCAGCCGCAGGCCGCCCGCGTCGAAGGCCGCGGCGTCGAACTCCACCGGGGTGCCGTCGTCGAGCAGCACACTGCCGCTGTGGGTCTCGGAGTCGTACGTGTACGCGGTCGCCTGCATGGGCCGCAGCCTAGCCGTTCGCCGGCGCCCAGCGGGCGGCCGTCCGCCGGCCGACACCCAAGGCCAGCGCCGCCGCCAGATCGTCGCCGGTGTCCACGTCCCGGCGGACCGAATCGACCCCCGCGAGCCGGATTTCGACCGCCCCCGTCGACAAATGCCGGCGGCGCGACGCACCCCCGAAAGCGGGGCGCAATTCGAACCCCGAATCGGCCGAAAGGAAAGTCGTACCGATATCGGCGGCGTCCGCGAGAAATGCCCGAGGGAATTGTTCGGCCGCCGCGAGCACCCGGTCCAGCTCGGCCGGCCGCAGCGCCGGGAGATCCGCGTTCAGCGTCGCCACCCGCGCCCCCGGCCGCCTCGCCCGCACCTCGCGCGCCCCGTGCGCCAGCGCCGCGTTGAGCCCGGCGGCGGGGGAGTCCGGCACGATCCGCGCCCCCAGTGCAGCCAGCGCCTTCGAGGCCAGCGGGTCGTCCGTGACGAGCACCACATCCCGCACCCGCGGGCACGTCAGCGCCGCCGCCACCGTGTCCTCGGCGAACGCCAGCGCCAGGCGGGGCCGCAGCCGCTCGCCCGCCGCCGCGGCGAGCCTGCTCTTCGCCAGCGCAAGGGGCTTCAGGGGTATGACCAGCGACCAGCCGCCGTCCGGATCGGTGTTCATCGCGGCCCATTGTGTCGCGGCCGCGCGGCGACCCGGAGGGCCGGGCTTCGGGGCGGGGCGTACCGTGTTCTCGACAGACCAGGAGCATGGGGCGACACTTGACCCCCTGCAAGCCAGTCCCAGAGGAAGGTGCACGAGTGTCCCGCCGCAGAATCGGCTTCTGGTACCGCCTGGCGGCGGTCATTGTGAAACCGCCGCTGGTGGTTCTGTTCAAGCGGGACTGGCGCGGAACGGAACACATCCCGGCCGACGGCGGCTTCATCACCGCGGTGAACCACAACTCGTATCTGGACCCGCTCTCGTACGCGCATTACCAGTACAACACCGGCCGGGTCCCGCGCCTCCTCGCCAAAGCCGCCCTCTTCAAGGGCTCGTTCGTCGGCATGATGCTCCGCAACACCGGACAGATCCCCGTCTACCGCGAGACCACGAACGCGCTGGACGCCTTCCGCGCCGCCGTCGACGCCATCGAGGGCGGCGAATGCGTCGCCTTCTACCCCGAGGGCACGCTCACCCGCGACCCCGACATGTGGCCGATGGCCGGCAAGACGGGCGCCGCCCGCGTCGCGCTGATCACCAAGGCCCCGGTGATCCCGGTCGCCCAGTGGGGCGCCAACCTCGCGATGCCGCCGTACGCCACGGAGAACAAGTTCAACCTGTTCCCCCGCAAGACGCTGATCGTGCAGGCCGGGCCGCCGGTCGACCTCTCCCGCTTCTACGGCCTGGAGCCCACGCCCGACGTCCTGCGCGAGGCGACCGAGGTCATCATGGCCGCGATCACCGAGCAGCTCGAGGACGTCCGCGGCGAGAAGGCGCCCCAGCGGCCGTACGACCACCGCCAGGCCCGGCTCGAACAGCGGCGCAAGGCCGCAGGAGAGGGAAGCAAGTGACTCGTCCCGTCAAGGCGGCTGTCTTCGGCACGGGATCGTGGGGCACGGCCTTCGGCATGGTCCTCGCCGACGCCGGCTGTCAGGTGGTCCTCTGGGGCCGTCGCGCCGAACTCGTCGACGCGATCAACACCACCCACACCAACCCGGACTACCTTCCGGGCGTCGAACTCCCGGCGAACCTGCGGGCCACTGTCGACCCCGCCGAGGCCGCCCGCGACGCCGACTTCACCGTCCTCGCCGTCCCCTCGCAGACCCTGCGCGGGAACCTCGCCGCCTGGGCGCCCGCGCTCGCCCCGGACACCGTCCTCGTCTCCCTGATGAAGGGCGTCGAACTCGGCACCGCCGAGCGCATGAGCGAGGTCATCATGGAGGTCGCCGACGTCCCCGCCGAGCGCGTGGCCGTCCTCACCGGCCCCAACCTGGCCAAGGAGATCGCCGCCCGGCAGCCCGCCGCCGCCGTCGTCGCCTGCGCCGACGAGTCGGTCGCCGAACGGCTCCAGGCCGCCTGCATGACCCCGTACTTCCGCCCGTACACCAACACCGACGTCGTCGGCTGCGAACTCGGCGGCGCGGTCAAGAACGTCATTGGCCTCGCCGTCGGCATCGCCGACGGCATGGGCCTCGGCGACAACTCCAAGGCCACGCTGATCACCCGCGGCCTCGCCGAGACCACCCGCCTCGGCCTCGCCATGGGCGCCGACCCGCTCACCTTCTCCGGCCTCGCCGGGCTCGGCGACCTGGTGGCCACCTGCTCCTCGCCGCTCTCCCGCAACAACACCTTCGGCACCAACCTGGGCCGCGGGATGACCGTGCAGGAGACCATCGCGGCCACCAAGCAGACCGCCGAGGGCGTCAAGTCCTGCGAGTCCGTGCTCGATCTGGGCCGCCGCCACGGCGTCGACATGCCCATCACCGAGACGGTCGTGTCGATCGTCCACGAGGGAAAGCCGCCGATCGTCGCGCTGAAGGAGCTCATGTCCCGCAGCGCGAAGGCCGAGCGCCGCTGACCGCACCGCTGATCGTGTGCGGGCTTGTGGGGGTTCCGGGAGGGTCCTCGGCCTCATCGGAGGCGCAAGGTACGCTCATCGCGATATGAGCGAGAACACCCAGAGCCCCCGCAAGCCGCGCGTGGCCGTCGTCTTCGGCGGACGCAGCTCGGAGCACGCCATCTCCGTCGTCACCGCCGGCGCCGTCCTGAGCGCCATCGACCGGGACAAGTACGACGTGCTGCCCATCGGCATCACCACCGACGGGCGCTGGGCGCTGACCGCCGACGCCCCCGAGCGGATGGCCATCGCCGACCGCGCGCTGCCGAACGTCGCCGACCTCGCCGAGTCCGAGCAGGGCGCCGTCGTCCTGTCCGTCGACCCGGCCAGCCGCGAGGTCGTGCTCACCGAGCCCGGCAACGTGCCCAGGGCCCTGGGCGAGGTCGACGTCGTCTTCCCGATGCTGCACGGCCCGTACGGCGAGGACGGCACCCTGCAGGGGCTCCTGGAGCTCTCCGGCGTCCCCTACGTCGGCGCGGGCGTGCTCGCCTCCGCCGTCGGCCAGGACAAGGAGTACATGAAGCGGGTGTTCACCTCCTTCGGGCTGCCGGTCGGCCCGTACGAGGTCATCCGCCCGCGGGAGTGGGAGCAGAACCCCGCGGCCGCCCGCAAGAAGATCGTCGAGTTCGCCGCCGACCACGGCTGGCCGCTCTTCGTGAAGCCGGCCCGCGGCGGCTCCTCCATGGGCATCACCAAGGTCGACGACCTCTCCGGCCTCGACGAGGCGATCGAGGAGGCCCGCCGGCACGACCCGAAGATCATCGTCGAGGCGCTGCTGCGCGGCCGCGAGATCGAGTGCGGCGTCCTGGAGTTCGAGGACGGCCCGCGCGCCAGCGTGCCCGCCGAGATCCCGCCGGTCACCGACCACGACTTCTACGACTTCGAGGCCAAGTACATCGACTCGGCCTCCGGCATCGTCCCCGCGCCGATCGGCGACGAGGCCACCGCCGAGATCCAGCGCCTCGCCGTCGCCGCGTACGAGGCCGTCTCCTGCGAGGGCCTGGTCCGCGCCGACTTCTTCCTCACCGAGGACGGCGAGTTCGTCATCAACGAGATCAACACCATGCCGGGCTTCACGCCGATCTCCATGTACCCGCGCATGTGGCAGGAGAGCGGCGTCTCCTACCCGGAGCTCGTCGACCGGCTCATCCAGGCCGCGCTGACCCGCTCCACGGGCCTGCGCTAGCCGCCGGAGCGGTCAGAGGCTCTCCGGCACGGTCTCGAGGACCGGCTCCGCCAGGCCGATCAGCGGGCCCGAGTCATGCATGAACCGCTCGTCCAGCGTCACCTCGATGTACGCCTTGCGGTACGTCGAGGTGAAGCGGGGCGCTCCGGAGTCCCGGACCTCCAGCATCCAGTTCACCCCGTTCACCTCGACGGCGTCCGCCTGGGGATCGGTCATCTTTTCGGGCCGCGGGACCCCGCAGCGCAGTACGATCGCCCCGTCCCCCCATGCAGCGGTCAGATCCGATTCCGGTTCCGCATCGTTCCGGTCGAACCCCGACAGGCTCCGCGGAAGCTCCTCGTGCAGCGCACGGCAGAAGGCGGCCTCCGCGGCCGGCGGACGGGGAACCGGGACCGACACCGTCGGGCCCGTGGAGGAACAGCCCGCGACGGCCAGCAGCAGCGCCGCGGCGACGGGCAGGCCGAAGGGCCGGTGGGAAGTCATCACCGGCCAAGGGTAGACGGGGGCTAGAGATGCACGATCGGACAGGTCAGGGTGCGGGTGATCCCCTCCACCTGCTGGACCTTGGCCACCACCATCCGGCCGAGCTCGTCGACCGTGTCCGCCTGAGCGCGGACGATCACGTCGTACGGACCCGTCACGTCCTCGGCCTGGATCACCCCCGGGATCTCGGAGATGGCGGCGGCGACCAGCGACGCCTTGCCCACCTCGGTCTGGATGAGGATGTACGCCTGTACCACGGAACCTCCAGGACGGCCACGACGATCGTTGCGGGGAAGAGAACCCGATGCAAAGGTTCGCCACGGTACCGCGTCGCCGCGCGCCGCGGGGAGACCCCCGCGCCGGGAGCGGCCCGCGGGGTGGCGTACGCAAGACAGAAGTTGACGGTCTACTCGACCGTACCCACGGCAGTGACGGCTCGCGACCGCAACGCAGGCCGGGCGGACACGGGCACGACGACACGAGGTGATACGCGGTGAAGGGCACAGTCGGCGAGTTGGGGGAGTTCGGGCTCATCAAGGAGCTCACCTCCCGGCTCACCGCCACCCCGGCGGTACGGATCGGCCCCGGTGACGACGCCGCGGTCGTCTCCGCGCCCGACCGGCGCGTGGTGGCCAGCACGGACATCCTGCTCGAAGGACGTCACTTCCGCCGCGACTGGTCGACGGCGTACGACGTGGGCCGCAAGGCGGCCGCGCAGAACCTCGCCGACATCGCGGCGATGGGCGCCGTGCCGACGGCACTGCTGCTCGGGCTCGTCGTCCCCGCCGAACTGCCGGTGACCTGGCCGGTCGAGCTCATGGACGGGCTGCGGGACGAGTGCCAGGTGGCCGGCGCGGCCGTCGTCGGCGGCGACGTCGTCCGCGGCGACACCATCACCGTCGCCATCACGGCCCTCGGCGACCTGCGCAACCACGAACCGGTCACCCGGGGCGGCGCCCAGCCCGGCGACGTCGTCGCGTACACCGGCTGGCTCGGCTGGTCCGCCGCCGGCTACGCGGTGCTCTCCCGCGGCTTCCGCTCCCCGCGCGCCTTCGTCGAGGCCCACCGCCGGCCCGAACCGCCGTACCACGCCGGCCCCGCCGCCGCCGGGCTCGGCGCGACCGCCATGTGCGACGTCAGCGACGGCCTGATCGCCGACCTCGGCCACATCGCCGAGGCCAGCAAGGTCCGCATCGACCTGCGCTCCGGGCTCATCGACATCCCCACCCAGATGCACGACATCGGCCAGGCCGTCGGCGTCGACCCGCTGCAGTGGGTGCTCACCGGCGGCGAGGACCACGCGATCGTCGCCACCTTCCCGCCGGACGTGAAGCTCCCCGCCCGCTGGAAGGTCATCGGCGAGGTCCTCAACCCCTCCGCCCTGCCGCAGGTCACCGTCGACGGCGCGCCCTGGCACACCAAGGGCGGCTGGGACCACTTCGGCGAGACCGAGTGAACCCCGTGCCGCCGCTCGTCCTGACCGTCGCCGGATCCGACTCCGGCGGCGGCGCCGGCATCCAGGCCGACCTCAAGACCATGCTCGCCCTCGGCGCCCACGGCATGAGCGTGATCACCGCCGTCACCGCGCAGAACTCCCGGGGCGTCCAAGGCGCCTGGGAGCTGCCCGAGGAGGCGGTACGGGCCCAGTACAGGGCCGTCGTCGACGACATCGGCGTCCAGGCCGTCAAGACCGGCATGCTCGCCTCGGCGCGGCTGGTGGAGACCGTCGCCGAACTTCTCGCCGACGTCGCCGCGCCCGTCGTCGTCGACCCGGTGGGCGTCTCCAAGCACGGAGATGCCCTGCTCGCCGCCTCGGCGCTCGACTCGGTGCGCACCAAGCTGCTGCCGGTCGCCACTGTCGCCACGCCCAACCTCGACGAGGTGGCGCAGCTCACGGGCGTGGTCGTGGAGCACGAGGACGATCTGCGGCGGGCCGCGGCGGCCGTCCTGGAGTACGGGCCGCGCTGGGCGCTGATCAAGGGCGGGCACCTGCCCGGCGACGCGCAGGCCGTCGACCTGCTCACCGACGGCGACGAGGAGCACTGGCTGCGCGCGCCCCGGCACGACAACCGGCACACCCACGGCACCGGCTGCACCCTCGCCTCGGCGGTCGCCGCCGGCCTGGCGAAGGGCCTGCCGGTGGTCGAGGCGGTGCGGGAGGCCAAGGCGTACGTGACCGGGGCGATCGCCGCCGGGTTCGCGCTGGGCGCGGGGATCGGGCCGGTCGACCACGGCTGGCGCTTCCGCGCCTAGCGGGCCGGAGGGTTTCGCGTCCGGGTTTCGCGTCCGGACATGGCAAAGGGCCGGTTCACCGAGGTGAACCGACCCTTCAAGGCAACCGCAGGGGCTGCGCTACGACGAAACGTCGGCGTTAGCGCGAGACCTTGCC
>NZ_DATCVQ010000288.1:0-10366 GCF_036566765.1 Streptomyces sp.
TCAAGGACTCCGCCGTCACCGGGCTGTTCGGGCTGTCGTGCCTGGCCACGCTGCTGGCGCCGCGCCCGCTGATGTTCTACTTCGGCCGCAAGTTCGCCACCGACGGCACCGCGGCCAGTACCGCCTGGTGGAACGGCATGTGGCAGTTCGAGGGCTTCCGCACCACCATGCGGACCATGACGGCGGTCTGGGGCGTGGCGTACTGCGTGGAGGCCGTGGTCCGGATCGCGCTGGCCTACGCGCTCAGCACCGACACCATGGTGGTCCTCAGCCCGATCCTGATCTACGGCGTGCTCGGCGCCCTCGCGCTGTGGACCGCCCTGTACGCCAAGTCGGCGCAGCGCAAGGGCGAGGCGCGCGCCGCGGCGGCGGCCGCCGCGGCCGCCGCCCCGAGCTGACAGGCCGGACCGCGGCAGTCCGGCGGCGCGCGGGAGCGGTCGTCACTTCCCCCGGCGCCGGATCTTGCTGCCCAGCCACACCAGCGGGTCGTACTTGCTGTCCACGGCCCGTTCCTTGAGCGGGATCAGGGCATTGTCGGTGATCTTGATCTGCTCCGGACACACCTCCGTGCAGCACTTGGTGATGTTGCAGTAGCCCAGTCCGTGCTCCTCCTGGGCCGTCCGTCGGCGGTCCAGGCCGGTCTCCTCCGCCGCGTCCAGGGGATGCATGTCCAGTTCCGCCACCCGCATCAGGAAGCGCGGTCCGGCGAACGCGGGCTTGTTCTCCTCGTGGTCGCGCACCACATGGCAGGTGTCCTGGCACAGGAAGCACTCGATGCACTTGCGGAACTCCTGCGAGCGCTCCACGTCCTCCTGTGCCATCCGGTACTCCCCGGGCCCCAGCCCGGCCGGCGGCACGAAGGACGGGATCTCCCGGGCCTTCGCGTAGTTGAAGGACACGTCCGTCACCAGGTCCCGGACCACCGGGAAGGCCCGCAACGGTGTGATCGTGACGGTCTCGTCGCGGGCGAACACCGACATCCGGGTCATGCACAGCAGCCGAGGCCGCCCGTTGATCTCCGCGGAGCACGAACCGCACTTGCCCGCCTTGCAGTTCCAGCGCACCGCGAGATCCGGCGTCTGGGTGGCCTGCAGCCGGTGCACGATGTCGAGGACCACCTCGCCGTCGTGCACCGCGACGGTGAAGTCCTTCAGCTCCCCGCCCTCGGCGTCGCCCCGCCACACCCGGAAGTGCGCGTCATAGGTGGTCACGACAGCTCCTCCTCGGCGAGGTACTTGACCAGCTCGTCCTTCTCGAACAGCGCGAGCAGGTCCGGGCGGACGGGCTCGGTGGTCACCCGCTCCAGGCGCACCCCGTCCCCGTCCTTCGACGCGTGGCACAGCAGGTTCACCGCGCGCCACTCCCGGTCCATCGCGGGATGGTCCTCCCGGGTGTGCCCGCCCCGGCTCTCCGTCCGCTCAAGGGCCGCCCGGGCCACGCACTCGCTGACCAGCAGCATGTTCCGCAGGTCCAGGGCCAGGTGCCAGCCGGGGTTGAACTGCCGGTGGCCCTCGACCCCGATCCGCCGCGCCCGCTGCCGCAGCCCGGCAAGGCGTGACAGCGCCTCGGCCATCTCGCCCTCCCGCCGGATGATGCCGACCAGGTCGTTCATCGTCTGCTGGAGCTCCTGGTGCAGCGCGTACGGGTTCTCGATCGGGCCCTCCTCGGACGTCTCCGGCCCGAACGGCGCCAGCGCCTCCGCCGCCGCCGCGTCGACCTCGGCCGCCGTCGCCTCGGGCCGTGCGTCGGACGCCGCCGCGTGCTCCGCCGCGTGCAGGCCAGCCCGCCGCCCGAAGACCAGCAGGTCCGACAGGGAGTTGCCGCCCAGCCGGTTCGAGCCGTGCATCCCGCCGGCGACCTCGCCGGCCGCGTACAGCCCCGGCACGCCGACCGCGGCGGCCGTGTCCGACTCGACGGCGATGCCGCCCATCACGTAGTGGCAGGTCGGCCCGACCTCCATCGCCTCGGCCGTGATGTCCACGTCCGCCAGCTCCTTGAACTGGTGGTACATGGAGGGCAGTCGGCGCCGGATCACCTCGGCCGGCATCCGGGTCGAGACGTCGAGGAACACCCCGCCGTGCGGGGAGCCCCGCCCCTCCTTCACCTCGGCGTTGATGGCCCGCGCCACCTCGTCACGGGGCAGCAGCTCGGGCGGCCGCCGGTTGTTGTCCGGGTCCTCGTACCAGCGGTCGCCCTCCTCCTCCGACTCCGCGTACTTCTCCTTGAAGACGTCCGGGATGTAGTCGAACATGAACCGCTTGCCGTCCGAGTTCCGCAGCACCCCGCCGTCGCCGCGCACCGACTCGGTGACGAGGATCCCCTTCACCGACGGCGGCCAGACCATGCCGGTCGGGTGGAACTGCACGAACTCCATGTTCAGCAGCGGGGCCCCGGCCAGCAGCGCGAGGGCGTGCCCGTCGCCGGTGTACTCCCACGAGTTCGAGGTCACCTTGAAGGACTTGCCGATCCCGCCGGTGGCCAGCACCACGGCAGGGGCCTCCAGGACGAAGAACCGCCCGGTCTCCCGCTCGTAGCAGAACGTCCCGGCGACCCGCCCGGCGTCGTCCTTCAAGATGCGAGTGACCGTGCACTCCTGGAAGATCTTCAGCCCCGACTCGTGGTCGCCGGTCTCCGCGAAGTCCTTCTGCTGCAGCGCGACGATCCGCTGCTGAAGGGTGCGGATCAGTTCGAGGCCGGTCCGGTCGCCGACGTGCGCGAGCCGGGGGTACTCGTGCCCGCCGAAGTTGCGCTGGGAGATCCGCCCGTCCGGGGTGCGGTCGAACAGCGCGCCCCAGGTCTCCAGCTCCCAGACCCGGTCCGGCGCCTCCTTCGCGTGCAGCTCGGCCATCCGCCACTGGTTGAGGAACTTGCCGCCGCGCATCGTGTCGCGGAAGTGGACCTGCCAGGTGTCGTGGGCGTTGACGTTGGCCATGGAGGCGGCGATTCCGCCCTCCGCCATCACCGTGTGCGCCTTGCCGAACAGGGACTTGCAGATCACGGCGGTACGGGCGCCTCGCTCGCGCGCCTCTATCGCGGCGCGCAGCCCGGCGCCCCCCGCGCCCACCACCACGACGTCCCATTGCTGTCGGTCGACTTGGGCCATGTCAGAAGATCCTCGGGTCGTCGAAGGCGCCGGTGGCGAGCAGGTACACGTAGAGATCGGCGAGCCCGACGCTGAGCAGCGAGGCCCAGGCGAGCTGCATGTGACGTGCGTTCAGCTTCCCGACCAGACTCCAGAACCGGTACCGCACGGGATGCTTCGAGAAGTGCCGCAGCCGGCCGCCGACGATGTGCCGGCAGGAGTGGCAGGAGAGCGTGTACGCCCAGATCAGCACGATGTTGACGAGGAAGACAACGGTGCCGAGGCCGGCGTGGCCCCACTCGTACTCCTCATCGCGGAAGGCGAGCACGGTGTCGTACGTGAGGATCCCGGCGACCGGCAGCGCGGCGTAGAAGAAGTACCGGTGCAGGTTCTGCAGGATCAGCGGGAAGCGGGTCTCGCCGGAGTAGCCGCCGTGCGGCTCGGCGACCGCACAGGCCGGGGGAGAGGCCCAGAAGCCCCGGTAGTAGGCCTTGCGGTAGTAGTAGCAGGTCAGCCGGAATCCGAGCGGGAAGATCAGGATCAGCAGCGCGGGCGACAGGCCCCACCAACTGCCGAAGATCTCCCAGTTGGGGCCGCCCTTCATGGGCACGCAGTTCTCCGCCAGACAGGGCGAGTAGAACGGCGATACGTAGGGCGCCGCGTAGTAGTCGGCGTTGGCGAAGGCCCGCCAGGTCGAGTACACGACGAAGGCGAGCAGTCCGGCGGCGGTGGCGGCGGGCGCCAGCCACCAGCGGTCGGTACGGAGGTGCCGGGCGGCGATGGCGGCGCGTGAGGCGTCGTGGACACCGCGGCCCGGCGCGAGGTGGGGTGGTGGTGGTTCGGTGCCTGTTGCCAACGGGGTCTCCTAGGGGTGGGCCTGCGTTGGGGGGCTTACCGTGCCGCCGGGGCCGTCAGGGCGCGTGCCGGTCCCGGGCGCCCAGACCTTCGTCGTCGCTGTCCGTCCACAGCGCGCCGTCGTACGGCGTGTCCGGGATGGTGACCATGCCGGACGAGTCCGCCGGCGCGGACCGGGCGCTCTCCGGCGACTTGCCGGCGGCCCTCTGCTCCAGTTCCTGAACCTTGCGATTGAGTTCGTCCAGGCTGCGCCGTACGGCGTTCAGCTCGTCCTGCAGGGACATGGGTAGCCCTCACTTCCGCGGTCGCGGGCGGCCAACACGCGCCTGGCAGTGTCGCGCGTCACATCACCGGTTGGGAAGTCGTGTGCGGGGATTCCACTCGACGGGTGGCGGCCGTTGCGCCGCACGGGTGGGGTTCGCGGGCCGTCCCGCCGTGTCGCTGTCACCGGGCGCGTTCCGTCCTCTTCAGTGTATGGGCATTAGGTGTGATCATCTCCAAATTCCACCAAACAGGACGAAGAGGTACAAGCCATGTCCCAGGTCGGCGCCGCTCTTCGTGGGAGGCCGGGCTCCCGCAGCCCCCGCTTCCGCACCCTCCGCTCCGTCGCGCTGGTCTCCGGCGGCGTGCTCGCGGTCTCCCTGCTCACCGGATGCAGTTCCGGCACGAGCGACGGCGGGGTCCCGCTCGCCGCCCCGGACCTCGTGCCGGCCGTCCGCGACAAGGTCGCCGACGGCGGCACCGTGCGCTGGGCCGTGGACGCGATGCCCACCACCCTCAACGCCTTCCAGGCCGACGCCGACGGTGCGACCTCACGGGTCGCCGGCGCCGTCCTGCCCTCGCTCTACACGCTCGACGGGCGCGGCCGGCCGGCGCTCAACCCGGACTATCTGGAGTCCGCGCAGATCGTCGAGCGCGAGCCCAAGCAGGTGGTGCTCTACAAGCTCAACCAGCAGGCGGTCTGGAGCGACGGCCGGGAGATCGGGGCGCCGGACTTCGTGGCCCAGTGGCGGGCGCTGAACGGCCGGGACACCGCGTACTGGACCGCCCGTAACGCCGGGTACGAGCGCATCGAGAAGATCGAGAAGGGCGCGAGCGACCTGGAGGTGCGGGTCACCTTCGGCAAGCCGTACGCCGACTGGCAGTCCCTGTTCAGCCCGCTCTACCCGAAGGACGTGATGGGCTCCCCGGCCGCCTTCAACGAGGGCGCGCGCGGCGCCCTCAAGGCGACCGCAGGACCGTTCCGCCTCAAGGCGCTCGACCGGAAGACGGGCGCGATCACCCTGGACCGCAACCCTCACTGGTGGGGGCAGCCGGCGAAGCTGGACGCGCTGGTCCTCGCCGCGGTCCCGCGCGACCAGCGGGCCGCGGCGCTCACCAAGGGCAGCGTGGACCTGGCCGAGATCGACCGCCCCGTGGCGGACCGCATCACCCTCGCGGTACGGGAGGAGGGGGCGGCCGGCCCGCCGACGGCCCACGGCCCCGGAGCGGCCATGACCCCCTCCGCGGCCCTGAAGTCCTGGGCGCTGGCGTACGGCTCCGACGAGGAGCAGGCCGAGCTGGTCCGGGCCGCGCGGCAGAAGAACCAGGAGGCCATCGCCGTGTACGCGGCCGAGCAGGACGCGCTGCGGCGGTACCGGGTCCGCAAGTCCCTGGAGCCCGCCTACACCCAGCTCTCCCTGAACGGGGAGTCCGGGCCGCTCGCCGACGAGCGGGTGCGCCGGGCCGTGGCCCGCGCCCTGGACCGCCGGGAACTGGCCGAGATCGTGCTGTCCCCGCTGGGCCTGCCCGCGAAGCCGCCCGGCAGCCACCTCGCCCTGGCCGGGCAGGCCGCGTACGCCGACAGCAGCAACGCGCTCGGCGAGCAGAACGCCCAGGAGGCCCGGGCGCTGCTCGCGGACGCCGGCTGGGTGCCCGGCGGCGCGAACAAGAAGCCGGGCGGGACGAAGGCGGGCGCCGGGTCGGAGCGGCAGGACGCGTCCGAGAAGAAGGCAGCCGAGAAGAAGGCCGGCGAGAAGAAGGAGTCCGAGAAGAAGGCCTCGGAGAAGAACACCGGCGGCGACGCAGCCTCCGACGAGGGCCTGTACATCGTCGGCGACGACAAGCCCGGCGAGATCCCGCCCGGCACGGTGCTCCCCGGCGGCCGCGTCCCGGCCGAGGGCGCCGCCCCCCGGCCCCCGGCCGCCGGCCAGGACGGCAAGGCCGAGCCGCACGGGACCGAGAGCGGCACGCATGTGCTCGCGCCCGCGCCCGGAGCCGCGACCCAGGGCGTGGCCGTACTGGAGCAGGCCGCGGCCCTCGGCTCGGCGAGTTCCCTCACCGGCGACCAGGACGCCGTGGCCGGGGCCTACGCCCCGCGCGGCACCGCGGCTCCCGCCCCGGCGGGCGGCGCCGCCGAGGGCGGGCCGCTCGGCAAGGACGGCAAGCCGCTCACGCTCCGCTTCGTCCTGCCCTCCGGGCCCGGCTCGGAGTCGCTGCGCCAGGTCGGGGACAAGATCGTCCAGATGCTCGACGCGGTCGGCATCCGCACCGAGATCACCAAGGTCGCGGACGACAGCTTCTTCAAGGACCACGTGGCCGCCGGCGACTACGACCTGGCCCTCTACTCCTGGCCCGCCTCCGCCTTCCCGGCCACCGACGCCAGACCGATCTTCGCCAAGCCGGAGCCCGCGTCGGACGGCTCGCTGCTCGTCGAGCAGAACTACTCCAGGGTCGGCACCGATCGAATCGATCAACTGTTCGATCAGGCGGTCTCCGAGCTGGACGAGGAGGAGGCCCGCGCGCTGGTCAAGCAGGCCGACGCCCGGATCTGGGCCGCCGCCGGCTCCATCCCGCTCTACCAGCGCCCCCAGCTGGTCGCCGCGCGTCACGAGCTGGTGAACGCGGGCGCCTTCGGCTTCGCCGCCCCGCGGTACCAGGACATCGGGTGGAAGAAGACCGAATCCTCCAAGGGTGCGAGGAACTAGCTGGTCACCACGGAAGAATCGGTCTTGCGCAAGCTCAGAATCGGCTCAAGTCCCTTGCCCGCCGGCTCGCCCGGCGGGCAGGATCGCCGGTACCCCTTGACCCGGGTGTACCACCACCCCACAGCGACATAGCGCACACATCCCGGCCTGCCCCAGGCCGGGACATGGCTTGTTCTCCCCTTCTCTTCTCCCGCTTCGGCCGCTCTTCACTCCGGCCCGGGAAGCCCTTGCGGCGGCGGCCCCGTACCATGGGAGAAGCCGTGGCGCGTCCCCGCCCGGCGGGCGTACGAGGACCGAGACTCTCTCCGACGCCTGACCCACGATCCGAGAGAAGCGCAAGCCACTCATGCCCACGCGCCACGACATCCGTAACGTCGCCATCGTCGCCCACGTCGACCACGGCAAGACGACCATCGTCGACGCCATGCTCAAGCAGGCCGGCGCCTTCGCCGCCCACCAGCACCTCGACGACCGCATGATGGACTCGAACGACCTGGAGCGTGAGAAGGGCATCACGATCCTCGCCAAGAACACGGCGGTGAAGTATCACCCCAAGGACGGCGGGGCCCCGATCACGATCAACATCATCGACACCCCCGGCCACGCCGACTTCGGCGGTGAGGTCGAGCGCGGTCTGTCGATGGTCGACGCGGTCGTCCTGCTCGTCGACGCCTCCGAGGGCCCGCTGCCGCAGACCCGCTTCGTGCTCCGCAAGGCGCTGCAGGCCCGGATGCCCGTCATCCTCTGCATCAACAAGACGGACCGCCCGGACTCCCGGATCGACGAGGTCGTCAACGAGACCTACGACCTCTTCCTCGACCTGGACGCGGACGAGGACCAGATCGAGTTCCCGATCGTCTACGCCTGCGGCCGTGACGGCATCGCCTCGCTGACCAAGCCGGAGGACGGCACCGTCCCGGCCGACAGCGACAGCCTGGAGCCGTTCTTCTCCACCATCCTGGAGCACGTCCCGGCTCCGGCGTACGACGAGGACGCGCCGCTTCAGGCCCACGTCACCAACCTCGACGCCGACAACTTCCTCGGCCGTATCGCGCTGCTCCGTGTCGAGCAGGGCGAGCTGCGCAAGGGCCAGACGGTCGCGTGGATCAAGCGGGACGGTTCGATCTCGAACGTCCGCATCACCGAGCTGATGATGACCGAGGCGCTTACCCGCAAGCCGGCCGAGGTCGCCGGCCCCGGTGACATCTGCGCCGTCGCCGGTATCCCCGACATCATGATCGGCGAGACCCTGGCCGACCCGGAGAACCCGATCGCGCTGCCGCTGATCACGGTCGACCAGCCGGCCATCTCCATGACCATCGGCACCAACACCTCGCCGCTCGTCGGCCGCGGTGGCACGGGCAAGGGCGCGGAGGCGAAGTCCGCGGTCAAGGACCGCAAGGTCACCGCCCGCCAGGTCAAGGACCGTCTGGACCGCGAGCTCGTCGGCAACGTCTCGCTCCGCGTCCTCGACACCGAGCGTCCCGACGCCTGGGAGGTCCAGGGCCGTGGTGAGCTCGCGCTCGCCATCCTGGTCGAGCAGATGCGCCGCGAGGGCTTCGAGCTGACCATCGGCAAGCCGCAGGTCGTCACCAAGGAGGTCGACGGCAAGATCCACGAGCCCGTCGAGCGTCTGACGGTCGACGTGCCCGAGGAGCACATGGGTGCGGTCACGCAGCTCATGGGCATCCGCAAGGGCCGCATGGACAACATGTCGAACCACGGCTCCGGCTGGGTCCGCATGGAGTTCGTCGTTCCGTCCCGTGGCCTCATCGGCTTCCGTACGGAGTTCCTGACCAACACCCGCGGCACGGGCATCGCCCACTCGATCCACGAGGGCCACGAGCCGTGGTTCGGCACGCTGACGACCCGTAACAACGGTTCGCTGGTCGCCGACCGCGCGGGCGCGGTCACCGCCTTCGCGATGACCAACCTCCAGGAGCGCGGCGTCCTGTTCACCGACCCCGGCACCGAGGTGTACGAGGGCATGATCGTCGGCGAGAACTCGCGCTCGGACGACATGGACGTGAACATCACCAAGGAGAAGAAGCTCACCAACATGCGCTCCTCCTCGGCCGACTCCTTCGAGGCGATCGTGCCGCCGCGCAAGCTCTCCCTGGAGCAGTCCCTGGAGTTCTGCCGCGACGACGAGTGCGTCGAGGTCACCCCGGAGGCCGTGCGCATCCGCAAGGTCGTCCTGGACCAGAAGGAGCGCGGCCGCACCGCCTCCCGCGCGAAGAACGGCTGACCTGGCCGTACTCGCCAAGGTGACGTGCGTCACAGCTGACTGACTTCGCGTCAGACGTAGGGCCCGGGCCCCCGCAGACACTGTGGGGGCCCGGGCCTTTCGTCAAATCGATTACCCCTGCACGGTGTCCGGATATCGGTCGTCGCTCTCCGGAACGTGTGTTAACGGTCCGTTTCGGGGGTGTCTGTCTGTGCTCGCTTTGTCCAGATTTCAGTCTCATGGCCCATCCTGATGTTGCCAAAACGAGACCACTTAAGTGTGGTTTACAGCCCTGACGTACTTAATAGTTGGCTCCATTGAGCTCGGGTCAATGGGTCACGCACTGTGGGGAGTGCCGACTCACGAGCACACTCGGGGTACAAGGGATTTCGCCGTCAGGGGTGTCGGCGAGCCTGCAAGTACCCCTCATGTAGCGACAAGTGGACTCATGAGGAGGAACCCATGCGCGGTGCCAAGAGCGCCAAGTGGGTAGTGGGCGCGATTGTCGTCGCCCTGGCAGCGACCGCCTGTGGCGGGGGCAGCGGCAGTGGCAGCGACGCCAAGGGCGAAGTTGACCCGAACGGCATCTTCTCCATGGAGGTGGGCGAGCCGGAGAAGCTCCTCCACACCGGAGACACCATGGAGTCCAACGGCTCCATCGTCATGTCCGGCCTGTTCTCGACCCTGGTCGACTACAAGGACGACGGCTCCCTGGAGATGATCAACGCCGAGTCGGTGGAGACCACCGACTCGAAGACGTGGACCGTCAAGCTCAAGAAGGGCTGGAACTTCCACGACGGCACCCCGGTGACCGCCAAGTCCTACGTGGACGCGTGGAACTGGAACGCCAACATCGGCAACGCCATGGGCCTCGCGTCCTGGTTCGCCGACATCAAGGGCTACGACAAGGTCCACCCCGACGCGGAGGGCGCCAAGGCGACCGCCGACAAGCTCGATGGTCTGACCGTCGTCGACGACAGCACCTTCAAGATCGAGCTCACCAAGGCCACGCCGGCCTTCGGTCACAAGCTCGCCTACATCGTCTTCGCGCCGCTGCCGGCGTCCTTCTACAAGGACACCAAGGCCGCGGGCGAGAAGCCGGTCGGCAACGGTCCCTACAAGTTCGACAGCTGGGACCACAAGAAGCAGATCAAGATCGTCCGCAACGACGACTACAAGGGCCCGAACAAGGCGAAGAACGGTGGTGTGATCTTCAAGAACTACACCACCCTCGAG
>NZ_DATCVQ010000289.1:0-6260 GCF_036566765.1 Streptomyces sp.
GGCCCGCCAGGCCTCCGCCGTGTCCGTCGCCGGCCAGCAGCACGGCCTGGTCGCCCTGGACGCCGCCGGCCGCCCGGTGCGGCCCGCGCTGCTGTGGAACGATGTGCGGTCCGCCGACGACGCGGAGCGGCTGGTCGCGGAGCTCGGCGGCCCGGACGCCTGGGCCGCCCGCATCGGAAACGTTCCCGGCCCCGCGTTCACCGTCGCGAAGTGGGCCTGGCTGCGCGCGTACGAGCCGGAGTCCGCCGCCGCCACGGTCGCCGTCCGGCTCCCCCACGACTACCTCACCGAGCGGCTCTCCGGCCGCGCGGTCACCGACCGCGGCGACGCGTCCGGCACCGGCTGGTGGGCGGCGCCGACGGAGACGTACGACGCGGGCGTCCTGGAACACGTCGGGCTCGGCCCGGACGCGCTGCCCGAGGTCGCGGACCCGTTCGCGGAGATCGGCACGGTCCGCCGCGGCCTGCCCGGACTGGCGCTGCCAGAGGGCGCGTTGGTGGGCGCCGGGACCGGCGACAACGCGGCCGCCGCCCTCGGGCTCGGGCTGCGCCCCGGCGTCCCGGTGCTGAGCCTGGGCACCTCGGGCACCGTCTACTCCGTCGCGACGCGCCCCGCCGCCGATCCGACCGGGACCGTCGCAGGGTTCGCCGACGCGCGCGGCCAGTGGCTCCCGCTCGCCTGCACCCTCAACTGCACCCTGGCCGTCGACCGCGTCGCGGCGCTCCTCGGGCGCGACCGCGAGGCGGTCGAGCCGTCCGGCGGCGAGGTGCTGCTGCCGTTCCTCGACGGCGAACGGACCCCGCCGCTCCCCCGGTCCGCCGGACTGATGTACGGCCTGCGGCACGACACGACGCCCGGCGGGCTGCTCCAGGCCGCGTACGACGGGGCCGTGTACGCGCTCCTCGCCGCGCTCGACCGGGTGCTCGACGTCGCGGGCGCACCGGGTTCCGACCAGCCGCTGCTTCTGATCGGCGGCGGGGCGCGCGGCACGGCCTGGCGCGAGACGGTCCGGCGGCTGTCGGGCCGACCGGTCCAAGTGCCCGATGCACAGGACTTGGTGGCGCTCGGCGCGGCCGCGCAGGCCGCGTCGATCCTGACGGGCGAGGACCCGGCGGAGGTGGCACGGCGCTGGGACACGGCACGCGGACCGGTGTACCCGCCCGTCCCGGTCGACCGGGCGGCGCTGGATCGGATCGGGTCGGTACTGGAAGACGCGGGCTCGCTGCTGCGCGGGGCGGCGGCCCGATGAGCGGACCCAGACGGCCGCCGGCCGCGGAGAACACCCAGCAGGGCATCCGGCGGCGCAACCTCTCCCTGGTCCTGCACACGGTCGCCGACCACGGCCCACTGTCCCGCGCGGCCGTCGCCGGACGCATCGGGCTCACCCGGGCCGCCGTGTCCTCACTGGTCGACGAGCTGATCCGGACGGGGCTCCTGACGGACCTCGGCCTGGAGCAGTCCGGCACGGTCGGCCGGCCCGGCAGCGCGCTGTCCCTGAGCGACCGGGGCCCGTGCGGCATCGGGGCGGAGGTGGGCGTGGACCATCTCGCGGCGGTCGCCGTCGACCTGCGCGGCAGGGTACGGGCCAGGGCCACGGCCGAGGTTGACAACCGGGGGCGTCCGGCCGGGACCGTACTCGCCGAACTCGCGGCGCTGATCGACCGCGTCGGCGGCACGGCACGGGCAGAGGGGCTGCGTCCGGCGGGCGTGGCGGTCGCCGTGCCCGGACTGGTCGCCCGCGACACCCACACCGTCGTCCGCGCGCCCAACCTGGGCTGGCGCGAGGTGGACCTCGGCGCACACCTGCCGTACGGGCCCGCTCTCACCGTCGACAACGAGGCGAATCTCGGCGCGCTCGCCGAGCTGTGGCTGGAGGGCGTGCCGGGAGACTTCGTGCACGTGTCGGCGGAGATCGGGATCGGCGCGGCCGTGGTCGTCGAGGGCCGGCTGCTGCGTGGCACACACGGCTTCGCCGGCGAGCTGGGGCACGTGCCCGTACGGCCCGAGGGCCCGCGCTGCCCCTGCGGCGGCCGCGGCTGCCTGGAGCAGTACGCGGGCGAGGAGGCGCTGTTGCGGGCCGCGGGCCTCACGGCGAAGGGCCGTCCGGAGGGGCTGCTGCGGGCACGCGCCGACGAGGGCGACCCGGCGGCCCGCCGCGCCCTGCGGGCGGCGGGCACGGCGCTGGGGATCGCCCTGGCCGGCACGGTCAACCTGCTCGACCCGCGCGCGATCGTCCTGGGCGGCTCGCTGGCCCGGCTCGCGCCCTGGCTCCTGCCGTCCCTGGAGCGCGAGTTGACCCGCCGCACCCCCCAGGACGGAACCCCCGCCCTGACGGTCTCCCGCCTCGGCACGGAGGGCCCGCTCCTCGGCGCGGCCCACTCGGTGATCCGCACCGTCCTCGACGACCCGACGGGGCACAGGGGCGGTGCCTCAACTCGGTACTCCAGCTGAGGTTCGATAGGTGTCGTAGGGATGTTGCTCACCGTCGCTGGGTGGTGGCATCGCTGGGCGGTGTGCTGGTGGTGTAGTACTAGGTCCTGTCCGGCCGATCTTGGGCTGTGGGAGGATGTCGTCCATGACTTGCATCCGAAGGGGCCGTGCCTCGTAGAACACCAGCCTCGCTTCGGTCGCGGACACGCGACTGGGGAAGCCCCTGGGTGCGGTATCGCGATATCCCAGGTCTGTCGGGAGCGGCGAATGCTGCCGTCCGTGTGCTCGAACGGGAACGATTGTCTCCGGGCATCGTGGCGGTGGCGCTGAGCGTGTGGTCCGTGCGTGTTCACGGCACGAAGCGCCGGTGGAGGCAGTGGGAGGCTGAATTCACCTGCCCGTGCTGCGGTGAGGGTTGGGCCCGGGACAAGCTGCAAGAGGCTCTGTTCATGCTTCCACCGAGGGCCGCCGGCGAACTCTGGGCGCAGGTCGAGCGCCTGGACGCGATGCTCCTCGGGCGAACGCATCACGAGCCAACGGCAGAGCCGGGGTTGGCTTGGTGGCATCGCAGGTGCTGACCGCGCCCATGTCGCCCACTGGAGCTCCAGCAGGTGCAGGCCCAGGTCGATGCCGATGCCGCGGGGAAGATCGACTGGGACGTCTCGGTTGATTCCACCTCGATCCGTGCTCGGGCCAGGCCGCCCACGCACCACACCGGACAGCGTCAGCGCCGACAGGGCCTACAGCAACTATCGGACACGCCGCTACCTGCGGCGACGAGGCATCCGCCACGTCGTCCTCGAGAAAAACGACCAGGCCGTGAACCCTCACGCCGGGGCCGGGCAGGGGGGTCGCCCGCCGCGCTTCGACAAGGACCGGTACAACAGCCGTTGGCTAGAGGCGTGTCGCGGTGCGGACGAGGTCGGCGACGGCTTTGGATCTGCTGTGGGGTGGCCAGGCGATGACGGTCGTGACTGCCGGTGCGTCCGGCACCGGCACCGTCGCATGATCGTCGCGCAGGTGGGCTCGGAGGGACTCGGGCACGACCGCGCAGGCTCGTCCGAGCGCGATCAGCTGGAACAGCTGGGTCTGGTCGCGCACCTGCGGGCCAGGTCCGTCCGGATAGCCCCCGCCCCGTCGAGGCCAGCGTGGCAGGGGCAGGTCCGTCAGAGTGGTGACCTCGGCTATCGACATATGGGGTCGGTTGGCCAAGGGGTGCCCCGCGGGCAGGACCACGACCTGCTGTTCGGTGTGCAGGTCCTCGGTGTCGAGTCCGGCCGTCGTGTCGAAGGGCAGCTGGAGCAGAGCAACGTCGGCACGCCCGTCGCGCAGCAGCCTTTCCTGCTCGCCGGGCCCGCACAGCATCACCTCGACGGCGACTGCGCCGGGCTCGGCGGCGTAGGTGTCCAACAGCTTCGACACCAGTTCGCTGGAGGCTCCGGCTTTCGTGGCCAGCACCACACCGGGCGGTTCGGCAGCTGCGCGGCGGGTGCGGCGCTCGGCGGCTTCGACCGCGTCGAGTGCGGCCCGGGCCTCCCGCAGAAGCACCGACCCGGCCTCGGTCAAGGCGACTGCGCGAGCAGTGCGGTGCAGCAGAACCACTCCGAGCCGCCGCTCGAGCTGCTGGATCGCCCGCGACAGCGGTGGTTGCGCCATGGCGAGCCGCTGCGCCGCCCGCCCGAAGTGCAACTCCTCCGCGACGGCGACGAAATATCGTAGCTCTCGCGTCTCCACCGCGTCATCGTATCCGGCGCTCACCACGACCGATATCCGTGCGGTATCACCGCCCACCCAGTCGGTCTTGGACGTCCCACCCGAGTCCGCACCACGCTTGATGACATGAGTGAACAGACGATCGCGCTGGTGACCGGTGCGAACAAGGGAATCGGATACGAGATCGCGGCGGGCCTGGGCTCCCTCGGCTGGCGAATCGGCGTGGGCGCGCGGGATCAACAGCGCCGCGACACCGCGGTGGAGAAGCTGCGCGCAGCCGGGACCGACGCGTTCGGCGTTCCGCTCGACGTGGCAGACGACGCAAGTGTGGCCGCCGCGGCCGAGCTGATCGCCGACCGCGCCGGAGGGCTCGACGTCCTGGTCAACAACGCCGCGATCACCGGCGGTATGCCGCAGACGCCCACCACGGTCGATCCCGCGACCGTACGAGTCGTCGTGGAAACCAACGTGATCGGGGTCATCCGCGTGACCAACGCGATGCTGCCCATGCTGCGCGGCTCGGCATCGCCGCGGATCGTGAACATGTCCAGCAGCGTCGGCTCGCTCAGCCTGCAGACCACGCCCGGCATCGACATGGGCCCGATTCCCGCTGCGTACTTGGCGTCCAAGACCTTCCTCAACGCCGTCACCGTCCAATATGCCAAGGAGCTGAGCGACACCAACATCCTGATCAACTCCGGCTGTCCCGGCTTCACCGCCACCGACCTCAACGGCTTCCAGGGCGTCCGCACTCCTCACCAGGGCGCGGCGATCGCGATTCACCTCGCGACCCTGCCCGACGACGGACCGACCGGCGGATTCTTCGACGACGGTGGAACAGTGCCCTGGTGACAGGCTCACCGGCCCCTAGTCCAGCTGAAGTTCGTTGCTGGTGTTGTTCAGGGAGTTGGTGGGCGGGTGGCCGGCCGGGTCGAGCCGCGTCGGACCGCCGAGCGGATGGTGCGCGGGCTGCTTGCCGAGCTGCCGCGTGAGAACGGCTGGACGATCGCTGAGCAGGCCGGCGACGCCTCCCCGGCGGTGATGCAGTCGTTCTTGTCGCGCGGCGCGTGGGATCACGACGGGGTCCGGGACGTCGTGCGGGACACGGGCGTCGAGCATCTGGGCGGCGGCGGGACGCTGGTGCCGGACGAGACCGGGGATGTGAAGGAGGGCGTGCACACCGTCGGTGTGCAGCGGCACTACTCCGGCACCGCCGGTCGGATCGAGAACACCCAGGTGACGGTGTGCGCGATCTGGGCCACGCCGGCCGGGGCGGCGTTCGTGGACCGCGAGCTGTACGTTCCGCGGGTCTGGGCGGACGACCCGGCCCGGTGCGCCGCGGCCGGCCTGCCGGGCGACCTGGAGTTCGCGACCCAGCCCGCGCTGGCGCTGCGCCTGGACGAGTCCGAACCGCCGGAGCGCGGGCGGCGCTCCCTACTCAACCGGCGCAGCCCGACCACCGGCGAGAGCGCGTTCTACCGCTGCTGGGCCCCAGCCCCGGTGTCGTTGAACACGCTGATCGGCATCGCCGGGATCCGGTGGAAGGTCGAGGAGGCGTTCCGGACGCCGCAGCCTGAGCCGACACCGCCCGCCGCCGGGCCGCGGCCGAAAGCCGGATGCGGCACCAATAGGCGGACGGGTGCAGACAGGCAGACGGATGCCGACAGCCGGACCGGCACCGACACGCGGACCGTGCCGACGGCCGGATCGGCGCCCCTTCCCGGGCCACCGCCCATCACCAGGCCGCCGCCGAGATCCGGACCGGCGCGTCCAGCCGCACCGGCATCGACAGCCGGCGCCGACGCCCGCCGCCGCCCACCCCGGGGGCCGACGCCCGCCCCCGGGCCGCCCGCTCTTCGCCCCTACACCAGCCCGAGCTGCCGCTCCGCCCCCTCGACCGTCTGCGCCAGCAGCACCGCGATCGTCATCGGGCCGACGCCGCCCGGGACCGGCGTGATCAGGGAGGCGCGCTCGGCCGCCGTCTCGAAGTCGACGTCGCCGACGTTGCCCGGGTTGTAGCCGGCGTCGATCACGACCGCGCCCGGCTTGATGTCCTCGCCCTTGATGAAGTTCGGCTTGCCGACGGCGGCGACGAGGACGTCGGCCTCGCGGACGAT
>NZ_DATCVQ010000290.1:0-30150 GCF_036566765.1 Streptomyces sp.
ACGTGGCACGAATACTGGCTCCAGGAGCGCTGGAACTGGTACATCGGCCTCGGCATCAACCCCGAGAACCTGCGCTTCTACGAGCACCCGAAGGAGAAGCTGTCGCACTACGCGAAGCGGACGGTAGACATCGAATACCGCTTCCGGTTCGGCGGCACCGAGTTCTCGGAGCTGGAGGGCATCGCCAACCGCACCGACTTCGACCTCTCCACGCACAGCAAGCACTCCGGCGTCGACCTGTCCTACTTCGACCAGGCCAAGAGCGAGCGCTGGATGCCGTACGTGATCGAGCCGGCCGCCGGCCTCACCCGCGCGGTGCTGGCCTTCCTGCTCGAGGCGTACGACGAGGACGAGGCCCCGAACACCAAGGGTGGCGTGGACAAACGCACCGTCATGCGCTTCGACCCGCGGCTGGCCCCGGTCAAGGTGGCGGTGCTGCCGCTGTCCCGCAACGAGGCGCTGTCGCCGAAGGCGAAGGGGCTCGCCGCCGACCTGCGCAAGCGCTGGGTGGTCGAGTTCGACGACTCGCAGGCGATCGGTCGCCGCTACCGGCGCCAGGATGAGATCGGCACGCCGTTCTGCGTGACGGTCGACTTCGACACCCTGGACGACAACGCGGTGACCGTGCGCGAGCGCGACACCATGAAGCAGGAGCGCGTCTCCCTGGACCAGATCCAGGGCTACCTCGGCAGCCGCCTGCTCGGCTGCTGACGCAGGATCAAGAAACAAGCCCCCGGTTCCGGGTACGGAACCGGGGGCTTGCGTGCAGACTGGGCGCCATGGTGTCGATGACCACCAGCAAGGTCAGCAGATGGGACGGGCACGGCAGGGAACACGTCGTGCGAGTCCGGCGATCCGGTGTGCAGCGCTTGTTGAGCTGCGACACCTGTGGGTGGCGCAAGAGCGCCCAGTTCCTGCCCTGGTTGAAGGCGGAGGAGCACCTGGCCCAGGAACACCAGGCAACGATCGACCCGACGGCGGGCAGCTCGTAGAGGCTTAGGGGGGTGTCTGCCCCCTAGGCGCGCAGGCCGCGGAGTAGGAGGTCGACCACGGCGTCGAACTCCGTGTCGACGCTGGGCTTGCGCCACTCCGGGGCGTATGCCGGGTCGTGGAAGTGGGCCGTGGCGCTGAACAGCGCGCGGGCCGTGGCGTCGGGCTCGGGCGCGGTGAACTCGCCGTCCCGCACGCCCTCCTCGACGATGCTGCGGACCTGGCCGATCAGCACCTCGATGTGCTCCTCGACCACCCCGCTGCTCTCGTCGATGAGCACCCCGTACGTCGCGAACAGCTCGGGGTCGTCCCCCGCCTTGTGCCGCTTGGCCTCGAAGAGGCCGGCGAACCAGGCGTGCAGCTTCTCCGGGGCCGGTCGGTCCGCCGCGTCGGTCAGCTCCGCGAGGGCGACCTCGGTGCGGCTCAGCCAGCGATGCGTCACCGCCTCGCGCAGCGCCGCCTTCGTGCGGAAGTGCCGGTACACGCTGCCGTGGGAGACGCCGAGCACCCGGGCGACGTCCACCACCGTGGCCTTCGCCGGGCCGTAGCGGCGCAGCACCTCCTCGGTGGCTTCGAGGATGCGCTCGGCGGTGAGGGTCTCGGTCGGCATGCTGTCGACAGTACCTGTCGGGGCGGGGCGGTCAGTGCTCGCTGTCCAGGTGCGCCATCTGCGCCTCCGGGTAGCGCTCCCCGGCCGCCGCGCCCACCGGCACGGCCTGCTCGATGGCCGCCAGGTCCGCCGCGTCCAGCGTCACGTCCAGCGCGCCGAGGGCCTCCGCCAGCCGGTCCCGGCGACGGGCGCCGATCAGCGGCACGATGTCCGCGCCCTGCCGCTCGCCCTGGGCGAGCACCCAGGCGATGGCGGTCTGCGCGACCGTGGCCCCCTTGCGCTCGGCTATCGCGCGCAGCCGCTCGACGAGGTCGAGGTTGTGCCGCAGATTCTCGCCCTGGAAGCGCGGGCTCATGCCGCGGAAGTCGCCCGGGGGCAGCTCGCGGTCGCGGGTGAAGTGGCCGCTGATCAGCCCGCGCGAGAGCACCCCGTACGCCGTGATGCCCACGCCCAGCTCGCGGGCGGCCGGCAGGATCTTCTCCTCGATGCCGCGCGATATCAGCGAGTACTCGATCTGCACGTCCGAGATCGGGGCGACCGCGGCCGCCCGGCGCAGCGTGTCCGCGCCGACCTCGGACAGGCCGATGTGGCGGACATGGCCGGCCTCGACCAGCTCGGCGATGGCGCCGACCGTCTCCTCGATCGGGACATCGGGGTCGACCCGGGCGATCCGGTAGACGTCGATGTGGTCCGTGCCCAGGCGCTGGAGCGAGTACGCCGCGAAGTTCTTCACCGCCGCCGGCCGGCCGTCGTACCCGGTGAAGCCGCCCTCGACGGTGCGCAGGGCGCCGAACTTCACGCTGATCTGCGCCTTCTCACGGGACCCGGCGGGCGCGGTGCGCAGAGCCTCGTCGATCAGCAGCTCGTTGTGCCCCATCCCGTAGAAGTCGCCGGTGTCGAGCAGGGTCACGCCGGCGTCGAGCGCCGCGTGGATGGTCGCGATCGACTCGGTGCGGTCGCTCTCGCCGTACAGCGCGGACATGCCCATGCAGCCGAGACCGAGGGCGGAGACCTGGGGGCCGGTGGTGCCCAGCGGGCGGGTGGGAAGTGCGTTGGTGGTTGCCATGTGACAACCATGCCATGACGGATGACAGATTTCAACATCTGTCATCCGTCAGGTCGAGAACTCGAAATCCGTGTGACGGTCCCCGCCCGGCCGGGTAGCGTCACCGGCATGTACTCGTTCTTCCAGATCTACGAGTGAGAGCGCGGCGGGCCCTGGTGCCCGCCTGACGCCCCGACGATTCCCGGATCACGTCTCACCCCGATGGGAGAACCCATGGCCAAGGGCCGTAACAACCTCCTCGGCGTCGGCGGACAGCGCAAGAAGCTGTCCCGCGCCGAACAGCACGGCGCCGCTCAGGGCCGCAACGCCGACCGCAGGACGGCCGCGGACCAGAAGCAGGAGCTGCTGAAGAAGATGCGCGAGCGCGCGCAGGGCGACGAGACCGCGTAGTCGCCGTCCGGCGCAGCGCACTTCGCAGCCGAGCGGGCCCCGGGTCACCACGGTGATCCGGGGCTCGTGCGCGTGGTCACCACGGTGACCCGGGGCCCGTGCGCGTCCGGAGCCGACGGGCCGTGCGGCGTATGGGTGACAATGGCTGGATGACCGCGTTCACTCCCCTCGCCATCGGGCCGCACATCGTGCAGCCCCCGGTGGTGCTCGCCCCGATGGCCGGCATCACCAATGCCCCCTTCCGCACCCTCTGCCGTGAGTTCTCCGGCGGTAAGGGGCTGTTCGTGAGCGAGATGATCACGACGCGGGCGCTGGTCGAGCGCAACGACAAGACCATGCAGCTGATCCACTTCGACGAGACCGAGAAGCCCCGGTCGATCCAGCTGTACGGCGTCGACCCGGTCACCGTCGGCAAGGCCGTGCGGATGATCGTCGACGAGGACCTCGCCGACCACATCGACCTGAACTTCGGCTGCCCGGTCCCCAAGGTGACCCGCAAGGGCGGCGGCTCCGCGCTCCCGTACAAGCGGCCGCTGCTGCGGGCCATCCTCAACGAAGCCGTGTCGAACGCGGGTGTCCTGCCCGTGACTATGAAGATGCGCAAGGGCATCGACGACGACCACATCACGTACCTGGACGCGGGCCGGATCGCGGTCGAGGAGGGCGTCACCGCCATCGCGCTGCACGGCCGCACGGCGGCGCAGCACTACGGCGGCACGGCCGACTGGGACGCCATCGCGCGGCTCAAGGAGCACGTCCCGGAGATCCCGGTGCTCGGCAACGGCGACATCTGGTCGGCCGACGACGCGCTGCGGATGATGCGCGAGACGGGCTGCGACGGCGTCGTCGTGGGCCGCGGCTGTCTGGGCCGGCCGTGGCTCTTCGGCGACCTGGTGGCGGGCTTCGAGGGCTCGGGGACGTACGCGGCTCCGGGGCTGCGACAGGTCGCCGAGGTGATGGTGCGGCACGCGACGCTGCTCGGCGAGTGGATCGGCGACGAGACACGGGGTGTCATCGACTTCCGCAAGCACGTGGCCTGGTACCTCAAGGGCTTCGCGGTCGGCTCCGAGATGCGCAAGAGGCTGGCGATCACCTCGTCCCTGGAAGAGCTGCGCGCTCAGTTGAGCGAGCTGGAGCTTGACCAGCCCTGGCCGGTCGGCGCGGACGGCCCGCGCGGCCGCACCTCGGGCAACAACCGCGTCGTGCTGCCCGACGGCTGGCTGAAAGACCCGTACGACTGCGCCTCCATCAGCGCGGACGCGGAACTCGACACCTCCGGCGGCTGACCTCCCCGCACCGTCGCGGACCGTCCGGGACCCGTCCCGAACCCGTCCGAATCGTGGGAACGGGGTCTCTCCGAGGGCGTGATTCTCGCCACCCCTGATCAGGGTTGCGCTCAGATGAGCATCTTCGGATGGCTCCACTTCTCAAAAAGGGTGGCACTCAGTGCCACCCTTTTGCGTTCAAGTCTTGAACGCAACTGCTCGGAACCGCGCTCACGTGAGCGGATAATCTCTCGTCTGGGTCAAGCAGTCTTCGACGTTTGAAGCATCTGGCTACTCGCTGGAAACATTGGATCTGGTGGCGGACGGGTGGTTAAGGCCGTATGACGGGTAGGCGTACGTACCCAGACGCCTTCGATCTGGGTATGTTCCTCGCCGTCAGGGCAGCCACCGAGTCCTCGAGGAGTCGAGACCCGTGTCGGAAAACAAAGATCAGAAGTTCGTGTACGACTTCACCGAGGGCAACAGGGACCTGAAGGACCTGCTCGGTGGCAAGGGCGCGAACCTGGCCGAGATGACCAACCTCGGCCTCCCGGTTCCTCCCGGCTTCACGATCACCACCGAGGCCTGCAAGGTCTACCTCGACAGCGGCTCCGAGCCGGTCGAGCTCCGCGACGAGGTCAGCGCGCACCTCGACGCCCTTGAGCAGCAGATGGGCAAGAAGCTCGGCCAGGCCGACGACCCGCTGCTCGTCTCGGTGCGTTCCGGCGCCAAGTTCTCCATGCCCGGCATGATGGACACGGTCCTCAACATCGGCCTGTCCGACGAGTCCGTCACCGGTCTGGCCGCCCAGGCCGACAACGAGCGGTTCGCCTGGGACTCGTACCGCCGCCTGATCCAGATGTTCGGCAAGACCGTCCTCGGCGTCGAGGGCGAGCTCTTCGAGGAGGCCCTCGAAGAGGCCAAGGCCGCGAAGAAGGTCACCAGCGACACCGACCTGGACGCCGCCGACCTGAAGAAGCTCGTCAAGGGCTTCAAGAAGATCGTCAAGGCCGCGACGGGCCGGGACTTCCCGCAGGACCCGCGCGAGCAGATGGATCTCGCCATCGAGGCGGTCTTCAACTCCTGGAACACCGACCGCGCGAAGCTGTACCGCCGCCAGGAGCGCATCCCGCACGACCTGGGCACCGCGGTCAACGTCTGCTCCATGGTCTTCGGCAACCTCGGCCCGGACTCCGGCACCGGCGTCGCCTTCACCCGCGACCCCGCCTCCGGCCACGCGGGCGTCTACGGCGACTACCTCACGAACGCGCAGGGCGAGGACGTCGTCGCCGGCATCCGCAACACCGTGCCGCTCGCCGAGCTGGAGTCGATCGACAAGAAGTCGTACGACCAGCTCATGCAGATCATGGAGACGCTGGAGACCCACTACAAGGATCTCTGCGACATCGAGTTCACCATCGAGCGCGGCCAGCTCTGGATGCTGCAGACCCGGGTCGGCAAGCGCACCGCCGGCGCCGCCTTCCGCATCGCCACCCAGCTCGTGGACCAGGGCCTGATCGACGAGGCCGAGGCGCTGCAGCGGGTCACCGGCGCGCAGCTCGCCCAGCTGATGTTCCCGAAGTTCGACGAGAACGCGAAGGTCGAGCAGGTCGGCCGCGGCATCGCCGCCTCCCCGGGCGCGGCCGTCGGCAAGGCCGTCTTCGACTCCTACACGGCCGTCAAGTGGTCCCGCTCCGGCGAGAAGGTCATCCTGATCCGCCGCGAGACCAACCCGGACGACCTGGACGGCATGATCGCCGCCGAGGGCATCCTGACCTCGCGCGGCGGCAAGACCTCGCACGCCGCCGTCGTCGCCCGCGGCATGGGCAAGACCTGTGTCTGCGGTGCCGAGGAGCTCGAGGTCGACACCAAGCGCCGCCGGATGACCACCTCCTCCGGCGTGGTCGTCGAGGAGGGCGACGTCGTCTCCATCGACGGCTCCACCGGCAAGGTGTACCTCGGCGAGGTGCCCGTCGTGCCGTCCCCGGTCGTCGAGTACTTCGAGGGCCGCATGCACGCCGGCGCCGACGACGCCGACGAGCTGGTCGCCGCCGTGCACCGGATCATGGCGTACGCGGACCGAGTACGCCGCCTGCGCGTACGGGCCAACGCCGACAACGCCGAGGACGCCTCGCGCGCCCGTCGCTTCGGCGCCCAGGGCATCGGCCTGTGCCGCACCGAGCACATGTTCCTCGGCGAGCGCCGCGAGATGGTCGAGAAGCTGATCCTCGCCGACACCGACGAGGAGCGCTCGGAGGCCCTGGAGGCCCTGCTCCCGCTGCAGAAGAAGGACTTCGTCGAGCTCTTCGAGGCCATGGACGGCCTGCCCGTCACGGTCCGGCTGCTCGACCCGCCGCTGCACGAGTTCCTGCCCGACATCACCGAGCTGTCGGTGCGCGTCGCGCTCGCCGAGGCCCGCAAGGAGCCGCACGAGAACGAGCTGCGCCTGCTCCAGGCCGTGCACCGGCTGCACGAGCAGAACCCGATGCTGGGTCTGCGCGGCGTCCGCCTCGGCCTGGTCATCCCCGGCCTGTTCACCATGCAGGTCCGGGCGATCGCCGAGGCCGCGGCCCAGCGCATCGACGCGAAGGGCGACCCGCGCCCCGAGATCATGATCCCGCTCGTCGGCACCGTCCAGGAGCTGGAGATCGTCCGCGACGAGGCCGAGCAGGTCATCGCCGAGGTCCAGGCGCAGACCGGCGTCGAGCTGAAGCTCGCGCTCGGCACCATGATCGAGCTGCCGCGCGCCGCCGTGACCGCCGGTCAGATCGCCGAGGCCGCCGAGTTCTTCTCCTTCGGCACCAACGACCTCACCCAGACGGTGTGGGGCTTCTCCCGGGACGATGTGGAGGCGAGCTTCTTCACCGCGTACCTGGAGAAGGGCATCTTCGGCGTCAGCCCGTTCGAGACCATCGACAAGGACGGCGTCGGCGCGCTGGTCCGCAGCGCGGTCCAGGCCGGCCGGGCCACCCGCCCGGACATCAAGCTCGGCGTCTGCGGCGAGCACGGCGGCGACCCGGAGTCGGTGCACTTCTTCCACGAGGT
This sequence comes from Streptomyces sp., assembly GCF_036566765.1. Lineage (GTDB taxonomy): Bacteria > Actinomycetota > Actinomycetes > Streptomycetales > Streptomycetaceae > Streptomyces. Next base: position 7,367 of record NZ_DATCVQ010000290.1, read on the forward strand.
GGGCCTCGACTACGTCTCCTGCTCGCCGTTCCGGATCCCGGTGGCGCGCCTGGAGGCGGGCCGCGCGGCGGCCGGATCGGCCGGCAGCGACAGCCGCTGACGGCGGGCGGCGCAAGCCGCTGACGGCCGACGGCGGAAGCCGCTGATCAGCCATTCAGTAACGAAGACCCCGGAGCCGTCGCTCGTCCCCGACCCTCAAACCGATGGGCGACGGCTCCGGTCAGCAGGAGAGACGGGGCGGACACCTTGTGCGGAGGTGTCCGCCCCGTCGTTTTTCTCCCGTTGGGTAAATGTCGGCTCGTGTTCGGTCCCGGCCGGTTCAATTTCAACCTGTTGAACTGCGGAGTAATGCCGGGGGTCGAAGACTTCCGTGGGTTTCCGCCATTCGTCCCGCAAAGGGAGGGCGGGGCGCGGCCCCCGGATCCCCACCCAGGGGCCGCGCCCATTACCCGTGCCGGGCAAGTGAGCCGCAACCCTCGCCGACCGCCGCCGGACGCGCGAAGCCCCCCACGGTCTTCGCCGCGCCACCTCGGTCCTGAAGGTTTCCTGCCCGACACCGCACAGCCTTTCGCTTCCGGCCGGTCGGCCGCGATGCGTTTCAACTGTGGCTTAAAGGCCCTGGTAACGTCCTGTGATGACATGCATACTCGTCGACGGGGGCGATTGCGAGTGCACAGGGGTGGGTTCCATGCTGCGTATTCATTTCACCGGGGACGACCTCGCCGGGGTGCGGATGGCCGCCCGGCCGGATGTTCTGTGGGAAACGATTCTCAGTTTTCACCGATTGAGAGACCGGCGCGGCTCGACGGTCTACAAGGAATGGCGAGCGAGCACCCGGAAGCGGTTGAACAGTGAAACACGACTGCTGGCCGCGCTGATACCCGGGCGCGGCTATTTTCCCGACTTCCTGACGCCCCCGGAGGGCGTCCATGGCCTCGACGAGGCCATCCAGGCGCTCCGCGCCACCCCTGCCGCCCGGCTCCGCGCCGAGCTGGCGCTGCTCTGCGCCACCCGCGCCGGCCGGACCGACGGCTCCCTGCCCGGCGCGCTCGCCGGGCTCGCCGAGGGCCGCGGCGAAGCCCTCGGCCGGCTCGTCGACGCGCTGCGCGGCTACCACCGAGCCGCCATCGCCCCGTACTGGTCCCGGGTGCAGGCCCGGGTCGACGCCGACCGGGCGATCCGCGGCCGGGCCGTCCTCGACGGCGGGGCCGACGAACTCCTCGCCTCGCTGCCGCCGATGCTGCGCTGGCGCGCGCCGGTCCTGGAGGCCGACTACCCGGTCGACCGCGACATCCGCCTGGACGGGCGCGGACTGCTGCTCCAGCCCTCGTACTTCTGCCGCGGGACCCCGGTCGTGCTGCGGGACCCGCTGCTGCCGCCGGTACTGGTCTACCCGGTCACCCATTGCGAGTCGCCGACCGTCCGCGAGCCGGGCGGGCCCTCCCTCGCCAAACTGGTCGGCCACACCCGCTCCGCGGTGCTGCGCGCCGTCGGCGACGGCAGCACCACGAGCGAACTGGCCCGCCGGGCGGGGGTGTCCCTCGCCTCGGCGAGCCAGCATGCCGGGGTGCTCCGCGACGCCGGCCTGGTCTCGACGCTCAGGCACGGCAATTCGGTTCTGCACACGCTGACCCCGTTGGGCGCCGCCCTGTTGGGCGACGCCGTCAGGGGCGCGGTGTGTTACGCGCGGAACGGGCCGGTCACCTCGTAGGTGATGCCGCCCGAGGAGCTGCCGGTGGTGCCGCGCTGGCTGGAGAAGTACAGCCGGCTGCCGTCGGGGGAGAACGCCGGTCCGGTGATCTCCGAGCTCGACTGGCCGTTGATCCGCAGGAACGGCGTGACCACGTCGTCCGGCGTGATGATGCAGATCTCCATGTTGCCGCCGTCCTCGGCGATGTACAGGTCGCCGGAGGACGAGCCGGTGACGTTGTCCACGCCGGTGAGCGGGGCGCCGCCGCCGACCACGAGCGAGTCGTCGTAGGCGAGTTCGTACGTGCTGGTCGCCAGGTTCAGCTGCCAGACGCGGTTGTCGCCCTTGGTGGTGAACCAGACCGTGTCGTTGGCGTAGTGGCAGCCCTCGCCGCCGTTGAACTTCTTCGAGCCGGAGACCTGGTTGCGGGTGTACGTCGGGGAGCCGTCCGGGTCCGGCACGTTCTGCCAGGAGAAGGAGCCGGAGGTGCCGGAGCCGGCCACCAGCACCTGGAGGGTGCCGGAGGAGAGGTTGCCCCAAGTGGTCGGTATGAAGCGGTAGAAGCAGCCGCTGGTCTCGTCCTCGGTCAGGTAGATGACCTTGCGGACCGGGTCGGCGGCCGCCGCCTCGTGCTTGAACTTGCCCATGGCGGACCGGCGGACGGCCGCGTTCACGCCGTACGGGTCGGTCTCGTAGACGTATCCGAGGCTGACCTCCTCGCAGGACAGCCAGGTGTTCCACGGGGTCTTGCCGCCCGCGCAGTTCTGGCGGGTGTTGGAGAGGATGCGGTACGCGCCGGTGATCTGGCCGGACGAGTCGAACTTGACCGCGCTCGCGCCGCCGGAGGGGTTGATCTCCGAGTTGGACACGTAGATCCAGCCCGTGCCGTCGGCGAAGCAGGCGCCGCCGTCGGGCGCGCTGTGCCAGGTGTACGAAGTGCCGCTCACCGTCTGGCTGGACCGGGCGATGACCCGGCTGGTGAATCCGCTCGGCAGCTGGATGCCGTTGGCGTCCGCCGCGCCGAGGGCTCCGTAGGGGCCGGGGCCGGGCTGGGCGGGCGCCGCGTAGGCGGCCCCGCGCATCAGCGTGCCGCCGAACGCGGCCGCCGACGTGCCGATGACCGCTCCGCGCAGGAAACTGCGTCGCTCCACGTCAAACTCCAGTGAGGTGGTGGTGACCGCCCCGCTGCCCGGTCTGGCGGCGGGGGTCGCGCGTCTCCGGAACCTATGAGTACGGAGTTGACGGTGCAGCAACAAGCGATGAAGGGGAAGCGTCGGGTCACGGTCGGGGCAAGGCATTCTCCGCGCGGGCGGCGGGTGTTGCCGGTGCGGGCGGCGGCGATGTCGGTACGGGCAGCGGGTGTTGTCGGTACCGGCGGCGGGCGTTGTCGGTGCGGGCCGCTACCTTCGGAGGCATGTCGATCTCCGTACAACTGCGCGACTCGGTACGGCTCCCGGGCGCGGGCGCACTGGTCAACGGCTTCGCCTTCGAGAGCCGCCGGGACGGGACGCGGCGCGCCCTGCTGCGGAACGGGAACGAGCTGGAGGCCTACGACCTCGACGCGCTCCTCGCCGGGGACCGGGCGCCGGTCGCGGTCTTCCCGGTGCCGTGGCCCGGGTGGGACATGGGCGTTCACTCGGTGAGCCCGGACGCGTCCTTCGCCGCGTTCTCCGGACAGCGGTCCGTCCGCGCCGTGGCCGCCGACGGCACGACGCTGTGGGAGTACCGGCACGGCTGCTGGGACCAGGAGATAGGCCACCCGCACCCCGGCGACGAGCAGCAGGTCTGCCGGGGGAGCGAGCACGGCTCCTGCCGGGTCTCGGACGACGGCCGGTTCGTCTGGGCGCACGTCGCCGACCTGGACACGGAGTACGACGAGCTGTGGGTGGTGCTCGACGCTCGGGACGGGCGTGAGCTGGCCCGGCTGCCGCTGGACAGCGTGGCCTCGGGCTCGCACCACGTCTCGCACCCCGACGGGGTCCACATGGGACTCGACATCGGCATGGGGCAGGACGGCATCCTGCTCTACTGGGCGCGCTGGGACGGCGAGGAGCTCACGTCCTGGGACCTCAACGAGACGATGGACCGGATCCTGATGGACGTCCACCCGGAGCACGCCGGCTTCCTCACGATGGAGCACTACGGGGACGACGTGCGGCTGCACGCGCTGGACGGGACGGTGCTCGCCGAGGGGGAGCCGCCGGCGGAGGATGACGAAGAGGACGACGAGGACGACGGGGACGACGGGGACCGGCCGTGCTGGGACTGGGCCTGCGGCTTCGTCGACGCCGACACCGTCATCGCCTCCACCGTCGAGTACGACGACGAGATGCGCGGGCCCAGGCACTGGCTCCTGGACGCGCGCACCCTGGAGATACGCGGGACCATCGAGTACCCGGACGGTCCGGTGGACGGCTTCGCCCGCCCTCTCGGCGACGGCACCTGGCTCACGTACGACGAGAAGAGCGAGAGGCTCAGCCGCTGGAGCGCGGTCGCGGTCGCTCGGGAAGTCGCCTGAACTTCTCTCCGGGAGACCGATGAGTTCCGCACGGGCCCACCGTCTACCTCTTTGACAGTGTGGCAAGCGAGCAGAGAGAGACAGCGCAATGACTCAGATGATCTTCGTCAACCTGCCGGTGAAGGACCTGGACGCCACGAAGGCCTTCTGGACCAAGCTCGGCTACTCCTTCAACCCGCAGTTCAGCGACGAGACGGCCGCCTGCATGGTCATCAGCGACACGATCTTCGCGATGCTGCTGACCGAGCCCAAGTTCAAGGAGTTCACCGCGCCGGGCAAGGAGATCTCCGACGCGACGAAGTCCAGCGAGGTGCTGATCGCGCTGAGCGCCGACAGCCGCGCGAAGGTCGACGAGCTCGCGGACGGCGCGCTCGCCGCCGGCGGCTCGGCGGCGAAGGAGCCGCTGGACTACGGCACGATGTACGGCCGCTCCTTCACCGACCCGGACGGGCACCACTGGGAGGTCATGTGGATGGACCCGAGCGCCGTCCAAGGCTGAGCCGCTGCCCTCGGCGTCAGGCGGCGACTCCGCCGTCGATCACCAGATCGGCCCCGACGGCCGAGCCGGCTTCGTCCGAGGCCAGGTACAGCACGGCCGCCGCGACCTCCGAGGCCGCGGAGATCCGGCCGAGCGGGTTCTGCTCCTTCATCCGGACCTCCCGCTCGGCCTCGGTCTCGCCCGGCAGCAGCGACATCGTCGACTCCGCGGCCCCCGGGCTGACGGCGTTGATCCGGACGCCGTCGGCGATGTGGTCGCGTGCGGCGGCGCGGGTCAGGGCGGAGACGGCGGCCTTCGACACCTGGTAGCCGACGAGTCCGGGGATGCGGACGTGCGGGCCGAGGTTGGAGGAGATGTTGACGATCGCCCCGCCGCCGTGGGACCGCATGTGGGCGACCTCGGCCTGGAGGGAGTTCAGGACGCCGGTGACGTTGGTGTCCAGGAGGGCCTGCCAGTCGTCGAGCGGGAAGTCCGCGGCGAGCGCGCCGCCGCGGAAGATCCCGGCGTTGTTGACGGCGACGTCCAGGCCGCCGAACGTCTCGACGGTCCGCCGGACCAGCTCCCGCGTGTCCTCGGCGCGGGATACGTCCGCGGTGACGGCGACGGCCGTGCCGCCGGCGGCCTCGATCAGGGCGACCGTCCCGTCCAGGGTCGCGGCGGTGCGCCCGGAGACGACGACCTTGCCGCCCTCGGCGGCGAAGGCCAGCGCGACGGCGCGGCCGAGGCCGCTGCCGGCTCCGGTGACGAGGACGGTGCGGCCGGTGAAGCGTGCGGACATGAGGGCCATGAGACAACTCCCTTGAGTCATTTTTGACCGTGCATTTTTTGACCGTGCGTTCCAATATGAGGGCCGAAGAAAAGGCGCCGCAGGGCGCCTGTTCTTCGGCGAAAAGCGTTCAGTCCAGCAGGGCCAGGGCCTGTTCCGCCGCGTCGCGGACCCGGGCCGGGTCGCTCGACGCCTTGCCGACCACGCGGATGCCCTGCAGCATCACGCCCAGCATCCGGGCCAGCGCCTGCGGATCGCGGTCGGCGGGCAGCTCGCCCTGGGCGCGGGCCCGGACGAGCGCTGCGTGCAGCAGGGTCTCGAGCTGCTCCCAGCCCCGCTCGACGCGCCGCGCCACCACCTCGTCATGCGGGCCGAGCTCGGTCGCCGAGTTGGTGAGGAAGCAGCCGGCGAACCGGACCTCGTCCGACCCCGCCTCGGCGGCGAACCGCCGCACCACGTGCCGTACCGCGTCGAGCCCGCTCTCCGGCTCGGCGAGCTCGGCGGTCAGGATCGGGGTGTTGGCCCCGGTGTAGCGGTCCAGGGCCTTCACGTACAGGTCGTGCTTGTTGCCGAAGGTCGCGTAGATGCTGGCGCGGCCGATCCCGAGATGCTCGACGAGGTCCGACATCGTCGTCGCCTCGTAGCCGCGCCGCCAGAACAGTTCGAGCGCTGCCTGGAGCGCGGCGTCCGGATCGAATTCCTTGGTCCTGGCCACGCGCTCAACCTACGGGCATCTGGAACGCCCAGTCAAATAAAGCTCGTTCACACCGTGCGGACCGGGTACACCGTCACCGACACCTCGTCGTCGTCCAGGCACTTCCCCGTCTGCAGGTCGAAGCGCTGCTTCAGCAGCGGCGAGGCCACGAACGGCCGCCCGTCCGCCGAGCCGAGCAGCCCCCGGGACAGTACCTGCGCCCCGGTGAACGGGTCGCGGTTCTCGATCGCGTACGGCCGACCGGTGCGGTCCACGAAGAGCGCCGCCTGCCGGCCGTCGGGCAGCAGCGCCGCCACGCCCCGGCCCGGCGTCAGCCGGGACTTCTCGCAGACGGCGATCCACGCGTCCGCGGCAGTGTCGTGGGAGAGTTCGATCTTCATCGGGCGGAGGCTCCTTCCAGGCGGTTTCCGATGGTGAGAACGGTCAGGTCCGGCTTGATCTGGTCGCGCTCCGGCACGAACCGGACCGACGGGTCCGGGGCGTCCGGCGCGTTCACGAAGGACACGAAGCGGCGCAGCCGCTCGGGGTCGTCCAGGGTCTGCGCCCACTCGTCCTGGTAGTCCGCGATGTGCGCCGCCATCAGCGACTCCAGCTCGTCGCAGAGCCCCAGCGAGTCGTGCACCACCACGTCGCGGACGTGGTCGAGCCCGCCCTCCAGGCGTTCCAGCCAGGTCGAGGTGCGCTCCAGACGGTCCGCGGTGCGGATGTAGAACATCAGGAACCGGTCGATCAGCCGCACCAGTTCGGCGTCGGAGAGATCCTTGGCGAGCAGGTCCGCGTGGCGCGGGGTCGCGCCGCCGTTGCCGCCCACGTACAGGTTCCAGCCACTCGCGGTCGCGATGACCCCGAAGTCCTTCGACGCCGCCTCCGCGCACTCCCGCTGGCAGCCGGAGACCGCCGACTTCAGCTTGTGCGGCGAGCGCAGGCCCCGGTAGCGCAGCTCCAGCTGGATCGCCATCTTCACCGAGTCCTGCACGCCGTACCGGCACCAGGTCTGCCCCACGCAGGACTTCACCGTGCGCAGCGACTTGCCGTACGCGTGCCCCGACTCGAAGCCCGCGTCGACCAGCCGGGTCCAGATCGCCGGCAGCTGGTCCACCCGCGCGCCGAACATGTCGATCCGCTGGCCGCCGGTGATCTTGGTATAGAGCCCGAAGTCGCGGGCCACTTCGCCGATCACGATCAGCTTGTCCGGGGTGATCTCGCCGCCCGGGATGCGTGGCACGACCGAGTAGGAGCCGTTGCGCTGGAGGTTGGCGAGGAAGTGGTCGTTGGTGTCCTGCAGCGCCGCCTGCTCGCCGTCCAGGATGTAGCCGCCCAGTTCGAGAGCCGGGGCGAGGCTGGCCAGGATCGAGCCGACGGTCGGCTTGCAGACCTCGCAGCCCTCGCCGCCGCGGGCCTCCTCCCGGCCGTGCGAGTCGAGCAGCTCGGCGAAGGAGGTCAGCCGCAGAGTGCGGGTGATCTCGTAGAGCTCGCTGCGGGTGTACGCGAAGCAGCCGCAGAGCCCTTTGTCGGCCGCCGTCGGCAGCAGCTTCTCGATCACCTTCACGCAACTGCCGCAACCGGTGCCCGCCTTGGTGCACTTCTTCACCTCGGGCAGCGTCGTGCACTGGCTGATCGCGTGCTTGGTGACGTTGTGGCAGGAGCAGATCACCGCGTCGTCCGGCAGCGCCGACGGGCCGAGCGCGACCGGCGCGCCCGCGCCCGCCGGGAGGACCAGCTGCTCGGGGGAGACCGGCGGGACCGAGCCCGTCAGCGGGCGGAGCAGGCCGTACGACTCGGCGTCGCCGACCAGGACGCCGCCGAGCAGCACGCCCTCGGCGTCGACCACGAGCTTCTTGTAGACGCCGGAGCGGGAGTCCGAGTAGACGACGTCGAGGCAGCCCTCGGCGGTGCCGTGCGCGTCGCCGAAGGAGGCGACGTCCACGCCGAGCAGCTTCAGCTTGGTGGACATGTCCGCGCCGGTGAAGCCGGTGAGCGTCTCCCCGGCCTCCTCGTCGATGACCGCCGCGGCCGTCAGCGCCATCTCGTAGCCCGGCGCGACCAGGCCGTACACCCGGCCGTCCGAGGCGAGCGCGCACTCGCCGATCGCGAAGACCGCCGGGTCGGAGGTGCGGCAGTGCGGGTCGACCGCGATGCCGCCGCGCTCGCCGACGTCCAGGCCGCAGTCGCGGGCCAGCTGGTCGCGGGGGCGCACGCCGGCGGAGAACACCACCATGTCGGTGGCGACCTCGGAGCCGTCCGACAGCCTCATCCCGGTGACCTGACCGTCCTCGGTCACCACCTCCTGGGTGCCGGTCCCGGTGTGGACGGTCAGCCCCATCTGCTCGATCGTGCGCAACAGGGCCGCGCCGCCGCCCTCGTCGACCTGCACCGGCATCAGCCGCGGCGCGAACTCCACGATGTGCGTGTCCAGGCCGAGGCCCTTGAGCGCGCCCGCCGCCTCCAGGCCGAGCAGCCCGCCGCCGACGACCGCGCCGGTCGTCGCGGTCTTCGCGTACTCCTCGATGGCGAGCAGGTCCTCGATGGTCCGGTAGACGAAGCAGCCGCGGGCGTCCTTGCCGGGCACGGGCGGCACGAAGGGGTACGAGCCGGTGGCCAGGACCAGCGAGTCGTACGCGAACACCTGCCCGGAGCGGGCGGTGACCGTGCGGGCGGCCCGGTCGATCGTCTCCGCGGGGTCGCCGACGTACAGCTCGATGCCGTGCTTCGCCATGAAGCCGTCCTCGACCATGGACAGGTCGTCGGGCGTCTTCCCGGAGAAGTACGAGGTCAGATGGACGCGGTCGTAGGCCGGCCGGGGCTCCTCGCAGAGGACCACGACCCGGGCCCGCTCGGTGACGCCCCGGTCCGCGAGCGCCTCCAGGAACCGCTGGCCGACCATTCCGTGGCCGACCAGGACGATGGTGGGGGTGTGCACGGTCATCAGGAGCCTCCGTCATGGGTGAGCAGGTGGAGCAGGGGGGCGTCGTCGGGCAGGGCCTCGTCGCCCTCCCAGGCGCGGGCGAGCGTGCCGACCGCGGCGAGGTCGCCCAGGAGTACGCCGCCGACGAGGCGGTCGCCGCGGACGACGACCTTGCGGTAGGCCCGGCGGGTGGCGTCGGTCAGCTGCACGACGTCGTCGCCGGGGAGCGCGGTCGCCTCGCCGAAGGCGGCGAGATCGAGGCCGTCGGGGCCGGAGAGGGTGAGGCGGGTGAGGGCGCGGGTGCCGGTGTAGCGGGGCTGGGGGGTCGGGGCGGAGGCGCCCGCAAGGGCGCCGTTCCGTTGTGCCCCCCCGTTCCTCCCTGCGGAACGATTGCCCACAACTAGGAGGTCGGCCAGGACATCTGCCTGGTCCAGGGCCGGTCCCGCGAGGCCGTATACCCGGCCCGCGTGTTCTGCGCAGTCGCCGATCGCGTGGATGTACGGGTCCGAGGTGCGCAGCTCGTCGTCGACGACGATGCCGGTGCGGACCTCCAGGTCCGCCTCCCGGGCCAGGCCGACGCGCGGCCGGACGCCGCAGGCGAGGACGACGACCTGGGCGTCGAGCACGAATCCGTCCGCCAGCTCGACGGCCGTGACCGCGCCGTCCTGCTGCCGCAGACCGCTGACCCGGCACTCGGTGTGCACCTCGACGCCGAGGGACTCCACGTGCGTCCGGAGCAGCGCGGACGCCTGCGCGTCCAGCTGGCGCTCCATCAGCCGCTCGCCCTGCTGCGCCAGCATCACCTCGGCACCCAGTGCCGCCAGCGCGCGGGCCGCCGAGACGCCGAGCAGTCCGCCGCCGATGACCACCGCCCTGACCCCGGGCCGCACCACGGCGCGCAGCTCCAGGCAGTCGTCCAGGGTGCGGAAGGAGTGGACGCCGGACGGCAGCTGCGAGCCGCGCAGGCCGCGCAGCGGCGGCAGCACCGCGTTCGATCCGGTGGCGAGCACCAGCCGGTCGTAGTCGACCCGGGACCCGTCCGCGCACTCCACGAACCGCGCCGCCCGGTCGATCCGCACCGCCCGCACGCCCCGCCGCACCGGCTCCTGGGCGGCCGGCAGCGCGATGACCTCGGGCGCGTACCGGCCGGCCAGGACGTCGGCGAGCAGCACCCTGTTGTACGGTGCGTGCGGCTCTTCGCCGAGCAGGGTGACGGGCAGACGCTGGGCGAGCCGGGCGCCCGCCGTTCCGCCTCCGACCACCACGATCCGTGTACTCATACCCCGAAGAGTGCGCGGCCGGTGTTACCCCACGGCATCTCGACTGTTTCCCGTACGGAACGCTGATCTCAGTGCGCGGCCTGCCGGGATGTGAGGTTCTGGCACCGAGTGCCGTCGCGGAGGCCCCCGAGTGCCGTGCGGAAGCTCAGGCCATCCTCAACTCTTCGGCGATCGATGGACGGGCCATCCATCGTCTCCCTAGGGTCTTGATCATGCCTGACATATCCCTGACCACGCTCGTCCTGCTCTGCGTAGCCGCCCTCGTGGCCGGCTGGATCGACGCGGTGGTCGGCGGCGGAGGCCTGGTGATGCTGCCGGCCCTGCTGCTCGGCCTGCCCCACCTGCACCACACGTACGCCCTCGGCACCAACAAGGCGCTCGCGATCGTCGGCACCTCGGGCGCCGCGGTCACCTTCGTCCGCAAGGCCCCGGTCGAGGTCGGGACGGCCGTGAAGGTCGGCCTCGCGGCGGTCGCGGGCTCCACGGCCGGGGCGTTCTTCGCCGCCGGGATCGACGAGGCGGTGCTCCGGCCGCTGATCATGGTCGTGCTGGTCGGCGTCGCCGCGTTCGTGATGTTCAAGCCGGCCTTCGGGACGAAGGTCGAGAACAAGGGCGAGCTGACCCGCGCCCGGGTGCTCACCGCGATCGTCCTGGTCGGCGGTGGCATCGGCTTCTACGACGGGTTGTTCGGGCCAGGCACCGGCACCTTCCTGGTGCTCGGTCTCACCGCGGTGCTCCATCTCGACCTGGTGACCGCCTCCGCCACCGCCAAGATCGTCAACGTCTGCACCAACGCCGGCGCGCTCGCGATGTTCGCCTACCAGGGCACGGTGCTGTGGAAGCTCGCCGCGATCCTGGCCCTGTTCAACCTGACGGGCGCGATGATCGGCGCGCGGATGGCGCTGAGCAAGGGCGCCGAGTTCGTCCGCGGGGTGCTGCTCTTCGTGGTCTTCTCGCTGGTCGCGAAGCTCGCCTTCGACCAGTGGGGGTAGGACGGCGCGGCCGGGCCCTCAGCGCACGCCGATGAGGTGCGCGAAGGCGACCACGTTGCCCTGGTAGCCGCCGGACTTCTTGTCGAAGCCGCCGCCGCAGGTGATCACACGCAGCTCGGCCCGGTCCCGGTCGCCGTATACCTTCCGGTCCGGGAAGGCGTCGTTGTCGTACACCTCGACGGCGTCCACGGTGAACACCGCGGTACGTCCGTCCCGCCGCAGCACCTCCACGCGGTGACCCTTCTGGAGCGCGCCGAGCGCGTAGAAGACCGCCGGGCCCTGCTGGTTGTCGACATGGCCGGCCACGATCGCGGTGCCGTCCGCGCCCGGCGGGGGGCCGTCCTCGTACCAGCCGGCCAGGTTCGGGTCGGCGGCCGGCGGAGTGTTCAGCGCGCCCTTCGCGCCCAGGCCGAGCCGCATGACCGGCGCGTCCACGTCGATCTTCGGGATGCGCAGCCGGACGGGCTCGGAGGGCGGCAGCGGGGCGGCGGCCGCGTCGGTGTGGAAGTCGCCGCCGGCGGCGAAGGCCTGTGCGGCGGTGGGGATCGGCGGGGTGACGTCCTCGGAGCCGTTCTGCACCAGCCACAGGCCGACGAGGGCGGCGACCGCTATGCCCCAGCCCTTGCTTCCGTTGCTGCTCACACTGCTCCTCGGGTGTGGCCCCGCCCCCGCCGGGCCGTTGCGGGCATGCGGCGGGGGCGGAGCGGGCGGTACGCGGGACGGCCGTTGCCGCCGGTCCCGTCAGCCGTCCTGCGCGCCGCTCGCCCGGCGACGCAGGAACAGCCAGGTACCGCCCACGGCGGTCGCGGCCAGCACCGCCACGCCCGCCGTGACCTGGGCGGTGTCGGGGCCGATGCTGCCGCCGACACCGGTCTGGACATGGCCGCTCGGCTGCCCGCCGTGGTGCTTGACCACCAGGTCGCCGGAGGCCGTCTTGCCGTTGTCACAGGCGACCGAGATCCCGTAGGTGCCCGGCTGGGCGTGGTGCGGGACGTTGAACTGGCCGACCACGACCTCCTTGTGGGTGCTCGGGTTGAGCTGGAACTCGCCCGCGCCGAGCGAGCGGGCGTCGCCGACGCCGTGTCCGTTCGGGCCGCAGGCCAGGGTGTTGACGGTGACCGTCGTGCCCGGCGTCGCCGTGGCCGGGTTGAGCTCCAGCGACTCGACGTTCCCGGCGAGCGCCACGGGTGCGCCGAGCGCGCCGATCGCGACGACCGACAGCGCGGTTGTGGTGAGCAGGCGGGCAGTGGTGCGCATGGGGTCCTCCGGGGCGCGCGGGCGGTGTCCTTCAGTCCGAGGTAAGGCGCAGCCCGCCGCGCACGCCTGCTGATGGAGGGTCAGATTGCTCCGACGGTGTCGGCGTGTCGTCTTGCCGACGCGGAATCGTCGCAGGTCGGAGCCGGTCCGCCCGCCTTCCGGGCGGACCCGCCCCGAACGGGTGACGCCCTAGCCGATCGGGTCCCAGGGCGCCTGCTCGTACGCCGCCTCCACCCGCGCCATCAGCTCCTCGTCCACCGGGTAGGCGACCCGGTCGATCCGGGTCACCGGGGCGATGCCCCGCGAGTTCGTCACCAGACAGGCGCGGAAGGACGGCAGATCGGCCAGCGTCACCGGGCGGACGACCGAGGGCAGCCGGCGGGTCAGGAGGGCCATCGTGATGCCGGTCAGATGCGGCGCGGACGGCCACACCAGCTGCTCGCCGTCCCAGAACGCCACATTGGTGATCGCGCCCTCGGCGACCGCCCCGTCCGGCCCGGTCAGCAGCGCCTCGTCGAAGCCCGCGCGGGCCGCCGCCTGCCGGTGATAGGACTGGCCGAATCCGCCCAGGTGCTTGAGGTGGGCCGCGGGGCGCAGATACGGCACCGACATCAGCAGCCAGGGCGACGGGTCGGGTGCGAACGGCTCCTGTACGGTCACGACGAGCGCGTCCTCGTACCCGTACACCCGCAGCGACGCGTCCCGCCGTCCCGAGCCGCGCAGCGCCCGCCCGGCCAGCGTCCGGATCCGGTCGGCGTCCAGGCCCGCGCCGAACAGCTCCCGGTGCGCGCCGTCGAGCCTGGCCAGGTGCAGCGCCAGGCCGCGCGCCCGGCCGTCGCGCACCTGCATCGCGGTGAAGTGGCCGTACCCGCTCATGAGCGAGGTCAGCAGGGCCGGATCGGGGGCGGGTATGCCATCGATTTCCAGGTATACGGGCGTGCTTGTCATGGTTACACGGTAGGCGCTCGCGAACATTTCAAGACAGCAGAAGACGGCACTTGACCTCAATCATGCTTGAGGTAACAAGATCTTCCACATGGACATCACGACGCCTTCCGCGCCCGCCGCTTCCGCCTCCGCCACTGCTTCCGCCTCCGCCGCCGAACCCCTCAAGCTCGCCGTCGTCATCGGCTCCAACCGCGCGCAGCGCTTCGGCACGGTCATCGCCGACTGGTTCCTCTCGCGCCTCGCCGAGCGCACCGACTTCACCGTCGACGTGATCGACGTCGCCGCGCACGACCTGCCCACCGCCCACTCCTGGAACCCGGACGCCGCAACCCGCGCCGAACTCGCCCAGGTCTCGCCCCGGATCGCCGCCGCCGACGCCTTCGTCGTCGTCACCCCCGAGTTCAACCACTCCTACCCCGCCGCCCTGAAGAACCTCATCGACTGGCACAACGCCGAATGGCACGCCAAGCCGGTCGCCTTCGTCTCCTACGGCGGTATCTCCGGCGGCCTGCGCGCGGTCGAGCATCTCCGCCAGGTCTTCGCCGAGCTGCACACCGTCACCGTCCGCGACACGGTCTCCTTCGCCATCGCCGGCACGCACTTCGACGAGGACGGGACCCACAAGGACCCCGCCGCCGCCGAGGCCGCCGCGAAGTCCATGCTCGACCAGGTCGCCTGGTGGGGCCGCGCCCTGAAGGACGCCAAGTCCCGTGTCCCGTACGGCAAGTGAGGGCGACTGTCATGCTGCTGCGCCTCCTCGGGGACCGCCTGCGCCCCCACCGCCGGACGATGGCCCTCGTCGTCGTCCTCCAACTGGTCCAGACGCTGGCCAGTCTGACCCTGCCCACCCTCAACGCCGGCATCATCGACCGGGGCGTGCTCCGCGGCGACACCGACCGGGTCCTGTCCGGCGGCGGCCTGATGATCGCCGTCACCGTCGTCCAGGTCGCCGCCGCCGCGGCCGCCGTGTACGTCAGCGCGAAGATCGCCCTGGGCATCGGCCGCGACCTGCGCGCCGCCGTGTTCCGCCGGGTCCAGGAGTTCTCCGCCCGCGAGATGGGCCGCTTCGGGGCCGCGTCCCTGATCACCCGCACCACCAACGACGTCCAGCAGATCCAGACCTTCGCCGTCCTCGCCCTCACGATGATCGTCGCCGCGCCGCTCATGGCCCTCGGCGGCATCGTGCTGGCCGTCGACCAGGACGTGCCGCTCGCGCTGCTCCTGCTGGTCTTCGTGCCCGTGATGGCCGGGGCCGTCGGCCTGATCATCCGCCGCATGCAGCCGCTGTTCCGCGGCATGCAGGAGCGCGTCGACCGGGTCAACCGGGTGATGCGCGAGCAGATCACCGGCATCCGCGTGGTCCGCGCCTTCGTCCGCGACCGGCACGAACAGCGCCGGTTCGCCGGGGCCAACGGCGAACTGCTCGACGTCGGCCTGCGCACCGGCCGGCTCCAGGCCACCATGTTCCCCACCGTGCTCGTGGTCTGGCAGCTCGCCACCGTCGGCATCATCTGGGTCGGCGGCCACCGGCTCGACTCCGGCTCCCTGCAGGCCGGTTCGCTGATCGCGTTCCTCGGCTACCTCACCCAGATCCTGATGTCCGTGATGATGGTGCTCTTCCTCACGATGCAACTGCCCCGCGCCGAGGTCAGCGCCGAACGCATCCAGGAGATCCTCGACACCGAATCCGGCGTCGCCCCGCCCGCCGTGCCCGTCACCGCGCTGCACGGCCCCGGCCGACTCGACGTCAGGGACGTCGACTTCAACTACCCCGGGGCCGAGGAACCCGTCCTGCGCGGCGTGAGCCTCACCGCCCGGCCCGGCCGTACCACCGCGATCATCGGCTCCACCGGCAGCGGCAAGACCACGCTGCTCGGACTGGTGCCACGGCTGTTCGACGCCGGCGGCGGCGAGGTCCGGATCGGCGGGGCGGACGTACGGGACATCGCCCCGGCCGTCCTCGCCCGCACCGTGGGCCTCGTCCCGCAGAAGCCGTACCTGTTCTCCGGGACGGTCGCGAGCAACCTGCGGTACGGCAGGCCCGACGCGACCGACGCGGAACTGTGGCACGCCCTGGAGGTCGCCCAGGCCGCCGAGTTCGTGCGCGCGCTGCCCGAGGGCCTCGACGCGCCCGTCTCCCAGGGCGGCGCGAACCTCTCCGGCGGGCAGCGCCAACGGCTCGCCATCGCCCGTGTCCTCGTCGCCCGTCCGTCCGTCTACCTCTTCGACGACTCCTTCTCCGCGCTCGACTACAGGACCGACGCGTTGCTGCGCGCGGCCCTCGCCCGCGAGACCGCGGACGCGACCGTCGTCATCGTCGCCCAGCGGGTCTCCACGATCCGCGACGCCGACCGGATCGTCGTCCTCGACGAGGGCCGCGTCGTCGGGGTCGGCAGCCACCCTGAACTCATGCGGGACAACCCCACCTACCGGGAGATCGTCCTCTCCCAGCTCACCGAGGAGGAAGCCGCATGAGCAGGACCGCTGCCCAGGTTCCCGAGCGGCGCGGGCCCGCCGTGCAGCAGCGCGGCCCCGGCCTCAACACCCCCTCCCTGGAACGGTCGCTGAACTTCCGCACCTCCGGGCTGCGCCTGCTGCGCACCCTCGCCCCGGACCGCGCCCTGCTCGCCGGCCTCGTCGCCGCCGGGACCGCTGCCGTCGCGCTGTCCGTGCTCAGCCCGGTGATCCTCGGCCGAGCCACCGACCTCGTCGTCTCCGGCGCGCGGGGCCCCGGCGGGGTCGACTTCGCCGCCGTCGGCCGGCATCTGCTGCTCGCGCTCGGCGTGGTCGTCGGAGCGTCCGTCCTCACCTGGGTGCAGGTCCGGCTCGCCATGACCGTCGTCCAGCGGGCCGCCCACCGGCTGCGCGAGCGCGCCCAGGCCAAGCTGGCCCGGCTGCCGCTGGCGTACTTCGACCGGCAGCCGCGCGGCGAGGTGCTCAGCCGCACCACCAACGACATCGACAACATCACCCAGACCGTCCAGGCGGCCTTCAGCCAGATGATCCGGGCGCTGCTCACCATCGTCGGCGTGCTGGTGATGATGTTCTGGATCTCGCCGCTGCTCGCGCTCGTCGCGCTGGCGACCGTGCCGGTCTCGGTGGTCGTCGCGGCCCGGATCGGCCGGCGCGCCCAGCCGCAGTTCGTGAAGCAGTGGGCGGTCACCGGCCGGCTCAACGCGCACGTCGAGGAGATGTACACCGGGCACGCCGAGGTCGTCGCCTTCGGCCGCCGCGCCGAGGCCGCCGCCCGCTTCGACGAGCTGGGCGAGGAGCTGTACCGGGCCGGCTTCCGCGCCCAGGTCGTCTCCGGCCTCATCCAGCCCGCGCTGACCTTCGTCGGCAACCTCAACTACGTGCTCATCGCGGTGGTCGGCGGCCTGCGCGTGGCCTCCGGCTCGCTGACCGTCGGCGACGTCCAGGCGTTCATCCAGTACTCCTACGACTTCAACGGGCCGATCACGCAGGTCGCGGCCATGGCCAACCTGCTGCAGTCCGGCGTCGCCTCCGCGGAGCGGGTCTTCGACCTGCTCGACGAGCCGGAGGAGAGCCCGGCGGCGGAGCAGGCGCCGCGTCCGGAGCAGGTCCGCGGCAGGGTCTCGTTCGAGAAGGTGGCGTTCCGGTACGAGCCGGGGAAGCCGCTGATCGAGGACCTGTCGCTGACGGTCGAGCCCGGGCAGACGGTCGCCATCGTGGGCCCGACGGGCGCGGGCAAGACCACGCTGGTGAACCTGCTGATGCGGTTCTACGAGACAACCGGGGGACGGATCACCCTGGACGGCGTGGACACCGGGCTGATGTCACGGGAGGACCTGCGGGCCGGGATCGGCATGGTGCTCCAGGACACCTGGCTGTTCGGCGGCACCATCGCCGACAACATCGCGTACGGCCTCCCCGGCGACGTCCCGCGCGAGCGAGTCGTCGAGGCCGCCATGGCCACCCACGCGGACCGGTTCGTCCGGACGCTGCCGGACGGCTACGACACCGTCGTGGACGAGGACGGCGGCGGCCTCAGCGCAGGCGAGAAGCAGCTGATCACCATCGCGCGGGCCTTCCTGTCCGAGCCGTCGATCCTGATCCTGGACGAGGCGACCAGCTCCGTGGACACCCGCACCGAGGTGCTGATCCAGCGGGCCATGTCCTCGCTCCGGGAGGGCCGCACCTCGTTCGTGATCGCGCACCGGCTCTCCACGATCCGGGACGCGGACGTGATCCTGGTGATGGAGAACGGTTCGATCGTGGAGCAGGGCGGGCACGAGGAGCTGCTGGCGGCGGGCGGCGCGTACGCCCGGCTGTACGCGGCGCAGTTCGACCGGTCGGTGGGCGCGGTGGAGGCGGCGTAGGGCGCGTGCGGGGCGCGCGTACGGTGAGGGGGCCGGCGGCCGAGGTGCGGCACGCCGGCCCCGCTGCCGTACGTCCGAAGGGAGAGCGCCGTGACGCCGACTGGGCCGACCGTGCTGACCGTGCTGACCACCACCGACAGCGCCGAGAAGGCCGGGGCGCTGGCCCGCGGCGCGGTCGAGGCGCGCCTCGCCGCCTGCGCGCAGGTCTCCGGGCCGGTCACCTCGGTGTACCACTGGAAGCAGGCCGTCGAGACGAGCGAGGAGTGGCAGGTGCTGCTCAAGACCACCGCGTCCTGCTACGAGGCCCTGGAGGCCCACCTCCTGGCCGCGCACGACTACGAGACGCCGGAGATCGTCGCCACCCCGGTGGTGCGCGGGTCCGCCGCGTATCTGGAGTGGATCGCCGCGGAGACGGTCGCGCCGTGATCGAGGAGCCGCTGCCGTTCTTCGTCTACGGGACGCTGCGCCCCGGCGAGGTCAACCACGACCTGTTCCTGCGCGGCCGCACCGCCGCCGAGGAGCCCGCCCTGCTGACCGGCGCGCTGCTGTACGACGGCCCTGGCTACCCGTACGCCGCCCCCGGCGACGGCCGGGTCGCGGGCGAGCTGGTGACCGCCGCGCCCGGCGCGTACGCCGAACTCCTCGTCGTCCTCGACCGCCTGGAGGACTACGTCGGGCCCGGCCACCCGCGCAACCTGTACGAGCGGGAGCGGTGCGAGATCCTGCGGCAGCGGGATGGGGCGCGCGTACCCGCCTGGGTCTACTTCGCGGCCCCGGCGGCCCGGCTCGGGCCGCTCATCGAGGGCGGCGACTGGCTCACGCGTCCGGGGCGTCCGGGGCTTTCGGGGCAGGTTCACCGGCCGGCTCCAGGCGCACCGCGCACACCTTGAACTCCGGCATCCGGGAGACGGGGTCGAGGGCCGGATTGGTGAGCGTGTTCGCGCGGCCCTCGCCCGGCCAGTGGAACGGCATGAACACCGTGTCCGAGCGGATGGTCGCGGTGATCCGCGCGGGGGCCACCGACCGGCCGCGCCGCGAGACCACCGCGACCCGCTCGCCGTCGGCAACCCCCAGCCGTTCGGCGAGCCGCGGGTGCAGCTCCACGAAGGAGCCAGGAGCGGCCGCGTTCAGTTCGTCCACCCGGCGGGTCTGCGCCCCGGACTGGTACTGGGACACCACCCGGCCGGTCGTCAGGATCACCGGGTACTCGGCGTCCGTCTCCTCGGCGGCGGCGCGGTGCACGACGGGCACGAACCGGGCCCGGCCGTCGGAGGTGGCGAACCGGTCGAGGAAGAGGCGGGGGGTGCCGGGGTGCTCCGGGGCGGTTTCGTCGGGCTCGGCCGGGCAGGGCCAGAACACGCCGTCCTCCTCCTGGATCCGGCGGTAGCTGATCCCTGAGTAGTCCGCCGGGCCGCCGGCCGAGGCGCGGCGCAGCTCGGCGAAGACCTCCTCCGCGTCGGTCGGGAAGCCCTTCTCCCAGCCGAGCAGCGCGGCCAGCCCGTTCATCACCTGGAGGTCGCTGCGCACCCCGGCGGGCGGCGTGAGCGCCTGCCGGCGCAGCAGCACCCTGCCCTCCAGGTTGGTCGTGGTGCCGGTCTCCTCGGCCCACTGCGTCACCGGCAGCACCACGTCGGCGAGTTCGGCGGTCTCGGACAGCACCACGTCGGCGACGGCCAGGAAGTCGAGGGAGCGCAACCGCTCCTCGATGTGCGCGGCGCGGGGCGCGGAGACCACCGGGTTGGAGCCCATCAGCAGCAGCGACTTCACCTCGCCGCCGAGCGCGTCGAGGAGCTCGTACGCGCTGCGGCCCGGCCCGGGAAGCGACTCCGGCGCGACCCCCCACACCCCGGCGACATGCGCCCGGGCGGCCGGGTCGTCGAGCTTGCGGTAGCCGGGCAGCTGGTCGGCCTTCTGGCCGTGCTCGCGGCCGCCCTGGCCGTTGCCCTGGCCGGTGAGGCAGCCGTAGCCGGAGTACGGGCGTCCGGCGCGGCCGGTCGCCAGGCAGAGGTTGATCCACGCGCCGACGGTGTCCGTGCCCTTGGACTGCTGCTCGGGGCCGCGGGCGGTGAGGACCATGCCGGAGGGCGCGTCGCAGAACATCCGCACGGCCTCCCGCAGCTCCGGGACCGGGATGCCGGTGATCCGCTCGACGTGTTCGGGCCAGTGCGCCATCGCGCCGGCCCGGGCGGCCTCCCAGCCGTCGGTGCGGGCGGCGATGAACTCCTCGTCCGTCCGCCCCTCGGCGACCACGAGGTGCAGCAGGCCCAGGGCGAGCGCCAGGTCGGTGCCGGGGCGCGGGGCGAGATGGAGGTCGGCCTGCTCGGCGGTGCGGGTGCGGCGCGGGTCGACGACGATCAGCTTGCCGCCGTTCGCCTTCAGCTCGGTGAGGTAGCGCAGGGCCGGCGGCATCGTCTCGGCCAGGTTCGATCCGACGAGGATCACGCAGCCGGACTGCGGGATGTCCACGAGCGGGAAGGGCAGCCCCCGGTCGAGGCCGAAGGCCCTGTTGTGCGCGGCCGCCGCGGACGACATGCAGAAGCGGCCGTTGTAGTCGATCTGGGAGGTGGCGAGCACCAGCCGGGCGAACTTGCCGAGCAGGTACGCCTTCTCATTGGTGAGGCCGCCGCCGCCGAAGACCCCCACGGCGTCGGGACCGTGGTCGGCGCGGGTCCGGCGCAGCCCGTCGGCGACGGCGGCGAGGGCCTCCTCCCAGGTGGCGGGTACCAGCCGGCCTGTGTCAGGGCATCGGACCAGGGGCTCGGTCAGCCGGACCCGGGAGGAGAGCACGGCCGGGGCGGTGCGGCCCTTGCCGCACAGCGCGCCCCGGTTGACGGGGAAGTCCGTCCGCTCGACCACCTCGACCGGCATCTCCGGCACGCCGGTGGGACGGAGCGACATGCCGCACTGCAGGGCGCAGTAGGGGCAGTGGGTGGGGGCGGTGGCGAGGTCGGACATGCCTGTCAGGGTGCGACGGCCGTGTTACGAGCGGGGACGCGTCGCATTACGGGCACGGTGCGAGCTGCTCTGTTCGTGGGGGTGGGGGAGGTGAGGGGGTACGGGGGCCTATCGGGCTGCGGCCAGGGCCTCCGTCACGCCCTTCTCCTCGTCGCCGAGGAAATGCGGGTCGGGCTTGAGGGCCGCGTCCAGGGCCGCCTTGCCCGCGGCGGCCAGTTCCCGGGTGCCGCCGTAGTAGAAGACGGAGTCGTGGGGTTCGACGACCTTCACGCCGTAGGACTCGATCCCGGCCGCCCCGCAGAGTGCCACGGCCCGCTTGATGTGGAAGTCCTGGGTGACCAGGACCGCCCGGTCGACTCCGAAGATCTTCTTGGCGCGGACGCAGGAGTCCCAGGTGTCGAAGCCCGCGTAGTCGCTGACGATCCGGCCGTCCGGCACGCCGCGCTTGGTGAGGTACAGGCGCATGGCGTCGGGCTCGTCGTATTCGACCCGGCTGTTGTCGCCGGTGACGAGGACGACCTTGACCTTGCCGGCGCGGTACAGCTCGGCGGCGGTGTCGAGCCGGTGCGCGAGGTACGGGGTCGGCCGCCCCTTCCACAGGCCGGCGCCGAACACGACCGCGACGTCCTGGGCGGGGACGTCGGCGGTGGTGCGGAGCCGGCTGTCGGCCGCCGCGTGCATCCAGGTCGCCGGGGCGAGCGCGAGGACGCTGCCGAGCATGACGGCCTGGACCGCGCGGCGGCGGCCGCGACGGGTGCGGGGAAGCCTGACCCGCCCGACCGCGGTGCGGAGCCCGTCCCGTACGCGTCCCATGCAGATGCCTCTCGGTCTCGTACGGTGCCTCTCGGTCTCGTACGGATGATTCGTACAGATGATCAGACGCTGATCGGGGCCTCGCGGTTCACCGGGGGGACGGGGTGGTTGGGGCCGTACAGGAGCGCGGCGAGGGCGATGCCGAGCAGGGCGCCGACCAGCTGGGCCCCGATGAAGCCGGGGAGCGAGCCGGGCGCGATCCCGGTGAAGGAGTCCGAGAGGGACCGGCCGACGGTCGCGGCGGGGTTGGCGAACGAGCCGGAGGAGGTGAACCAGATCGCGGCCGCGATGTACGAGGCGACCGCGACCGGGATGAGCGCGGCGCGGTCGATCCGCTGGAGGCCGCGGATCAGCAGGACGAGTCCGGCGGTGGCCACGATCTCGCCGAGGAGGAGGTGGTGCGCGGAGCGGATCTGGGTGGACCAGGCGCCGGGCGGGCGGCCGAACATCGCCTCGGCGAGCAGGGCGCCGGTGACCGCGCCGGCGAGCTGCGCGGCGACGTAGAGCGCGGCCTCGCGGGGGCGGGTGGTGCGGCGGTTCGACCACCACTCGGAGAGGGTGACGACGGGGTTGAGGTGGGCGCCGGAGACCGGTCCGAAGAGGGCGATGAGCAGGCCGAGGCCGATGGCGGAGGCGAGCGAGTTGGCGAGGAGCCGTACGCCGATGTCCGGGCTGAGCGCGCTGGCCTGGATGCCGGATCCGACGATGACGGCGACCAGGGCCGCGGTGCCGACGAGCTCGGCGGCGGCCCGGCGGGCCAGCGCACGCTGAGTGCTCATGAGGTGTCCTCCCCCTCCTGCTGTGGTGGCGCCGCGAGTGCGGCAGCGGAAAATGTATTCCACGGAGCGGAAGGATGGGGAGGGGGGTCCGGGGGCGCACGGAGGCGGGGAGGGGCGGACCCGGGGGGTGAGGTCAGCCGGGGGGTGACCAGGCGGCGTTGAGGAGAGACCTTGTCGCCGCCGTGACGTACACCGACGCCGTCAGCCAGGCGCGGGCGTACGCGGCCGGGTCGGAGGGGACCAGGCGGCCGAGCGGGTCACGCGTGTGCGCCGCGGCCGCGGTGCGCAGGGCGTCGGCGCAGGCGGCGGCGGTGGGCAGGGCGGTCG
>NZ_DATCVQ010000291.1:0-28644 GCF_036566765.1 Streptomyces sp.
CCGCGCAGGCCACCGTGCCACCGATCGTCAACGCCAGGAGGTACGCGCCCGCGCGCCGTCCCGCCCGATTCCGAAAGGTCGTCGGGTTCATGCGGTCACTCTTCATGGGATCCATCGTCATGCGGTCCATCTCAACACCCAAGCCCGTGCCTGTCCAAGAGGCAATCCCGAAAACCGCCATGACGGATCTTCCGTTGCATTCCGCTCGGAGCCCTGCACCGCATTCACCGATGGCCTAGATTCGACCCGCCGTACGAACGCATGCCCGTGAAACCGGGCCGACCCGTGGGGGAAAACCGTGGCTGAGAACGAATTCGAGGAGCCCGGGAAATCGGCGACGATTTCCCGGCGCACTCTGCTGCACCGGAGCGGCGCGGTCGGCGTCGGCGCGCTGTGGCTCGCGAGCGGCGTCGCGTACGCGAGCGAGAGCGCCGCGGACGCGACGGCCGAGCCCGACGAGAGCGACGCCGACGGGCTGGTGCGCGTCGACGCCCACGAGAGCGCCAACCTCTGCGCCGCGGTGTCGCCGGACGGCCGGACGCTCGCCGTCGACGCGCTCAACGCGATCTGGCTGCTGCCCGCGGCCGGCGGCACGGCGCGCCGGCTCACCGACGACGCGCTGGACGCGACCCAGCCGCACTGGGCGCCGGACGGGCGGAGCCTGGTGTTCCAGTCGTTCCGCGAGGGGGCGTACGACCTGTGGCGCATCGGCGCCGACGGGTCGGGGCTGCGCCGGCTGACCACGGGCGCGGGGTACGACCAGGAGCCGAAATTCTCGCCGGACGGCGGGCAGGTCGCGTTCGTCTCCGACCGGGACGGCGCGGCCCGCGTCTGGCTCCTCGACACCGCCACCGGGGCACAGCGGGCGCTCACCCAGGGGGACCGGAACGTCGCCATGCCGACCTGGTCGCCGGACGGGCGACGCGTGGCGTACATCGCCGGCTACGGCACGATCGAGGCCGTCGACGTCGCCACGGGGACCACAGAGACGCTGCTCACCGGCCCGGCGGACGCGGCCCTGTACGCGCCGGCGTTCGCCCCGGACGGGCGGCGGCTCGCGTACGTCCGGGTCACCGGCGTCCGCGCCGAACTGATGCTGGACGACCGGGCGCTGACGAAGGACGAGGACGTCTTCCCGCTCGCGCCGAGCTGGCTCTCCGGCGACGAGCTGCTCTACACCGCCGACGGCCGGATCCACCGGCGGCGGACCGACGGCGGCGGCCGGACCGAGGTCCCGTTCACCGCGACCGTCGAGGTCCGGCGGGCCGAACACCGCCGCCCCGGCCCGGACCTGGCCGCCACCGGCGCCCAGGAGGTCCTGGGCATCGCCGACCCGGCGCTCTCCCCCGACGGCCGGCGCATCGCGTTCCGCGCGCTGAACGCGCTCTGGCTGCTCACCGGAAGCGAGCGGCCGCGCAAGATCGTCGGCGACGGCTACTTCAACGCCTCCCCCGACTGGTCGCCCGACGGACGGTCCCTGGTCTACGTCAGCGACCGGGCGGGCTCCGCGAACCTGTGGCGGTACGACCTCGCGACCGGCGCGTCCGAGCGGCTCACCGACCTGCCCAACGCCCAGCTCTCGCCGCGCTGGTCACCGGACGGCACGCGGATCGCGTACCAGGACGAGAGCGGCGCGACCTGGGTGCTGACCCTCGCCGACGGGTCGGTCGCGCAGGTCGCCCCCGCGCTGTACCAGCCCGGCCCGCCGGCCTGGTCGCCGAACGGCAAGCTGCTCGCGCTGGCGGCGGTCGCGCCGTACTCGAAGCGCAGCAGCAACGGCCTGAACCAGATCCTCACCGTCGACCTGACCACGCACGCGCTGCGCTACCAGACGGTCGCGCCGGGCCGCTCGCTCTCCACCCGCAGCGGCGACGGCCCGCTGTGGACGCCCGACGGCACGCATCTCGTCGTCGGCGTCGAGAGCCTGGCCTGGAAGGTCCCGGTGGACGCTGAGGGCCGGATCACCGGCGCGCCGGTGCGGCTCACCGACGAGGTCTCCGACTCGCTCTCGGTCGGCGCCGGCTGCGACACCCTGCTCTACCTGTCCCGGGGCCGGCTGCGCTCCGTGGGCCTGGACGGCGGCGCACCGCGCACCGTACCGACCCGGCTGACCTGGTCGCGCCGCCCGGCCCCGGCCGGGCGGACCGTGGTGCGCGCCGGCGCGGTGTGGGACGGCACGTCCCGGGCGCTGCGGCACGACGTGGACGTGGTGGTGAGCGGGGGCCGGATCGAGCAGGTGGTGCGGCGCGGCGCGGTCCGCGGCGACCGGGTCGTCGACGCCTCGGATCTGACGGTCATGCCGGGCCTGATCGACACCCACAACCACTGGCACTGGCGCGGCCCGCAGTGGGGCGACCGGCAGGGCCGCGCCTGGCTGGCGTACGGCGTCACCACCAGCCGCACGCCCGGCGACCCGGCGTACCAGATGGTGGAGACCCGGGAGGCGCTGGCCGCCGGCGCCAAGGTGGGGCCGCGGTACTTCGGCTCCGGCGAGGGCATCGAGGGGACGCGCGGGCGGCACCGGTCGATGCGGCCGGTGTTCTCCGCCGCGCAGCTCGACCGGGACCTGGAGCGGGCGTTCGCGCTCCGGTACGACCTGCTGAAGTCGTACATCCGGCTGCCGCTCGCGTTCGAGCGGGAGGTCGTCGCGCGCGGTCACGCGGCCGGGATCCCGGTGACCTCGCACTATCTGTACCCGGCGGCCCGTACTGGTCTGGACGGGATGGAGCACACCGGCGGCGGCAACCGGCTCGGCTACTCGCGGACGCTGAGCTTCGCCGCCGGGCGGACCTTCCAGGACTCGGTGGACCTCCTGGCGGCGAGCGGGATGTGGATCTCCACGACGACGCTGTTCGCCTCGGAGCTGTTCGTCGAGGACCGGTCGCTGGTCGAGGACGAGCGGACGCGGGTGCTGTTCCCGGAGTGGGAGTACGCGCGGCTGGTGCAGAAGGCGAAGGACGCGGCGACCGGCCCGGACGCGGAGCTCAACCACGCCTGGACCGTCGGCGACTGCGACATGCTGCTGCGGGTGCACCGGGCCGGCGGCCTGGTCGTCGCGGGCACGGACGCGGCGCTCGACGACATCGGGATCAGCCTGCACCAGAACCTGCGGGTCCTGGTGAAGTACGGGTTCACCCCGCGCGAGGCGCTGACCACGGCGACCGGGAACGCGGCGCGGGCGCTCGGGCTCGGCGGGCAGCTCGGCGCGGTCGCGCCCGGGCATCTGGCGGACCTGGTGTGCGTGGCGGGCGACCCGCTGACGGACATCGGGGCGGCGGCCGCGGTGCGGCGGGTGATGGTCGGCGGGCACGGGTACGAGGTGCCGGAGCTGCTCGCCCCGTTCCGTCCGACGGCCGTGGCGCGCGCCTCGGCGGCCGGCGACGGTCCGGCGAACCGGGTCCGCGCCGCGGCCCCGAGCGCGCGGCAGAACCCGGCGCATTACTGGCACGAGGCGGAATGGCAGCAGCACGGCTGCTGCCGCGGCCGCTGAATTCAGGAAGACGAAAAGCACGCAAAGAAATTCGGGCATGCCGAAACCGGGGCCGGCGCAATGCCGGTCCCGGTTTCACCGGATCACCCTTCCCGCCGAATTCCCGTCAGTTCACCTGACGGTCGCGGCCGGACCAGAAACGCTCGCGGAGTTCCCGGCGGAGAATCTTCCCGCTGGGGTTCCGCGGCACCCGCTCGATGAACTCGTATCCGGCCGGGGACTTGAAATCGGCGATACGGCCCTGGAGATGGAGTTTCAGTTCCCTCGGCTTCGCCGCCGCTCCGGGGCGCAGCACCACGAACGCCCGGACCGCCTCGCCCCAGCGCTCGTCCGGGACGCCGATCACGGCCGCCTCGGCCACCGCCGGATGCGTGCAGAGCGCGTTCTCCACCTCGGCCGGGTAGACGTTCTCCCCGGCGACGATGACGGTGTCCTTGATGCGGTCGCAGACGTAGACGTAGCCGTCCTCGTCGACGTACCCGGCGTCGCCGCTGTGCAGCCAACCGCCCGCGAGGGTCTGGTCGGTGGCCTCCTTCATGCCCCAGTACTCGACCATCACTGCGGGTGTCTTCAGGCAGATCTCGCCGATCTCGCCGGGCGGCAGCGCGGCCCCGTCGTCGGCGGCGATCATCACCTCGACGCCGGGCCACGGGCGGCCGGCGGACCGCAGCCGGGAGCTGCCCGGCAGGTGGTCGGCGGGCGGCAGGACGAGCGCGGTGTTGCCGCTCTCGGTGAGCCCGTACAGCTGGCCCACCTGGCAGCCGAGCACCTCCACGCACTGGAGCATCAGGGTCTCGGAGATCGGCGAGCCGCCGTAGGTGACCTTGCGCAGGGAGGCGAAGTCGTCCCGCCCGACGCCGGGTTCGGACAGCATCATCTGGAGCATCGCGGGGACCGCGCAGGTGGTGGTGACGCCGTGCTCGCGGATCAGGCGCACGGCGTCGTGCGCGGCGAACATCCGCATGGCGACGCTGGTGACTCCGGCGTTGAAGGCCTGCATCGCCCACCAGATGCCGGCGACGTGGAAGCCGGGGATGCTGATCAGGCTCACGTCGCCGGGGTGCCAGTCGATCCAGTCCAGGCCGTGCTCGGCGATCAGGTCGCGGATCGCGAAGAAGCTGCGGTGGGCGAGGACCACGCCCTTGGGCAGGCCGGTGGTGCCGCTGGTGTAGATCTGCGCGATCGGGTCGTCGGGTCCGGCGGACACGTCGAGGTCGTCGTCCGGCTGTCCGGCCTTCCACGCGCGAAGGCCGCTGCCGCGCTCCTCGCCGCCGTCGAGGCCGACCACGGTGGGGCGGGCCGGCAGCTCGGCGCGGATCCGGTCGACGGCGTCGGCGTACTCGCGCTCCACGAAGAGCAGTTCGGCGCCGGAGTCGCGCAGGATGTGCTCCACCTCGGCGGCGGTGAGCCGCCAGTTGATGGGGACGAGCACGGCGCCGGTCTTGGCGCAGGCGAAGAAGACCTCGTAGTAGTCCTCGGACTCCTTGCCGAGGTAGGCGACGCGGGAGCCGCGCTCGATCCCGGCGGCGAGCAGCGCGCGGGCCGTCCGGTTGCTCTCCCGGTGCAGCGCCGCGTACGTGACCTCCCGGCCCTCGCAGACCAGGGCGACGCGGTCCGCGTGGTGGGCGGCGTGGAACGTCACCGTGTCGGCGGCGGTCCTCAGGTTCGGGTAGTGCATGGGGGGATCCAATCCGTAGGAGGTCAGCGCCAGTCGTGGTGGGCGGGCCAGTGACGGCGGCCGATGAGGAAGGGGCCGGGCAGCCGCAGCAGCGGGGGGCGCGGCCCGTCGGCGGGCCACAGCGCGGCGGTGTCGGGGGCGTCGCCGGCGAGGTACGCGGCGGCCTGGGCGGTCGAAGGCCCGTCCCCCTCGGGGGGTGCGTCGCCCGAGGCGGCGCGGGCGAGGGCGCCGAGCAGTCCGTCCCGGTCGTGCACCAGGGCCGCGAACCGGACGGCCCGGTGGTCGCGGCCCTCGGCGAGGGTGCGGCAGACCGCGGCAGGGGTCCAGTCGGCGGTGTCCCGCAGATGCCGGTGGAGCCGGCCCGCGGTTCCGGCCAGCGCCTCGGGGCGGTGCGCGGACAGCAGGAGCAGCCAGGGACCCACGGACTCGGCCGACGCGGCCGGCCGTTCGGGGACGCTCTCCAGGATCACGTGCGCGTTGGTCCCGGAGAACCCGAAGCCGCTGACGCCGGCCCGCCTGCGCCCCTCCCCCGGCCATGGCAGCGGCTTGGCGGCGAGCTTCAGGGCGGTCCGGTCCCACGGGATCTCCGGGTCCGGCTCGTCCTCCCCCGGCTGCGGCGGGATCTCCGCGTGGGCGAGCGCGAGGACGGTCTTGATCAGGCCGGGCCCGCCGGATGCGGTCTCCAGATAGCCGATGTTCGCCTTGACCGAGCCGATGTGCAGCGGCGGCGCGTCCGGCGAGCGCCGGTCGTACGCGGCGGCCAGCGACTCGGCCTCGATCTGGCCGCCGAGCCGGGAGCCGTTCGCCTGAGCCTCGACGTACTGGACGTCCGCCGGGGCCACGCCCGCGTCCCGCAGCGCCCGTTCGATCACCGCCTTCTGGCCGCGGGCGGAGGCGACCGACAGACCGGGCCGGTCGCCCTGGGCGTGCACGGCGATGCCGCGCACCAGCGCGTACGGCAGGTCCCCGTCGGCTACGGCGTCGGCGTGCCGCTTGAGCACGACGACCCCGCAGCCCTCGCCGCGTACGTGGCCGTCGGCGCGGGCGGTGAACGGGCGGCTGCGGCCGGTGGGCGAGAGCATCCCGGCGCGGTCGAGGATGCCGGTGCTGAACGGGGAGAGCAGCAGGTTGCTCGTCCCGACCAGCGCGATGTCGACCTCGCGCAGCCGCAGCGCGCGCACCGCGAGGTGCAGGGCGGTCAGCATCGACGAGGACGCGGTGTCGACGGTGATCGCCGGGCCGCTCAGTCCGAGCGAGAGCGCGATCCGTCCGGAGAAGGCGCTGGGCGAGCTGCCGGTGCTCATGTGCGCCGAAAGGCCGTCGTCGGGGAGCCCGCCGCGCAGCCAGGCGTACGGGTACTCCACCGGGCCGCCGACCGCGTAGACGCCGACGTCGCGGCCCCGCAGCCGCTCCCGGGACAGGTTGGCGTCCGCGAGTGCCTGGGCGGCGACCTCCAGGAGGAGCCGCTGCTGCGGGTCGAGGTGCGCGGCCTCCTGGTCGGGGATGCCGAAGTACTCGGCGTCGAACAGGTCCATGTCCGCCAGGTACGCGCCCTGGCGCAGCCGCCCGGCCAGCGGCGCCAGGTCGGGGGCGTCGAGGTTCCAGCGCGGCCGGCCGAGGCTGTCGACGGGCACGCCGGCGTTCTCGGTGGCGAGCACCCGCCCTTCGCGCAGGGCGGTCCACAGGGCCTGCGGGTCGTCGAGGCCGCCGGGGAGCCGGCAGCCCATGCCGACGACGGCGATCGGCTGGTTCCGCTCGTGGTGCTGCCGGGCGAGCATCACCATGAGCTGCTTCTTGGAGAGGGCTTCGAGCTGATCGATGTAGCTGGTCGCGGTGGTCATCGTTCTCCGCCCGTCACTGGAGCATCTCGCGCAGGGCGGCGAGTTCCTCGTCCGCCTCCGCGTCGGTCAGGCCGCTCACCCGGTCCTCGTCGGACTCCGGTGCGGCGGCGGCCTGTTCGGTGTCGTCGCGGTCCGGTACGAGCTGCTCGTCGATGAATCCGGCGAGCGACCGCACGGCGGGGTGGTCGAACAGGGTGGAGGCGGGCAGTGGGATGCCGAGCGCGGCCTCCAGGGCGTTCTTGAGCTCCACGGAGCCGAGCGAGTCGAGCCCGAGGTCGACGAACCGGGCGTCGATGTCGACGTCCTCGGCCGCGTCGTAGCGCAGCACCTCGGCGATCCGCTCGCGCAGCAGCTCGCGCAGGGCGGCCTCGCGGTCGGCCCGTGGACGGGTCAGGAGCGCGTCGACGTCGAGGGCCGTCCTGGTCCTTGCCGTGCCGTCGCCCGAACGGACCTCCTTGAAGAGGGCGTTGGAGAAGGACTGCCCGTCGGTGTAGGCGTCCCAGTCGAACTCGCCGACGACCGTCTGGGCGTACGGCTTGGCCAGCGCGGCGAACAGGGCGCGCAGCGCGGCGCCGGGCTTGACGAACTTCAGGCCGCGGGCCTCGATGCCGTCGATCTGCCGCTCGGTGAGGTTGGCGGCCATCCCGATCTCCGCCCACGGGCCCCAGTTGACGCTGAGGCCGGGCAGTCCGGCCGCGGCCCGCCACTGGAACAGGACGTCCATGTAGGCGTTGCCGGCCGCGTAGTTGGCCTGGCCGGCCCCGCCGAGCACCGACGCGATGGACGAGTAGCCGACGAAGAACTTCACGGTGGGGAGTTCGGCGACGGCGCGGTGCAGGAGCCACGTGCCGTGCATCTTGGCCCCGAGGACGGTGTCCATGCTCTCCCAGGTCTGCGCGGAGAGCGGGGCGTCGGCGAGCACGCCGGCGGCGTGCAGGACGCCGCCGAGCGGGGCGTCGCAGGCGGCGAGCGCGCCGACGATCCGCTGGACGTCGGCGGCATCGGCGATGTCGCCCTGGTGGACGGTGACTTCGACGCCCTCGCCGAGTTCGGCGGCGATGCGGGCGGTCTCGGCCGGGTCGACGGCGCGGCGGCTGACGAGCGCGATGCGCCGGGCGCCCTCCCGCACCAGCTTGCGCGCGGAGGCCAGACCGAGTGCGCCGAGGCCGCCGGTGATCAGATACGTCTCCCCCGCGTCGAGCCGGACCGGCCGGGCGGGCAGGTCGCGTTCGTCGCGGAACTCGATGACGATCTTGCCGAGGTTGGCGCCGCGGCTGAGGACGCCGAAGGCCTCCTCGACCTCGTCGAGGGAGTAGCCGACGGTGGGCAGGGCGGTCAGCCGGCCGGCCTCGATGTGCTCCGCGACGGTGTGCAGGATGTCGTGGTTGAGCCGGTCGAGCTCGTCGGCGGGCAGCTCGCTGAGGTCGAAGTTGTGGTAGTCGACGTCCGGGCGTTCGGCCCGCATCTCCTCGGGCGTCCAGACCCCGATCTTGCCGAGCTCGACGAACCGGCCGTCCTCGCCGAGGCAGCGCAGCCCGGCCGGGATGTAGTCCTTGTTGAGGCTGTTCAGGACGATGTCGACGCCCCGGCCGCCGGTGGCCGCCAGGACCTCGTCGGCGAAGTCCAGGGTGCGGGAGTTCATCACGTGCTCGACGCCCTGGGCGCGCAGCAGCGGCCACTTGCGGGGGCTGGCGGTGGCGTACACCTCGGCGCCGGCGAGCCGGGCGAGCTGGACGGCCGCCTGTCCGACGCCGCCCGCGGCGGCGTGGATCAGCACCCGGTCGCCCGCCTTGACGCCGGCGAGGCCGTGCAGCGCGTGGTGGGCCGTGACGTACGCGGCGGGCAGGCCGGCGGCCTCGGTGAAGCCGAGGTTGCCGGGCTTGCGCACCACGACGGTGGACGGGACGGTGACCCGGCGGCGCATGCAGCCGATGCGGCTGAGCACGACCTCGTCGCCGGGCGCGAAGGCGGCGTCGGGGCCGGCCTCGACGACGACGCCGGAGGCCTCGAAGCCGAGCGGCAGCGGCTCGTACGGGATGCCCAGGTCGAGCGCGTACTGCCGGAGCATGCCGAGCGCGTTGAGGACGTCCTTGAAGTTGAGCCCTGCGGCGTGCACCTGGACGGTGACCTCGTCGCCGGTCGGCGCACGATCCTCGACCGGCACCGGCTTCACCGCGGAGAACTGGCCGTACTCGGTGATCTGCAGCTCGGCGTTGGTCTCGTCGGCGGGGCCGGCGGGCGGGGAGAGCCGCTTCACGTGGCGGACGCCGGAGCGGTGGGCGATCTGGTGCTCGCCGCCCGCCGCGTCGCCCGCGAGCCACTCGTCGACGAGCGGCTGGAGGTCGCCGCCGTCGAGGTCGACCAGGACGGTCCGCAGGGCCGGGTACTCGTTGAGCAGCACCGCGCCGAAGCCCCACAGCGAGGCCGGGGCGAGGGCGTCCGAGTCGAGGGTGTCGGCGCGGTCCCCGGGCAGCCACTGGGCGCGCTCGGTGACCAGCCAGATCCGCAGGTCGCGGCCCGTGCCGAGCTGTTCGGCCGCGCCGGTCAGGGCGAGCAGGTCGCGGTAGTTGCGCTCGGTCTCGGCGCGCAGCCGCTCCTCGCCCGCCAGGCCGGTCTCCGGGGTCCAGAACCAGCACAGGTCGGTGACGTCGGCGTCCTGGCCGAGCAGTCGGACCGCGGTGGGCGCGTCGGGGGCGTGCCGGGCTTCGACGCCGGTGCCGGCGAGCCGTTCGGTCAGGTCGGCGGGCACGCCGTCGCCGGGCCGGACGACGAGGACGCGGCGGCCCTCGCCGCCGGTGCGGGCAGCGGGCAGGGAGCGCTTGAGCCAGCGGGGCCGCAGCAGCATCCGCTCGGCGGGGTCGGCGGGGGCGTCGGCGACCCGCTTGAGGCGGACGCCGTGCACGACGAAGACCGGGCGCTCGCCCTCCAGGGCGACGAGGTCGGCGGCGAGTTCGCCGGCCGCCGGGTCGAGGTCGACGTGGATGAGGATCCGCAGATCGCCCTTGGGCCGCTTGAGCAGTTCGACGCGGTCGAAGCCGACGGGCAGGTAGGTGCCGTCGAGGTCGACGGCCGCGCCGAGGGTCTGCATGGCGCAGTCGAGGACGGAGGCGCGCAGGTGCTCGCCGACGGGCGTGTCGAGGCCGCGGAGCTCGCCGACGGCGACCCCGTCGGCGTACCGGTCGACGCCGAGGACGCGCCGGAACTCGGGGCCGTACGGCAGTCCGAGCTCGGCATAGCGCTCGTACAGGTCCGAGCCTTGGTGCCGGACCTCGGGCGTGCCGAGGTCGGCGGTGGCCTTGCGCAGCCGGTCGACGACCTCGGCGAGGGCGGCCGGGCCGGTCGGCGGCGCGCCGAGGGTCGCGGTGGCGTGGACGCGCTCGATGGCGCCGTCACGGCCGTCGACGCGGCTGACGATCTCGACGTCGGCCGTGTCCGCTGTGTTCTCGACGGCGCGGGGGCGCAGCCGGACGCGGACCTCGACCGGCTCGCCGTCGCGCAGGAACAGCGGCTCGTGGATGCGCAGGTCCTGGACGAGCCGGCCGGTCTCGCCGTGCACGGCGTCCTGGAGGGCGAGGGCGATCTCGACGTGGCCGGCGCCGGGGAAGACGGGCTGGCCCATGACGACGTGGTCGGCGAGGTAGGCCGGCGCGTCGGGGGCGAGCCGGGTGGCGAACTCGCGCTCGCCCGCGGCGCGTTGGGCCTCGGTGGTGATCTCGCGGCCGAGCAGCGGGTGGTGGGCGGGGCCGCCGGACCGGGCAACCGAAGCGCGGGCGACCCGGGTGGAGGGCAGCGGGAAGCGCTTCTTCGCGAAGACGTAGCCGGGCAGCTCGACGAGCCGGCCGCTGCGCCCGTCGTGGTAGCCCGTCCAGGAGACGGGCAGTCCGGCCTCGTAGCAGCGGGCGAGCGCGGTGCGGATCGCGGTGCCGTCGGGGTCGGACTTGGACATGCTGGAGACCCAGACGTGGGCGGCCGGGTCGCCGCTGCGCCGGCCCATGTTGACGAGCGCGGCGGACGGGCCGACCTCGACGAAGACCTGCGGTCCGCGGGCCTGGACGCAGGCCATGCCGGCGGCGAAGTTCACCGGTTCGGCGATGTGCCGGACCCAGTAGTCGGGGGTGCCGACCTCGGCCAGGGCGGCGACCTCGCCGGTGAGGTTGGAGACGAAGCTGATCTTCGGCTCGTGGAAGGCGATGTCGGCGACGGCCGCGCGGAAGTCGTCGAAGACCTCGGTCATCAGCGGCGAGTGGAAGGCATGCGACACCGGCAGCTCGCGGGTCTCGACGCCGTGCTCGCGCAGGGTGGCGACCAGCTCGGCGAGCGCGTCGCGCCCGCCGGAGATCACGCACTGGCCGGGCGCGTTGAGCGCGCCGAAGCTGACGTCGGCGTACCCCTCCAGGAGCGGCGCGACCTCCTCGGCGGGGGCGAACACGGCGGCCATGCCGCCGGGCGCGGTGACGGACTGCATGAGGCGGGCGCGGACGGAGACCAGCCGGACGGCGTCCTCCAGCGAGAACAGGCCGGCGACGGCGGCCGCGGCGATCTCGCCGACGCTGTGCCCGAGCAGGATGCCGGGGCGCACGCCCCAGGACATCCACAGCCGCGCGGCGGCGTACTCCAGGGAGAACAGCGCGGGCTGGGTGTACAGGGTGCGGTTGATGTGCTCGGCGCTGTCGGGCGCGTCGCCGAACATGACGTCCTTGATCGACCGGCCGAGGTGCTCGGCGAACAGCCGGTCGCAGAGGTCGAGTTGGCGGCGGAACTCGGGGTGGCGCGCGTACAGCTCGCGGCCCATGCCGGGGTACTGGGCGCCCTGCCCGGTGAAGAGGAACGTGGCCTCGGTGGGTCGGAGTTCGCCGGAGTCCGCCCCGTCGGCGGCGAGGTGCCGGTCGAGGAGGCGCTCCAGGTCCTCGCGGGAGGAGACGGGGCCTGCCAGACGGGCGGGCAGGTGGGCGCGGCCGGTGTTGGACGTGAAGCACAGGTCGGCGAGGGGCGTCTGGGGGCGCGTGGCGAGGAAGGCGCGGTACGCCTCGGCCTGGGCGCGCAGCGCGGGCCGGTCCTTCGCGGAGAGGGTGAAGACGGCGGTGCCGTCCTCGGGCGCGGCGGTCGTCTGCCGGGCGGGCGGGGCCTGTTCGAGGACGACGGAGGCGATGGTGCCGGCGAAGCCGAAGGAGTTGACCAGCGCGCGGCGCGGTCCCTCGGCCGGCCAGTCGCGCAGCTCGGTGGGGACGGTGACGCGGTAGCGGTCCCAGGGGATGTGGCGGGAGGGGGTGTCCAGGTTGATGTGCGGGTAGATCACGCCTTCCTGGAGCTGGCGGATCACCTTGGCGACGCCGCCGATGCCTGCGGCAGCCTCCATGTGGCCGATGTTGGTCTTGACCGAGCCGACGACGAGGGGGGCGTCGTCGGTGCGGGAGTCGGTGAAGACGGTGTTGATGGAGCCCATCTCGATGGGGTCGCCGAGGGAGGTGCCGGTGCCGTGCGCCTCGACGTACTGGATGTCCGCGGGCTCCAGGTTGGCGGTGGCGAGCGCGTCGCGCATGAGGGCGATCTGCGCGGTGCCGTTGGGGACGGTGAGGCCGCCGCTCTCGCCGTCCTGGCGGACCGAGGAGCCGCGGATCAGGGCGAGCACGGTGTCGCCGTCGCGGCGGGCGTCGGAGAGCCGCTTGAGGACGACCATGCCGGAGCCCTCGCTGCGGGCGTAGCCGTCGGCGGAGTCGTCGAAGGTCTTGCAGCGGCCGTCCGGCGAGAGCATCCCGGCGCGCGAGTACACGATGTGATTGCGCGGGTGGTGGTTGACGTTGACGCCGCCGGCCAGGGCGATGTCGCACTCGCCGCGGCGCAGCCCCTGGGCCGCGAGGTGCAGCGCGACGAGGGAGGCGGAGCAGGCGGTGTCGACGCTGAGGCAGGGTCCGCGCCAGCCGAGGAAGTACGACAGGCGTCCGGCGGCGGCGCTGTGCGCGGTGCCGGCGGCGACATGGGCGTCCAGGTCGGCCGGGTCGAGCGCCTCGACGTCGATGACGAAGTCCATCTGTCCGACGCCCAGATATACCCCGCCGTTTCCGCCGCGGAGCGCCGCCGGGTCGATGTGCGCCGATTCCAGGGCGCGCCAGGCGGATTCCAGTGCCCAGCGGTGCTGGGGGTCGATGAATTCGGCTTCCTTCGGGGATATGTTGAAGAACTTGGGGTCGAATTCGTCCATGCCGGAGACGAATCCTCCGCCGGCCGCGAGAGGCCGCCGGCCGGCCTCCTTCTCAAGGGTCTGGAGGGTCTCCATGTCCCAGCGGTCCGCGGGGACCGGGCCGGTTCCGGCGCGGCCTTCGCGGAGGAATGCGGAGAACTCCTCGGGGGTGTCGACGTCTCCCGGGAACCGGATGCCCATGCCGATGACGGCGATCGGCTCGTACTTCTCCAGGAGGAGTTCGCGGAGCAGCGTGTCGTTGCGCGACGAGGCCGTGTCGGTCACTGGTAGAGCTCCTTGAGTACGTCGTTGACCAGGTCTTTCGTGGAGGTTCCGGAGTCCTGCGGGGCCGCGTCGGCGGCGGCCGGGGCGGCGGGCTCGGGGCCGTCGGCGGCGAAGAACTCGGGGATCACGTCGGTGGTCAGGAAGTCGACGAGGTGGCCGACCGTCGGGTGGTTGAACAGGAATGCGGAGTCCAGCGGGCGGCCGAGTCCGTGTTCCAGGCGCGTGCGG
The DNA here is from genome assembly GCF_036566765.1 of Streptomyces sp. GTDB lineage: Bacteria > Actinomycetota > Actinomycetes > Streptomycetales > Streptomycetaceae > Streptomyces. The sequence continues at coordinate 13,701 of NZ_DATCVQ010000291.1, forward strand.
GTGTCGGTGGCGCCGAGCGAGGTGAGTCCGAGCTCGAAGTAACTGACGTGAGGGGGCAGCACATCCGTCTCGTCCATCATCAGTTCGCGCTTGAACTCGGCGACGACGAACGATTCAAGGAGCGCCCTGCGCTCGGACGGAGGGGTTTCGGACAATTCCTGAATCCAGGGTGTGGGGGAAGTCATGCTGCTCCTTGGTACGGGATTTCCACTGCCTGTTGACCGCCGGTCTTTCCGGGCGGAAGGATCAGGGCGTCGAATGACCGGAAGACGAAAAGGACTTGGGGGCCATGCCATGACGGGGACGGTCGAGGAACGCGACCCGGAGCTCGCGGCGCGGCGGCGGGCCGAGGAGTTGTACGCGAAGGACCGCACGTGCGAGCTGCTCGGCATCGCGCTGAAGGACGCCGGCCCGGGCCGGGCGACGGTGTGGATGCGGGTCGCGGAGTCCATGGTGAACGGCCATGGCATGGGGCACGGCGGGTTCCTCTTCCTGCTGGCCGACGCGGCGTTCGCGTTCGCCTGCAACACGCACGGTCCGGTGACCGTCGCCCAGGGGGCGCAGGTCACCTTCCTGCGCCCGGCCGAGGTGGGCGACGAGCTGATCGCCGAGGCGGTGGAGCGGGCCCGGTTCGGCCGGAGCGGGGTGTACGACGTGACGGTGCGCCGCTCGGACGGCGTGGTGATCGCGGAGTTCCGGGGGCAGAGCCACACGCTCGGCGGCCGGCCGGTGCGGCCGGCCGCCGAGGCGGGCGAGGGGTGACCCGCTCACTGGGGTGACCAGCGGGGGTCGCGGCCGAGGAACGCCAACAGGCGGTCCTCGGCGCTCGCGTGGCCGGTCAGCTCGAACGGCGCCCGGAACCCGGCCCCCGGGCGCTCGCGCGAGGGACCCAGGGGCACTTCGCGTACGGCGACCTCGGCGGCGCCGGCGACGAGGTCGTCGTCGTACTCCGCCGGGATGCCGAGCGCCGCCGCGACGTCCCAGCCGTGCACCACGTAGTCGACGAAGTGGAAGCCGATCGCGCGGGGCGCGGCGAACGTCGCCCTCGGGTGGATCTCGGGCAGGACGAAGGCGCGGTCGAGCACGCCGTCGGCGGCGAACGCGCCGAGGACGCGCTCGACGGACTCGGCGTAGGCGCGGCCGGGGTCGTCGAGCGGGTGCTCGCGCCACACCGCCGGGTCGGCGGACGTGCCCTCGGCGGCCGCGGCGAAGCCGAGGTGCTGCGCGGTCATGTGGGCGAGCAGCCGGCGCAGCGTCCAGTCCCCGCAGGGCGTGGGCGCGTCCCACTGGTCGCCCTGGACCTGCGCCACGATCTCGGCGCTGCGCAGCACGGCCCGGCGGTCGAGCGCGCGCACGGTGTCCCGGCCGACGCCGCCCGCGCGGTCCCCGGTGTCCCGGCCGACATCGCCCGCGCGGTCCCCGGTGTCCCTGTCCGTCATGTCATTCCTTCCTGTGCCCGTTCTCCCGCCACCAGCGCCGGCCCGACTCGGGGAGCGTGGTGATGGGGTCGTAGAACGGATAGCGGCGCGTGAGCGCGTCCGGATCGTCCAGCTCGATGCCGGTGCGGTAGTTCTTCGTCCACTGCGAGACGCCGAGTTCCCGGTCGTAGTCGGCGAGTTGGTGGACCCAGCGCTTGCCGACGTACGGGACGTCGCAGACGATCCGCGGGGTCGCGTAGCCGGGCAGGTAGCCCATGACGGCGTGCTGGAGCTCCTGCGCCTCCCAGACCGCGACGCGCCAGTGCTCGGCGTTCGGGATCATGTCGCACATGTAGAAGTAGTAGGGCAGGATGTTCGCCTCGCCCTGGAGGACCATGCACAGGTCGAGCAGCGCCTTCGGGGTGGTGTTGACGCCGCGCATCAGGACGCCCTGGTTGCGGATGTCCCGGACGCCGGCGTCCAGCGCCGCGCGGGCCGCCTCGGCCACCAGCGGGGTGACCGACTGGACGTGGTTGACGTGGGTGTGCACGGCCAGGTTGACCGAGCGCCGCGCGGCGGTGCGCGCCACCCGCTCCAGGCCTTCGAGCACCGTGGGCTGGAGCCAGTGCTGCGGCAGCCCGGCCAGGGCCTTGGTGGCGAGCCGGATGTCCCGGACGCTCTCCAGGTCGAGCAGCCGCATCAGGAAGGACTCCAGGCGCGGCCAGGGCACGTTGGCGACGTCGCCGCCGGAGACCACCACGTCGCGCACGCCCGGCGTCCGCTTGAGGTAGTCGATCATCTGGTCCTGGCGGTCGGCCGGCTTCAGGGTCAGCTTCAGCTTCTCCACCTGGGGTGTGGAGCCGCCCACCAGGTCCATGCGCGTGCAGTGCCCGCAGTACTGCGGGCAGGTGGACACCAGTTCGGCGAGCACCTTGGTCGGATAGCGGTGGGTGAGCCCCTCGACCACCCACATCTCCGCCTCGTGCAGCGAGTCCCGCTCCGCGTACGGGTGGCTGGGCCACTCCGGGTCGCGGTCGGAGGCGACCGGCAGCATGTAGCGGCGCACCGGGTCGGCGAGGAAGGCCTCGGTGTAGGCCGCAGGCTCGGCGGGCGCGTCGGGCGCCATGGTGTTGAGCATCTGCGGGGTCAGCAGCATCGACATGCTGGCGAAGTTCTTGTGGTCGGTCTCCAGGTCCTCGAAGAAGCGGTCCTGGAGCAGCGGGCCGACCACGGCCTTGAGCTGCTTGGGCGTCTTGACGCAGTGGGCGCGCTGCCACTGAGCGTCGCGCCACTGGGCGGCGGTGACATCGCGCCAGCCGGGCAGGCGGCGCCAGTCGGGCTCCGCCGGGATCAGGCGCTCGTACGCGTAGGGCTGCGGGGCGGGCAGAACGGACGGGCTCGATAAGGTCGAGGCTTCCATCAGATTCCTGACTGATCGACGGGTGCCGGTGGGGGGTCAGGCCCGGCCGGCGCCGGTGAAGAGGGTGGCCCAGCGGGTACGCAGCTCCCGCTTGAGGACCTTGCCGGTGACACCGGTCGGGAAGTCGGCCGTATCGTCGGCGACGAGCACGGCGGCCAGCGGGGCGAGTCCGGCGGCGGTGAGCTCCTTGTTGGCCTGCTCGCGCAGCTCGTCGGCGGAGGGCGCGGCGACGCCGGGCTGGATCCGCACGACCGCGATCGGGCGCTGTCCCAGGCCGTCCTCGGCCGGGACGCCGACGACGCCGCAGTCCTGGACGACGTTGCCGCAGTCGGCGAGCAGCACCTCCTCGATCGGGAGGCTGTAGACCGGCCCGTCCTCGGTGTCGATGACGTCCACGGTCCGGTCGAGGTGGTAGAAGTTGCCGTCCTCGTCCTTGCGGGCCACGTCGCCGGTCAGCCAGTAGCCGTCGAGCTCGAAGCTGCGGGTGAGCTCGGGGTCGTTCCAGTAACCGGGGGTGCGCGAGGGCGTCTTGACGGCGAGCATGCCCACCTCGCCGACCGGGACCTCCCGGCCGTCGGCGCCGAGCACGGCGGCGGCCGTGACGGCCTCGGTGGGCTTGCCCACGCAGCGGTCGTTGCGCTCCGACTCGGGGGTGGTGACCTGGCCGAACAGGGCCATGCCCATCTCGGAGGAGCCGAGTCCGTCGATGAACTGCGAGCCGGGCAGGGCCGTTTCGGCGTCGTGGTCGCGCGGCAGCAGCCAGGGCTTGATGAGCCCGGCGGGGCGCTCGCCGAGCTGGACCAGGCGGCGGATGTGGCCGTAGTGGGCGCCGTCGCCGGTGTTGAACCAGCTGTGCACCTTCACGGCGCCCTTCGTCGGCAGCTCGCCGGTGGCCAGTTCGACGAAGGTACGGGGGAAGGAGGCGACCATCGTCGGCTGGAAGGCCTCCATGACCGGCTCGACGACGGTGCGCCGCCAGTCGGCCATAACGACGGTAGGCAGGCCGAGCAGGGTTGCGGTGAGGAAGTAGCTGAGGCCGCCGGCGTGGGTGTGCGGCATCAGGGACATCAGCCGGTCGTCGGGCGAGGCGGGGAAGCGCTCCATCCGGGGCTCCTTGCCCGCCCAGAACTGACGGTGCGCGAGCATCGTCGACTTCGGGGTGCCGGTGGTGCCGGAGGAGTGGATGAGCGCGACGACCTCGTCGGCGGCGTGCTGGTGCGGGTACGCCTCGGGCAGCGAGCCCGCGCCGTGATCCTGCGGGTCGTACGCCTTGATCTCGGCGGACGGGACGATGAACCGCGGACGGCGGCGGTTGCCCTCGGCGCGGTAGGCGGCGACCAGCCGGGTCGGGTCGTCGGCGACCAGGCCGACCGCGCCGACGTGGTCGATGTAGCGGATCGCGGTGCGCTCGGGCATGGCGTTGTTGATGAGCGCCGGGACGGCCCCCAGGGCGGTGAGCGCCAGGAAGTGCAGCAGCGGTTCGAGTCCCTCGCCGACGTAGACGGCGACCGGCTCGCCGGTCTCGACGCCGTTGGCGCGGTACCAGCGGGCGTACCGGTCCCGCAGGGCGGCGAGGTCGCGCAGGCTGTGGCCGCGCAGGACGACCTCGCCGCGGTGGTCGGTGGTGTGGCTGAAGGCGAACGGGACGGCGTTGTTCGGGTTGGCGTCCAGGGCCTTCTGCAGGAAGTTGCCCGCGCCCAGGGTGGGGTCGGTCATGAACTGCTGCCGGACGGCGAGTGGAGCAATGGGGCTGGTGGTCACAGTGCTCTCCTGGGGAGGTGTGGGGTGTGCTCGGGCCGGCGGGTCGGACCGGTCGGCTCGTACCGGCGCCGGTGCGACCGCCTCGCTACAGGCGGGCGGCAGCCTCGGCGGCGGCCCGGTGGCCCGAGCGGATGGCGCCTTCCATGAGGCCGAAGAACTCGGTGCTGGTCTCGGTGCCGGCCCAGTGCACCCGGCCGTGCGGGCGGGTGAGCCCGGGGCCGAGGGCGAGCCAGTCGCCGGGGCCGAACAGGGCCGCGTAACAGCCGCGGCTGTACGGGTCGTTGACCCAGTCCGTGACGTGGAAGCCGATCGGCTCGGGCAGTCCGGGGAACAGCCGGGCGGCGTGACCGACGGCGGCGGCGCGCTGCTCCTCGGGGCTCAGCGCGGCGAACCGGTGGGCCTCTTCGCCGGTGACGAAGCCGGTCAGGACGCCCGCGCCGCCGTCGGCGGGCGAGTCGTCGACGGTGGACAGGAGCGGGCCGTCGTTGCTGACCGACCAGCCGGACAGGCCCTGTTCGCGCCAGAGCGGCGAGGGGTGGATCAGATGCACCTTGACCGCGCAGCCGGGCGCGGTCCGCGCGCCGGAGCGCGACGCCGGCAGGCCGGGCCGGAATTCGATCCGGTCGGCGAGGACCGGGGGCAGGGCCACGATGACCGTCTCGGCGCGGGTGTCGCCGCCGGCGGAGCGTACGAGCACGCCGTCGTCGTCCTGCTCGACGGCGGTGACCGGCTCGGACAGCCGGACCCGGTCGCCGAGTCCGTCGGCCAGGGCCTCGCACAGCAGGTGCGCGCCGCCGTCGATGCGCCACTCCTGGGCGCCGCCGGCGAAGGCGTTGAGGTAGCGCAGGCCGCCGCCGGAGCGGAGGTAGAACGCCATGTGCAGGACGGAGACGTCGGCGGGCGCCGCGGCCATCATCTCGCCGAGGAACAGCGGGAAGAACAGCCGGCTGTCCTCGTGCTTGAGGTTGATCTCGGCCCATTCGGCGGCCGTCATGGAGTCGAGGTGCGCGGCGTCCGGGGTGAGCCACGGGGCGTCCGGGCGGACGGACCGGGTGACCTCGTCGAGCAGGTCGAACATGTCGCCGAGCGCCACGCCGCTGAGCGGCGGGAAGCGGCCGGGGACGCTTCGGGCGGCCGCGCCGCCGAGGGCGAAGCGGCTCTCGCCGTCCATGGTGGTGGGCGCGGTCTTGAGGTCCGACCGGGCCATCAGGGCGAGCAGTTCGGTGTGCCGCTCGCCCAGGTACGCGGCGCCGGCGTCGGCCCAGCTGCCCGGGGCCACCTCGATGCCGTGCATCCGCCCGCCGACCCGGTCCCGGGCCTCCAGGACGGTCACCTCGACGCCGCGCTCGGCGAGTTCGGCCGCGGCGGTCAGGCCGGCGAGGCCGGCGCCCACGACGACGACGCTCATCGGGTCACGCTCGCGAGGCGGTCGGCGAGGGCGGACGGGGTGGGGGCGTCGACGATGTCGTCGAAGGTCAGCTCCACGCCGTGGGCGCGGGCGACGGCGCTCAGCACCCGGGTGCCGAGCAGGGAGTCGCCGCCGAGCTCGAAGAAGTCGGAGTCCGCGGAGACGCTGTCGGTCTCCAGCACGCGCCGGAAGATGTCGACGATGTCGTCGGGGCTCATCGGGTGTCCTGTTCTGTGAGGCCGCTTCTGGCGGCGGGTGCGGGGGGTTCGGCGGCGGGCGTGTGGCGCCGGTGGGTGCCGAGCCGGTCGATCTTTCCGCCGGCGGTGTGGACGAGTGCGGGGACGACGGTGACCTTGTGCGGGACGAGGTGGCCGGGCACGGTCTCGCGCAGGTGGCGCAGGACCTCCCGGGCGAGGGTGTCTGCGTCGTCGCCGTCGGCGCTGTCGGTGTGCTGCGGCACCAGGTAGGCGGTGACGGTGGTGCGGTCGGCGGTCTTCGCGCCGACGACGGCGGCCGCGCCGACCCGCGGGTGGGCGGTCAGGTGGGCCTCGATCTCGCCGGGGTCGACGCGGATGCCGCGTACCTTGATCTCGGCGTCGAGCCGGCCCTCGTGCACGAGGCAGCCGTCCGGGCGGCGGGAGACCCGGTCTCCGGTACGGAACCAGCGGGCGGTGCCGACCTGGCCCTGGCGGGTCACGAACCGGTCGGCGGTGACCTCCGGGAGGTCACGGTAGCCGAGCGCCAACGCGGGCCCGGCGACGAGGAGTTCGCCGTCCGCGCCGATGTCCTCGGTGACGTGCGGCAGCGACCGGCCGATCGGGACCCGGTCGTGCTCGCCCCACCAGGCGCCGGGGCCGGGGGCCTCGGGGCCGTGCAGGTCCACCGCGTGCGTGATCAGGGTGGTCTCGGTGCAGCCGTACGTGTTGATCAGCCGGACGCCGTCGGCGCCGAGGGCGCGCCACTCGGCGAGCCGGGCCGGGCTGACGGCCTCGCCGCCGATGACCACGGTCCGTACCGAGTCGGGCAGCCGCTCGTCGTTCTCGGCGAGGTGGCGCACGAGTTCGTGCCAGAAGGCGGTCGGCAGGTCGAGCAGGGTGACGCGGGCGGCGGTCGCGGCGCGGATCAGCCGGGGCAGCGAGCCGGTGTACGCCTCGTCGTGGAAGACGAGGGTCGCGCCGGTGGTGAGCGCGGGAAGGATCTCCTCGAAGCAGGTGTCCCAGTTGAGCGAGGCGAACTGCAGGACGCGGTCCGAGGGGGTGAGGTCGAAGAGTTCGCGCAGCGAGTCGACCGAGGCGGCGATGGCCCGCCGGGGGGTCAGGACCGGCTTGGGCCGGCCGGTGGAGCCGGAGGTGAACAAGGTGTACGCGGGCCGGTCGTCCGCCGGAAGCTCGGGGAGCTCGGGGTCGGGCCCGTCCGGGTCCGGGTCGGGAAGGCGTACGGCCTCTGCTCCCTCGGGCGTCGGTGCACCGGACCGGGCGACGATCACCCGGGTGCAGCCGGCGGCGTCGAGGAGCGCCTGCTGCCGGGCGGCGGGGAAGGCCGGGTCGACCGGGCAATAGGTCCCGCCCGCGGCGAGGATGCCGAGCAGGGCGACGACGGTGGCCGGCGAGCGGTCCGTCAGAACGCCCACCGGGCCGGGCTCGGGCCCTAAGAGTGCGGCCGTCGCACGTATCCGGCGCACCAGTTCCGCGTAGGTCACCTCCTGGTCGCCGTGAACGACCGCGGAGTTATGAGGGAAAGCCTGAGCCGCCGTGAGGAGGCCGGCGACGATGTCCGCCATCAGCGTCGTTCCGCATTCATCGGAACGACCGGTAAAACGGTCGGACGGGATAAGAGCTGCGAGCGAATCTTTTCGGAAGCGATCACCCAGCAAGACATGGCCATGACGCTAACACTCCCGCATATCGCCGAGTCAAGGATATTCGCCATGTGATCCACATCACCAGGAATTTGTCATTTAGCGGCCGGGGTTGCCCGGCGCGATCCCATGGGGCACGATCCAATAGGACAGGAATTCATGGATCCATTTGAGGAGGTCGACTGAGCATGACGGAACCGTTTCAGCTGCGGATGATCGTCCGCGGTTACGAGCTCGACACGCAGGGACATCTCAACCAGGCCGTCTACCTGCAGTACTTCGAGCACCTGCGGTGGGAGAGCCTGCGCGCGGCCGGCATCTCGGTGGACCGGCTGATCGACAGCGGCTTCGGCCCGGCCGTGCTGGAGAACACCATGCGGTTCCGCCAGGAACTGCGCGGCGGAGATGAAGTCGACGTGACCTGCCGGTGGGTGTGGGGCGACGGCAAGACGTTCCGGGTGGAGCAGGAGATCCGGCGCGCCGACGGCGCGCTGGCATGTGAAATCTCAAGTATCGCCGGGCTCCTCGACCTGGAGAAGCGAAAGCTCGTCGCGAACCCGGCCGAGCATTTCGCCAAATTGGCCGAGCACCCGGAAATCATGGGGCTCTGACCAAAAGCGGAATCAGCGCACCCGGAAGCGCCCGAAGGAGATTCACCGACATGATGTCGGAGAAACCCTCCGCGGGCGCTTTCCTTATTCATTACTCATTCATGGAATTCTTTTCGTCAGCTCTTTCCCCTCACGCCGCGCGTCAGCTGCGAGAGGACGAGAACGGCCCGTCCGATGTCGACGCCATGGCGGCCGAGTTCCTCGGCGTACCGACGCAGCACGCCGTTCTCCCGGGCCAGCTCCGAGGCCGGCAGCCCCGACGTCCGGCGCACCGACTGATCGTGCCGGGCCAGCTCCGCCCGGCGCAGCACCATCGAGATGATCTGGCCGTCGAGGTCGTCGAGCAGGGCCCGGATCTCCCGCCCGTCCAGGGGCGCCGAGGCGGTCGCCCGGCGTCGTGCGACGGGGGTGGTCACAGCAGGTCCAGCGGCTCGGCGGAGACCCTGGTGACGAAGCCGAGCCGACCGATCGCCTCCCGGGCGAGGGTCAGCGCCTCCTCCGGGGTGGCCGCGTGCGCGCGGGCCTGCGCCAGCCGGGAGTCGGAGCTCTGCAGGCCCTCCAGGGCGCGCCCGGCCGATGCCAGCAGGTCGACCCGGACGCCCTCGGGGTGCGGGCCCTCCGCCCCGGTGATCTCGACCAGCGTCCCGGCGGCGGGCGCGCCCGCGAACCAGATCGCCTCGGCGCGCGGGGCGCGCGGCGGGTCCGCGAGCACGGCGCGGACGTCCGGCAGCACCTTCTCGCCGACGCACTGCCGCAGCTGGTACTCGACCAGGTCCACGCCCGTCGCGTCGGTGACCAGGTTCCAGATCTCGTCGCCACCGACCCGCAGATGGGTCTCGATGATGCGGGGCCCGTCCTCGGTGAGCACCAGCTCGGTGTGCGTCGGCCCGTGCTCCACGCCGAGCGCGTCCAGCGCGGCGGCCACGTAGGCGTGGATCTCCTCCTGTCGCTCCGGGGCCAGCGGGGCGGGCATCACGTGCCCGAGCTCCACCAGGCTCACCGGGTCCGAGTACTTGCGGGTGACGGCCACGACCACGTGCTCGCCGAGCTCGGAGAAGGCCTCCACGCTGTACTGCTCGCCGCTCAGGAACTGCTCCGCGACCACCTCGGCCGGCTCGTCCTCGCCGCGGGCCCGGTCGAAGGCGGCGTCCGCCTCCTCCGCTGCGCGGATCACCGAGACGCCCGTACTGGCCGTGCCGCGGCGGGGCTTGACCACGCACGGGTAGCCGTGGGCCGCCGCGAAGGCGCGCAGCTCCTCGGGCCCGGCGACCTCGGCGGCCGCGACGGTCTCCACCCCGGCCTCGGCGAGCCGGCCGCGCATCGCGTACTTGTCGAAGACGAGCCGCACGGTCTCGGGGTGGTGGGTGGGCACCCCGAGCACGTGGCCCGCTTCGGCGGCGTACTCCTGGCACTGGTCGCCGAAGGTGCCGATCCGGGTCACCGGCTGCAGGGCGTGGACCGTGCGGGCGAGCACGATCCAGTGCTCCAGCGGCGCGTCCGCGGCCACCGCCAGGATCCGGGCGTGCCCGCCGGCCTCCTCCAGCTTGGCCAGGTGCTCGGGCCGGCACAGCACGCTGGTGGTGACGGGGCGGCCGAGCGCGTCGCCGCGGACGCGCATCCGCCCGGGGATGTCGTATCCGTTGCCGAAGACCAGAACGTGTTCAGACATGGTGCCGCTCTCTCCTGGGTGGGGGTGGGGATCCGCGGTCATGCCGGATCCGTGGTCACGGTGATCTTTCCGGCGAGCTGTTCGGCGAGGGCGACGGCGGCCGCGGTGTCCGGCGCGGCCACCAGGATCTGACCGGTCCGGTCCCAACTGGCCTCCAGCGGGCCGATGACGTCGCCCACGGACACCGCGACGTCCACCCCGAACACGCCCTCGTGCGCCCGGACCTCGTCGACGCCCTCGACGCCGGTGACGACGCCCGGCGCGCTGGTGAGGAAGCGGGTCGCGGCCGCGGCGCGTGGCTCGGGGCGCGCCGGCAGGGCGGGCAGCGCGCCGGCGGCCCAGCCGACCGTGTACGCCTCGATGTCGACGCCGTACGCGGCGTCCACCAGCTCCATGATCCGGTCGCCGCCGGGCCGGGCGTGCGACTCGATCACCCGCGGGCCCCGGGATGTGAGCTTGACCTCGGTGTGCGCGGGGCCGTGGCCGAGGCCCACCGCGTCCAGGAACGCGGTGACGCAGGCGAGGACGGCGGTCTCGTCCGCGTCGGAGAGCCGGGCGGGCAGGGCGTGCCCGGTCTCGACGAAGGCGCCGACGGTGGCCTTCTCCGTGACGGCGAGGCACACATGCCGCCCGTCGAAGCTCAGCGACTCCACGCTGTACTCCGGCCCGTCGAGGTACTCCTCCATCAGGAACCGGGTCATGGGGAAGTAGTTCGCGAACCGGTGATCGGTGCTGGCGCGCAGCCGCTCGACGTCCCGCCAGGCGTCCGCGCTCTCCTCCGGGCCGCGCACCAGGCGGACGCCGAAGCTCGCCGCCGCGTCGACCGGCTTGAGGACGAACGGATGACCGTGCCGCTCCCCGAACTCCCGCAGGCTGTCGGGCCCTTCGACCGGTGCGGCGGCCACCGCCCCGGGCAGGCCCGCGAGATGGGCGCGCATCGCCTCCTTGTCCCGCATCAGCCGGGCGCACAGGTGGCTCGGGCCGCGCAGCCCGAGCAGCTCCGCGATCCGGCCGACCGGCACGACGCCCGGCTCGGTGATGGTGGCGACGCCCGAGAAGCCGTACACCTCGTGGGCCGCCGTCACCAGCGGGCGCAGCACGTCCCAGTCGGTGTAGTCGACCAGCAGGGCCGCCTCGACGAGGTCGGCGTGCTCGGGCCGGTACTCCTCCGGTCGCTGCACGTTGACCACGCGCAGCCCGAGCTCGCAGGCCTTGCGCACGGTCTCCACCCGGCCGCCGATCACCAGCAGCACGGGCTCGTCCGATGTCGTGGGCTTCCCGGTCATCCGCTCCCCCTCAGTCCTTCACCAGTGCGTCGGGCACGCCGGGCGCGACGGCTTCGGAGCCGGTCCCCTCGGCCGAGTCCCGCTCGGCCAGGGTCCGCTCGCCCCAGCGGACCACCGGCACGGTCGCCAGGCCGGCCGCGACGAACAGCGCGCCGAGCAGGATCCAGCCGGGCGCGCCCCAGTACACGAGCAGCCCGGTCAGCGCGAGCGGTCCGACGATCTCCGCGACGGTCAGGCCGGACCCGAAGAACGCCTGGTACTGGCCGTGCTTGCCGTCCGGCGCGAGGCCGAAGCTGATCTCCCAGGTGCCGGCCATCTGCACCATCTCGCCGAGCGTCTGCACCGCGGCCGCGGCGACCAGGAGCAGCACCGCCGACCAGGCGGAGCCGCCGCTGCCGGAGAAGGCGAAGACGACGCAGCTCGCGCCGAGCAGCAGCGCGCCGCGCACCACGTAGCGGGCGGCGCTCGCCAGGTCGGTGACGCCGCGGGCAACCCGTACCTGGAAGATCACCACCGCGAGGGTGTTGAGCACGAACATCACCGAGAGCACCCACGGCGGGGCCTCGGTGTGCCCGACGATCCACAGCGGCAGCGCCACGTCGATCAGCGGGACGTGCAGCACCAGGACGAGGTTGAGCAGGCTGACCGCGACGTACGGGCGGTCCTTGTACACCGGCTGCGGCTTCTCGCCCTGGGCCGCGGCGGGCGACGCCGGAACGGCCGGAACCCGCCATAGCACGCACGCGGCCACCGCGAAGGCCGCGGAGTTGAGCGCGAAGGCCGCGAGGTACGCGCCCCGGGAGTCGAAGAGCAGCACGATGCCGCCGAGGGCCGCGCCCACCGACAGGCCCGCGTTGTAGCTGGCCTGCATGAACGCGCGGACCTTGGTGAGCTGTTCCTTCTCCACCACCCCGGCGAGCAGCGCCTGCTGGGCCGCGGAGCCGCTGCGCTGGGCCACCGCGTACACGCTGGCCGCCAGCACGAACAGCGGGAACGAGCGGATGAACAGGTACGAGCCGACGGCCAGCGAGGCGCAGCAGAAGAACACCACCGCGCTCCCGCGCACCCCCGTGCGGTCCGCGAGATGGCCGAGCGGCACGCCGACCACCAGCGCGACCGTCCAGGCGATGGTCAGCCCGAGGCCGAGCTGCGCCGGCGACAGGCCGGCGACGGTGGTGAAGAACAGGGCGGCGGTGACGTAGTACGCGCCGTCGCCGGTCCTGCTGATCAGCTGCGCCAGTGCCAGGGTGCGCGGCGGCCCGGGCGGCGGGACGAACGTCTTGCTCACTCCGGCTGTCCCTCGATCGGTCCGAGCGCCTCGACCGCGGTCTCCAGGTGGGACTCCTCGTGCGTCGCGGAGAGCGCGAAGCGGATGAGCCCGGTGCCCTTGGCGACGGTCGGGAAGAACGCGGGCAGAACCAGCACCCCGGCGGTGCGCAGCCGGCGGGCGGCGTCGAAGGCGGCGGCCTCGGTGGAGAAGTGGGCGCCGCGGATCGGCGAGCGCTGCCCGGCGTTGACCAGCAGGCCGTCGGTGAGCTTGTCGAAGTGGTCGGCGTTGCTCCAGAGCCGCTCCTGGAGCCCGGCGACCTCGCCGCTCAGGTGCAGCCGGGCGGCGGCGACGTCGGCGGCGAGCAGCGGCAGCATGATCGAGTGGCCGAAGACCAGCGGGTTGGCGAACTTGCGCAGCACCCGCACGTCGTCCGCGGAGGGCAGCACCACGAAGCCGCCCGCGCCGCCGAACGCCTTGGACAGCGAGCCGACCAGCATGACGTTGTCCGGCAGGCCGCCCGGGAACGCCTCGTACGCGTACCCCGCGCCCTGCCGCCCGTCGATGGAGACGCCGTGCGCGTCGTCCACGTACAGCAGTCCGCCCGCGGGGCGCAGCGCGTCGGCGAGAGCGGCGACGTCGATGAGCCCGCCCATCGAGCCGACGCCGTCCACCAGGGCGATCGGGGTGCGGCCCTCGGCCGCGGCCTCGGCGATCCGGCCGGTCAGGCTGTCCGGGTCGGCCAGGTCGAACCGGCGGACCGGGCCGAGCTGTTCCATGACGCCGCGCAGCACCTGCATCGAGGCGTGCGCGGTCTTCTCGACGAGGAACATCGGGCCGGCCTCGGCGATTGGGTACCCGGGCAGCGTGCCGTTGCCGAGCAGCGGCAGCACACCCAGGTGGACGTTGCTGACCGAGGTGAACGGGACGACATGGCGGCCGCCGTAGATCTCGCCGAGCAGCTCCTCCAGCTGCCCGAGGTACAGCGGGCGCATCCGGTTGCGGGAGGAGGAGAAGTGCGCGCCGAACCGGAGGAGGGCGTCCTGCGCGGCCTCGACGAGCGCCGGGTGCTGCTCCAGGCCGAGGTAGGAGCAGGAGACGAACTCGACGGCGCGGCCGCCGTCCGCCAGCTCCACCGTCTTGCCCTCGCGGCCGGTGATGACATGGCCGGTCAGGCCCTCGTCGAAGGCGCGGTCGAGGGAGTCGGTGGTCTTGTCGATCCGGGCGGCGACCCAGTTGGCGTGCTTGGCGGCCGGCCGGCCTTCGCTGGTCATGCGGTCTCCTCGGGGCGGGCGAAGCGAGATGGGGGTCCCCCCGGACGGAGTCCGGGGGCGGGCAGGTCGCCGGGGCAACTGAGCGAGTCGGGGTTTCCTCCGGAAGCGGTCCGGGGGAGGGTGAACAGGTCGGCGCACAGGGCCTGGTAGTGCGTCAGCCGGGTGCCGAGGACGCCTGCGAGGGCGTCCAGGTGATGGGCGAAGTCCTCCTCCTCGCCGTCGCGGGAGAGGTCGCGGAGCCGGTCGACGCCGTGGGCCAGTGCGTCGCGGGCGCTGCCCGCGAGCGGGTTGGCGGACTGGATGTCCCAGTACACCTCCGGGGTGCCCGACGCGATCCGGGCGAGCAGCGCGAGCAGGGTCGCGTGCGGCGGCGGCGCGACGGCGGACAGTTCCTCGATGTCCACGTCGAGTTCGGCGAGGGCCTGCCCGAAGGCGAGCACGGTCGCGTGGGTGAGCGCCTGGGAGGCGGCGGCCACCCGGTCGTGCCGCTCCGCGTCCATCCGTACGATCCGCCCGCCGGACGCGCCGACCAGGTCGAGGAGTTCCTCGACGAGAGGGCCGCCGTGCGGGACGACCGCGGCCACCGGCCGTCCGGCCATGCCGAGGGTGGGCGCGAACATCGGGTTGAGGCCGAGCGACTGGCGTCCGGGGGCGTGCTCGGCGAGGGCCGCGGCGATCCGGGTCTTCACCGACAGGGTGTCCGCGAGCAGCGCGTGCGGCGGCATGACGTCGGCGAGCGCGGGAAGCGCGGCCAGCGCCACCGGCTCGGGGACCGCGAGCAGCACCAGGTCGGCCCGCTCCAGCTCGGCACGGAGCGCCCCGTCGGGCGCGGTGATGTCGCCCTTGACCTGCCGGACGCCGGGCACGTCGGCGGCGAACGCCTCGGGGTCGGCCACGCACACCTCGCGGCCGGCGGCCGCCAGCAGGCCGGTGAACAGCCGTCCCACCGCGCCCGCTCCGCCCGCGACGACG
>NZ_DATCVQ010000292.1:0-19924 GCF_036566765.1 Streptomyces sp.
CCCACAGGCACCACCAGTGGTCTCCCACCAGCGTAGTACGACCTCGGGGGAGGCCCTCATGCCAGGCTGGATCCACTCAGACCCGAACGCTGACGACGGCTACTGGCGCGACCACGGCCAGCACGAATGCGCCCGCGCGGAACGCTGCTCCGACCCTCGCACCGTCACCGCAGGCGGCAAGACCGTCCGCCTCCCAGCCCTCACCTACCAGGCGTTCTGCCCGCAAGACCGCAACGCGATCGACAAGGCGCTGAAGGAACTGCCCGCCTTCCAGGTGCGCGTCCACGCCGAGATCGGAAGCCGGGGGCAGGCCACCGGACCCCGCGTGTCGAGTTCGAAGACGCCGCCGTTGCCGATCAACTTGAGCGTGGACGAGCTGCTGCGCGACCTGGCATCCGTCCTGCATTCGTGGCATGAACGTGTCGCCGCGGTGGCCCGGCTGTCGAGCCCGAACGGCTCCGTCCACGCCGCATGCAAGGTCCTCTCCGCCCACCTGGACGCGCTCCTGGCCTTGCCCGAAGAGCCGATGGGCCGCTCCGTCTGGCTGCACGAGGCAGCCAACTTGCCGCCAGGAACCATCGGGCTCGTCCACAAGAGCGCCGGATACGCCGACGTGTTCATGCACCTGGACGGGGCACGCGCCGGGCTGGAGATCCTCAACCTGCATCACCGGTGCCGCCGCCTCCTCGGAGAAACCAAACTCCGTGCCCGCCGCCTGTCCGGCGTGTACTGCGACTGCGGCTACGCCGAACTCCACGAGATGCTGGACGCGGAAGGGCAGCCCGCCGGCGCGTCCTGCCGCCACTGCCGCGCTGAGTACGACAGCGAGCAGTACGCCGACTTGACCAAGGATCGCGCCGACACGGTGCAGGGGTACCGCCGGGCTCCGCTACGGGCCAAGGACACGGATAGCTCCTGCTCTGGGCGCGCCTGACTGGACAAACTGCTGACCAGCCTGTATCACTGGTCACTGATCGTGGAATCGCCAGCCCTCGAACGCTTCGCGCGCGTCGAGGGCTTTCGCGTGTTCGGGGGTGACTCCGTGCAGCGGGAACCCGTCACGATCGACCAGGCCGCCCAACGGCTCGACCGTCTTCCTCGCACTGTCCGGACCTGGGCGTCCCGATACCACGCCCGTCTCCTGGTGAAGATCGGGACGGCGTCGTACTACGACTGGCTCGACCTCGCCACGATCGGCCGCCAACTCCACCTCGGTGAGCACGTGCCGGCCACTCCTGAGGAGCGGGACGCGTTGCGCGAGTCGTTGAAGACCGCAGCCTAGACACCCTTAGATTTCCCCATACGCGCGTCTCCTGTCGGGGGATGACGCGCGGTGGCGCTCCGCGGATTCGCTTCCCCCATGTTGCCCCTCCGTGTTGAGCCCCACCCCTGGCCCGCCCGGTCTTTCGCGTCTGTGAGGGTTCGCGGAGACCGGGCGGCCAGACCCCCAAGAACGTGCGGCCTGCTCCCTCCGGGGGGTAGGGGCGGGCCGCACCACTACCCCCTGACCCCCTGTGGAGATCACCGATGAAGGTGTACGCCTCGATCAGCAACTACGAGTCCTACGACTACGACGGCGGCTACGAAGTGATCGGAGTGTTCGCCCGCGAGGCCGACGCCCAGGCGTGCGAACTCGGTGACAGAGTGCTGGCGTTCGACGTGCGGGAAGGCCCGGCGAACGTGCGGGACCGTCACGTGGTAACCCTGTTCGACAGCCTCTTCCGTGGCCCCGAGCGGACGTCTCACCGCCGCATCGACACCGGCGACGGTGACACCCTCCAGGAGCACGGCTGGCGGGCCGTGTTCGAGACGTTCGACGCAGGTCGCGCGGACGCGAAGATGGTCGAGTGGCAGGCCGAGCACGAGCGGCGCGCCGCCGAGTTCGTTGCCTCTCTGGACCGCATCGATGTGAAGGTCTGGTACGAGCCGGGCGACGGGTACGCGATGGTGCTTACGCCGCTGCACCTGCCAGAGAATGCGCTGCGAGTGCCGCGAGACCTCATCACCGACCAGGCCGGGCTACCGCGCGGGGCCACCCTGCACGCGAAGTGGTTCAGCGTGGAGACGCTGACCCTGCACCAGGTGGACGGCTTCTCGGCGTGCCAGGACCCGCAAGAGCGGCTCGCGGAGCTGCCGAAGGCGACCACCTCGGGACAGCGCTGATGCCGTACTGCAAGGGCGACGAATCCCAGATCTGCCCAGAGTGCGGGGCGCTGATCGCTGACGGCTACTGGCCAGAGCACACCAAGTTCCACGAGCGGTACGCGCCCACAGAGGCGCAACTGCGAGAGCGGGACAGCAAGCAAGCGGCGCTCTTGGCAGGCATGGTCAAGGTCCTCGGGTTCGGCGACGGCGCGGCGTCCGAGCCGCAAGGGGAGCAGGTCTGATGGCTGACGCAACCCCCGGCGGCTACGAGGCGCTACGCAGGGACGTGCGAGACATGGCCGCCGCCCTCACCCGCATCCTCGCCGAGCGTCCGCCGACGCCGGCGGACGCCCACGCCCTCCAAGAGCAGGCCGACCGGGAACGACGGGACTTTGCCTGGCTGCACCACTGCGGCGTGCTGAACCACGGCTACTGGTCTCCGGGCTCGATGTGCACAGGGTGCCGGTTCTCTGTGGACAAGGCCGACCATGTGGACGCCCACTACCGGCTTGTACCGGTTGAAGGGCTCAACGAAGAGGGGCAGGCGTGATGCGGGTCAAGGTCACGTGGATGCCTCAGGACGAGCGCAGTCGGCGCATGAGGTCCTGGCTCAAGACGTACCTGCTGGTGGGCTGCTGTATCGGCCAGGTTCTCACGGCGGGTGTGCTGGCGTTGGACGGCCTGTACTGGATGGCGCTGGGGCAGTTGATCGCGCTGGGCTTGCTTCTGGAGTACGCCTGCGAGGCGAGAGAGCGGAAGCCATGAACGCCCTCCGTCGCGCTTGGCGGGTGCTGGCCTCCGTGCCGGAGAGCCGGGCGGCTTACTTCTTCGCCTTCCTGATCGTGTTCTGGAGTGCAGGTGTCGCGCTCGGCTTCGTCACCGGATGGGACTGGCTTCCGCCGCTGGAACGGCTCATCGATGTCGGGTGGGCGTACGCCGCGTTGTGGTTCGTACGGGAGAGAGACCAGGCGCGGGCCGAACTGAAGCGGACATCTCTAACCTAAACCGGGCGCGCTGTGCAGTCTGTACAGCGCCTCGCGATCTGCTTGGACAAAAAGTCCAGATATTCCCGGTTGAGGTCGAACATATGGCCGTTCTTCTCGCCTGGTAGCAGGCGTTTTGTGCAGTGTTCGACGTGATCTTGCGGGACAATAGAGGCAGAAGTTCTCCAAAACGGAGAACCCCGGCGACGGTGTAGGAACCGCCCCGGGGCATGGCCCGACTTCAGAGGAGTCGAACGTGCAAGAGATTACAGGGAGCGACACCGCCACGGATCGGCGAGTGGCGCTTAACGCCGAGTGCATCGCCGTCCCTTTCCTTGACGGCCACATTCCCGCCGTCGTCGTTGACGGCAGGCCGCGCGTGGTCATCAAGCCCGTTGTTGAGCGGCTCGGCCTCAACTGGGCAAGCCAGTACACCAAGCTTTCCGCAGCTAGATGGGGCCGCGTTGTGCTGGTCACAACGCAGCTTCCCGGGGATACACAGTCGCGGGGTCTCGCCACAATCAGCCTCAAGGCGTTCAGCTTGTGGCTTGCAGGCATCCAGGAGGGCCGTGTCGCTGAGCACGCCCGCGCCGATGTCATCCGATACCAGGATGAGGCGGGAGATCGGCTCGAAGAGTACTTCTTCGGAAACCTCGGGGCGGCGGCCAGGCTCTCGCCTGCGCCCCTCGCTCTCAACCTGGACCTCTCCTCCCTGGACGAAGGCACGATGGCGTACCTGGCCCAGGTTGGCCAAGCGCTCACTCAGACCTCGCAGGCACTGATCGCCCAGAAGGCCGTGACGGTCCGTCAAGCCAAGGAGTTGGAGGCGGCGCAGCACAAGGCGGAAGTTGCCGAGTCGAAGGCTGAGTACGTCAACAACTTCGTAGACCCGAACGCCGCCAACACTCTGTTCCGGACCTTCTGCGGCCAGATCAACGCCCCCGAGCGCAAGCTTCGCGAGCACCTGAGGGCCAAGGGGATCATCTACAAGAAGCTCGCCGGTCGCGAGTGGAGCAAGTCGGAGAAGCGGTGGAAGGACGTCCACGAGTGGAACGCCCACGCCTCCTACAAGACGTGGTTCCACCAAGCAGACCAGCCGGACGCCCCGCGCCTGCACAACAACCAGATGCGCACGACCCTGTACGTCACCCCGATCGGCAAGGTCGCCATCGACAGGTGGTTGAAGCGCAACCCGATCGAGGGCGCCAAGTGAGCCGCCCGACCGACATCCGCATCTCCGTCTCCGAGTCGCGCGGCCCGCACCTCGGGCGCGTTGTCCGCGACACCGACGAGAACGGCGTCGAGTTCGAGTACGAGACGGTCGGTCTCGCCACGAAGTGCCCCGCCTGCGGCAAGGTGCCGATGAAGGGCTCCCTCATCACGAAGATCTTCGACACGTGGTGGCACGGAAAGTGCGGGGCCAAGTACCTCCGCGAGGTCGGCGCGGACCAGGCGTGGATCGCTCTCGGCATGCAGTTGGAGCGCAACCCGAACCGGTTCACGCACGCGGAGATCAAGGCGATCGTCCGCAACCTGCTGAAGATCTCGCAGGCCATGGCGTTGATCGGTGACGATCCTGAAGAGGCCGACGACGAGATCGACGTCGGGCTGAGGCGTCTTCTGGACGGGGCGTGATCCGCCCATGACCGCCGACCAGAACCCGTCCGCCTACCGGGTGTCTGCCTATCGCACCGAAGAGGACCGCCGTCTCGGCCGCCCCGACTACACCCAGACGTTCGTTGACGAGCCGGGGAAGCCGCCGCCGGGCGAACGGGCCGACGCTGTGTACGGGGAGATGCTGGTCCGGTCCACCTACAAGCGGTTCGGATGGCGGGTCATCACCCGCACTCCGCTGACGGACCCGGTCGCCGCTGAGACTGGCGACTGATCCCGTAGACCTCCGGGCGGGCGAGTAAAGCAGCCTCTCTCTCACAGGACACGTTGCGCGCCTTCGCTTGGGTTACCTCGCCCGCCCGGATCAACCCTTCCCGACTGTGGGACGACCGACTTCACCCCTGGGAGTGAACATGACTGAAACCGTTGTCCTGCCGTCGAACATGGTGGTGCTGGAGTGCCCGCCGAACGTCACGGTTTCCTGCTCTGGCGGCATCGTCTGGATGGACTGACCGCCCAGATCAAACCCCCTCACCCCTCGGAGACCTCCCTCATGGAACGCGCGACAGCGATGGTCGAGTTCTTCCGCGCCCGGCTCGACGAGGAGGAAGCAGAACTCGCCCGGATGACCAGCGGCGCACTCGTCCAGGGCTACCTTCGCGTCTACGGCGACCGGTTGAAGGCGAACGTCCAGGCCGACCGGGCGCTGCTGTACCGCTACGACTACTGCGTAGAGATGGGCGGATGCCTCGGCAACGAGGGCCTCGACGTGATCCGGGAAGAGTACGAGGACCTGATCTTCCCTGCGAGGATCTCCCGTTTCGGCGACCATCCGGCGTGGGCGTCCCTCGCGGCGAACGTGTGGGTGGAGCGGGACTACCTCGACGCGCGAGACGCGGGAGGTAGCACCGATGCCCGTTGACCTCCGCTGCGACTTCCCGTGTGACGACGACTGCGAGGCGGACTGCCATCAAGCCCACCTGCCGCAGCACAAGCGCAACCCGGACATGTGCGGGTGCGCGGCGAGGAAGGACCTCCGCGAGCGGTACGACCTCACCCGCGCTCAACTGGAGACCGTCCGCCAGGACTACGCGGAACTCATCCGCTCTCTCGGCTCGGACATGAACGCGGACGGGTTGCGCATGCAGATCGTGGAGAAGAATCTCGCCTTCAGGGACTTGTTCCTGAAGTACGAGGAGGTGGAGGCGGCCAACGCTCGTGTGCGCGCACTGCACCCGAGCCGTGAAGAGGCTGACGTCCAAGAGAACGCCATGTGCCCGGAGTGCATCGCGCCGGCTCCTTGCCGTACCCGCCGTGTGCTCGACGGCGAAGACGGCCCCTGACCCCTGGCCTCGTCTGGCCCTCTCGGTAGCGTGGCCTGCATGGACCGCCTGCCCGTCGTACTCCTTCCCGGCCACCAGGCAACAGCCGGGAGCATCGTGGAGTGGCGGCAGAAGCCCGACCGGACGTGGGAAGCCCTCGTCGAGTGGGTGGAAGACGTGCCCGGCTACAGGGGAGGCTTGGAGCCTCGCCGGACCTGGTTCCCCGCCGAACGCGTCAAGTCCGTCAAGGGTGAGGACTATACGCGGGTGCCGCGCACCTACGCCTCGGGCTGATCTGCCGCCTGCCCGGACACGCACGGGCACGGAAGAGTGACCAGCCTGCCCGACCCGCCGTCCACATGGGCGACCTCCCGGCTCCCGAGGCACATCCGGCACGGGAACGCTGACGACATCCACGGATCCGACCACACCTTGTGGTTCGACGCGGTCGGCTGCGGAGGCGGCGGCTTCTGACACCCCTCGGCGGGTTCGTTGTCGGCCCCGACCCACCCGAGGCCGCCGCAGAAGCGGCAGGCGAGGAACAAGCCGGCGAAGTGTTCGCCCTTGCGGCCCTCGCACTCTGGGCAGGTGATGGGGTCGGTCATCCTCGCCCGGTCCCTCCGCACGCGGAGCACGGCACCCATTTGCGCTGCTTGTCCTCCTCGCCGTTCATCTCCATCCATTCGCCTTGCGCTCCGAGGCACACGCCGCACACGGGTGGGGCGTCGTCGTCGCCCTGACCTTTCGCCATGCCCGCACCGTAGCCGCGCATGCACGGCCTGTCTCTAGCTGCCGGGCTTGACGCCCGTACCCGAGCGCCGGAGGTGATCCATGGCGGAGGCGTACGACCCCGACATCCACGGCTCCTACGGGGCGTGGCTCCGCTCCAAGGGCATTCAGGCCCGCGCCGGCGGCTGGACCCACGCCACGAAGGACCAGCACCGCGAGTACGTCAGCAAGGACGGCCACCGGGTCAAGGACACCACCGACCAGCTCGGCAACCACGTCATCCAGCACGGCCGAGACCAGCAGTCGGTCATAGCGAGCCCCCAGACCGTCACGGCACAGATTCCCGTCTCCGCACTCACAAGGGAGAGCCCCGATGTCCAGCAGCGCTGAGCGCGCCGCCCAACTGCGAGCAGAGGCCGACGCTCTCGAAGCGCAGGCCGTTCTCGAAACCGCCCTGCTGGACGCGAAGGCGTCCGGCGACAGGGCGTCCATCCGCGAGGCCGCCGAGGCGCTGCGCGCGGCCCGCTCAGAGACCCGCACCGAAGGCTTCACGGTCGGCGGCGACGCCTTCGTGGCCAACCCTGGCGAGGAGGTCTGACATGGCTGTCGCTTCCGGCGTCTTCGTCAACAACGTCATCGCTGCTCTCGGTAGCACGAACCTGGACCTCGACCTGGAGTCGGAGACCGAACTCAAGGTCGCCCTCTTCACAAACTCGATCACAGCGGATTTTGACGCGTCCACCGCGAACGCCGCCTACGGCGCGGGCGTTTTCAACGCCAACGAAGTCAGCGGCACCGGCTACACGGCGGGCGGCCTGGTCATCACGACGACCACGCTGACCGGCTCGTCCGGCGTAATGACGTTCGACTCGGCGGACCCGTCCTGGTCGTCATCCACGATCACGAACGCTCGCGGCGCGCTCGTCTACAACAACGTCCTCAGCCCCAAATCGGCGTTTGTGCTGGTCAACCTGGGTGCCGACTACAGCACGTCTAACGGCACGTTTTTGATCACCGTCTCCGCGAGCGGCTGGTGGAACGTCGATCTGGTGCCGTGACCCGCACTGATCTCGCCTAGCCACCGCCTGACCTTGCCGCCTCCGGGCGGTTTTCGCATGTCGGGGGGTCGGTGTGGCTATCGAGATCGACGCCGCCAGCCCGGCTCTCGTCTCGTCCAGCAGCAGCGACTCAGTTGCCACCGCGAGTTTCACCCGCCCGTCCGGCGGCCTGCTGGTGGCGATGGTCATGGGCCTGTCAGACGACCCGTATACGGTGTCTGGCGGCAGCCTGACATGGACGCGCAGAGTGTCTCGCGGCGGTTTCGCGCGGGCTGAAATCTGGACCGCCCCCGTCACCGGCTCGGGCTCGATGACGGTGACGGCGACCGCCACGGGCGGCTGGGAAACCATCGCCCTCAAAGTCGACGCGGTCACCGGCCAGCACGCCAGCCCGATCGGTAACACGGGCAACAACTCCGCCACCACCAACACGCTCAACGTCACCGGCTACACCAGTTCAGCGGCCGGATCGCGGGGGTTCCTCGCCGCCGTTGAGGGCAACGGCCGGGGCAGCCCGACGGCAGGCGGCGGCGACACCGGTTTCCCGTGGAATAACGCCGCCACTGTCACGTCCGGCATCGCCGTCCGCAAGGCGTCCAACACGGTCAGTTCGGGCAGCGCGGTCACGTTCAACGCCGACGCCCCCGGCACTGCTGCCGCCGCGTGGGACTGGTGCGCCCTAGAGATCAAGCCCACCGCCGGCACGTCAGCGACCGCCACCCCAGACGTGGTGTCCGCTGCCGCTTCGATCCCCTCCCCGTCCACGTCGGCAGGAGCGACCGCATCCCCTGGCGTGGTCGCTGCGGTCGCGTCGATCCCGTCTCCTACGACGTCTGCGGGCACGAACGCC
The DNA here is from genome assembly GCF_036566765.1 of Streptomyces sp. Taxonomy (GTDB): domain Bacteria; phylum Actinomycetota; class Actinomycetes; order Streptomycetales; family Streptomycetaceae; genus Streptomyces. Next base: position 8,702 of record NZ_DATCVQ010000292.1, read on the forward strand.
ACCGCGACGCCAGATGCGGTATCGGCTACAGCGTCGGTCCCGTCTCCTTCGGTGGACGCGCAGGCGAACGCCACCGCTACCCCTGCCGTCGTCGCTGCCGTCGCTTCGATCCCGTCTCCGGACGTGGATGACGGCTCTGTCGCCTCCCCGCCCACCCTCGTCGGCTCGGTGACGGAGACGGCAGGACGCCTCTTCTCCCTGACCGCACCCAAACCAACGGGCGTACAAGCCGGTGATCTGCTGATCGCCCACCACTGCTGCGACGTCGGCACCCCCGACGACATGGGCACCCCCACCGGCGGGGCCACGTGGTCGGCGCTGGACTCCTACACGAGCGGCGAAGACGCCCACCAGGTGCGCCTGTGGTGGAAGATCGCAGGCAGCTCTGAGCCCTCCACGTGGGACTTCGCGCAGCCCAACGGCGCTGACGGCGTCGTCCTGATCGCCGCCTACCGTGACGCCGCCGAAGACGAACCCACGTTCGCCCGCGCCACCGAGAACGTCACCACCACGCCGGACACGCCCGGCATCACCCCGCCGTCCGCCGCCACTGTCGAAATCCGGTTCGCGTCCGGAACACCGCAAGAGGCCGGCGCGACCACGTGGACGCCTCCTGCCGGGTTCACGGAACGGGCAGACGAGCAGTCCACCGACTACACGACCTCGACCGTCGCCACCCGCAACCTGTCGTCCACCACTCCGACCGGTACGGAGTCGTTCACCTCGTCGGCGACGCTCGGATACTCGGTCGGCTACACGATCGGCCTCGCGGGCACGGGCGCGGCAGGCTCGGACGCCACCGCCGAACCGAGCGCGGTCCCGGCCACCTCCTCGATCCCGGCGCCGTCCCTCAGCACGGGCTCAACAGCGAGCCCCGCTGTGGTGTCCGCGCAGGCGTCGATCCCGACTGCCACCATCTCGGCGGGCTCTACAGCTACCCCGTCCACTGTCTCCGCTGTGGCGTCTATCCCTGCCCCGGGCGTCACAGCGGGCTCCACTGCAGCACCTTCGACCGTCGCCGCGACCGCGAGCATCCCCAGCGCCACGGTGTCGGCTGGTGCATCCGCATCACCTGCCGTAGTGCAGGCGACCGCGAGCATCCCCGCTCCGGCCGTCACAGCCGTCACCACAGCGGCTCCGGCCACGATCACGGCCACCGCGTCCATCCCCGCCCCGAGCCCCTCCACGGGCTCCACAGCATCCCCAAGCGTCGTCGGGGCCACGGCCGCGATCCCAGCGCCCACCACGTCTGCCGGGGCGACCTCGGCTCCCGGCGTGGTCTCGGCGACCACCACCATCCCTGCGGCTACGGTCACGACAGGCTCCACAGCGAGCCCAGCCGTGATCGAAGCCGCGGCAGACATCCCGGCTCCTGACGTGAGCGCGGGCGCTACGGCCACACCAGGCGCGGTACAGGCCGTAGCGTCCACCCCTCAGCCCACCGTGGCCACCGGTCAGGTAGCGACTCCAGCGACCGTCACCGCGACAGCTGCGATCCCGGCGCCCACTGTTGAGTACGGCCAGACCGCTACACCGGCCGTCGTTGCCGCTTCTGCGTCGATCCCAGCGCCGAGCGTCCAGACGGGCAGCTCCTCAACGGCGAACCCGGACACGGTGACCGCTACGGCGTCCATCCCGGACGCCACGATCTCGGCGGGGAGCACCGCGAGCGCGGCTGTAGTCACCGCTACGGCCACGGTCGGGGCTCCAGGGATCTCCGCTGGGGCTACCGCTTCACCGAGCGCTGTGGCCGCTTCTACGGCGATCCCGAGCCCGACCGTGGCCACGGGAGCGACCGCAACCCCGGACGTCGTCCAGGCGAGCGCGTCCATCCCCACGCCCAGCGTTGCAGCAGACGGCAACGCCACCGCCCAGCCCACCGCCATCACCGCCACGGCGAGCATCCCGGCGCCGGCCACAAGCACCAGCACCACCGCTCAACCCGCCGTGATCCTCGCCACCGCTGCCGTTCCGACACCGACGACCACCGTCCTTGTCGCAGCCACACCCGCAGCGGTTCAGGCGTACGCCACGATCCCCGCGGCTCTGATCTCCACCACGGCACGGCCTCCCGTCGTGGCCGCGGTCGCGTCGATACCGACGCCCACCGTGTCCACAGGAGACCTGCCGCAGGAGATCGACATCACGATCGGCCCGCCGATCGGCCGGCGCTGGTCCGCTACCGAACCCACCAAGGCATGGTCGTCGACCACGCCAACTCGGCGATGGTCCGCTTCTGATCCGATACGGCGCTGAGCAGGGGGTGATCCTCTTGGGCATCCCCTGCTACCCGTCCGGAACCAAGGAGTGGATGCACTCCGGCACCGTGGCCGGCGAATACAACCCATCCACCACGCCGGTGTTCATGGCCGTCATGCCGTACGACATCGAGCCGGACCGGGACGGCGACGACTGGCATGAGGCCGAATGGCACACCGAAACCGGGACCGTCCGCGCCATGTACGGCGGCGACACAGGGATCGGAACTCTTGATGAAGGCAAGTACGTGATCTGGATCAAACCGGTCACTGCGCAGGAGGAGCCGCTCATCCGTAGCGGCCCTATCACGATCACGTGAGGAGCCTGGTGGCAGACCTGCTCATGCTCGTCCCCTCGCGCGGACGTCCCTCTGCAGTGGCAGAACTCGCCCACGCATGGGCGGCGACCTCCAAGGGGGCGGCCGACCTGCTCGTGGTTGTTGACGACGACGACCCAGAACTGCCCAGATACCGGGATCTCGGCGTGAACCTGCGTGTCCACGTCTCATCGGGCAGCCGCGGTATCGTGCCCGTCCTCAACGCCGCCGCCGTCGAAGCTGCTGGCCGGCACCGGATGGTCGGCTTCATGGGAGACGACCATCGGCCCCGCACCGCTGGATGGGACAAGAGGATCGTCGACCAGCTCAACCAGCTGAAGACTGGCATCGTCTACGGCGACGACTTGCTGCGCGGTGAAGCACTGCCGACCGCCGTTGCCATGACCTCCGACATCATCCGAGCGCTCGGCTACATGGCGCCGCCAGCGCTGAAGCACCTGTTCGTCGACAACGTGTGGTACGACCTCGGCCACGCGCTCGACAGAATCCGGTACCTTCCGGACGTCACCATCGAACACCTGCACCCGGCGATCGGCAAAGGCCAGTGGGACGACCTGTACCGGGAACTCAACGCCGAAAGCACCTACGGCCAGGACCGGGACGCCTACGACGCCTACAACGCGTCGGGTGAGTTCTCCGCCGACGTGGACAAGGTACGGCAGTTCGCCAAGGCGGCAGCGGATGCGTAGACAGCTACGCCCCTTCTACACCGCCGAGCAGCGTGCCCACCTGTACGCCCGCGCCTACGACCACACCCGGTGGCCTGACCATGTGGAGCGGGTGGCCGAGACGGCGCGGATCCTCGACGAGTTCGCCGCGAAGGTCGGAGCGTCCACCGTGGCCGACCTGTCGTGCGGCGACGGCGCCATCGTGGGCCGATCGGCGCACCCGTGGCGCGAACGCCACCTGGGCGACTACGTGACGACCGGGCCGATCGAAGAGACACTGCCCGGACTGGAGCCGGTTGACGTGTTCGTCTGCTCGGAGACGATCGAGCACGTCGAGAACCCGGACTGGCTCCTGGCTCAGATCCGCAGCAAGGCGAGGCACCTGCTGCTGACCACCCCGCAAGGCGAGGAAGACGACGCCAACCCCGAGCACTACTGGGGATGGAACGCCGACGACATCCGGGCGATGCTGGAGCGCGCCGGCTGGACGGACAACACCGTCGACCTGTTCACGCCTCCCTCGATCGCCTACTACACGTTCCAGATGTGGCGGTGTTCGTGACCGAGTGGCGGCTGTTCGACGGAGATACGCCGGCCGTGTCGACGTTCGCGTTCCACGAGCACCGGGAGCGTGCCCCGCACCTGGAGCAAACGCACCACCACGACCGGCTCGTGCGGACGGCAGACCTGATCCGCGAGATCGGCCCGGCCAGCATCGTCGACCTCGGGTGTGGGGACGGTGGCCTGCTCAGCCTGATCAGAGACCTCCCGTCGTGGGGGTACGACTTCGCGCCGGCGAACGCCGCCGGATGGGCGGAGAGAGGCGTCACCGCTGAGGCGCGAGACGTGTTCAACTCCCGCGACGTCCCCAGGTGGGGGCATCTCGCCGTGTTGACCGAGGTACTGGAACATGTCGCTGACCCGCACGGAATCGTCGAGTGGGTGAGCCGCAACGTCGGATGGGTCGTCGCGTCCTCGCCAAGGAACGAGACCGGAGCCGACCATGCCGACTGCCACGCCTGGGCGTGGGACATGGACGGCTACCGGGCGCTGATCGAACCCCACTTCGAGGTCGTCGGGCACGAGCCTGCGGGCTGGTCGCAAATCATCGTGGGGAGGAGCCGTAACCGGTGAAGGTCCTCATCACGGGCGCTGCAGGCTTCATCGGCCGCCACCTGGCCGCGGCCCTGGACTGCGAGGGTCATGACGTGATCCGGATCGACACGGTGTGGCAGAGCGACGCCCTGACGTTGTTTCGGCACAGCGACGCCCGCTTCGACCTGGTGGCGCACTGCGCCGCGGTGGCTCCGCACCGGTCCGCGATCGACTCCTCGCCGCTCACTGTCGGAGCCGGATGCTTGGAACTGGACGCGGCGATGTTCCGGTGGGCGCTGCGCACCAAACCGGGCCGCGTCATCTACTTCTCGTCGTCGGCCGCCTACCCCATCGCGCTGCAGCAGGCGGGCATGGCGGTCCGGCTACGCGAGGGCAACATCGACCTCGACAGGCCCGAGCAGCCTGACGCGATCTACGGGTGGCTGAAGCTCACGGGCGAGCATCTGGCCCGCCGCTACCGGGAGCAGGACGGCACGGTCACGGTGCTGAGGCCGTTCTCCGGCTACGGCGAAGACCAGGGGGCCGACTTTCCGTTCGGCGCTTTCCAGGAGCGGGCGCGGCGCGGGGAAGACCCGTTCGCGATCTGGGGAGACGGCACGCAAGTCCGCGACTGGGTCCACGTGGACGACGTCGTGGGCGCAACGCTGGCAGCGGCACGCGAAGGAGTGGACGGACCGGTCAACATCGGTACTGGCGTCCCCACCTCGATGACGAGCCTGGCCGCCGAATTCTGCCGCCAGCAGGGGTACGAGCCCGAGTTCGGCTACCGGCGGGACGCCCCGAGTGGCGTGGCCTACCGGGTATGCGATCCGACCGCGCTGAACGGCTTCTACACGCCGAAGGTGAGCGTGGAGGAGGGCGTCCGGCGTGCCCTCGCTTGACGTCGCCGTCGTCATCCCGTGGCGCGGCGGCGACCCTGATCGGGAACGCCACCACGAGGTGGTGCGCGCCCGGCTCCGCGACGTGTTCCCGGACGCCTGGCATATCGACGCCGACTCCGGCCACCATCCGTTCAACAGGGCCGGTTCTCGCAACCGCGGTGTGCGGATGGCTCAGGATGTGGGTGCTGGCGTCGTGGTCGTCAACGACGCCGACACCATCCCCGAGCCCGGCCCGCTGCGCGCCGCGGTTCAGCAGGCCGCCGCGGATGGCTGCCTGCACACCCCGTACACGCGGTTCGTCGGCCTCACCGAGGCGGGCACTCGCGACTACCTCGCCGGCCTGCCGCTGCAGCGATGCGGCGTCGACCTGGAGTACGGATTCTCGGTGGGGGGCGTGTTCGTCATTCGCCCGGACGCCTGGTGGCGGGCCGGCGGCATGAATAAGCGGTTCACCGCCTGGGGGAGTGAGGACATGGCGTTCAGGCGGGCCGCGGACACGCTGCTCGGCCCGACCGTCCGCCACGACGGCACGATCGTGCACCTGTGGCATCCGCCAGCCTCACGCTCGGGCGCTGCCGTGAACGCGGGATGGGACCTCGCGGCGCGCTACACAGCCGCGGCGGGAGACCGGGTGGCGATGGCCGCCCTGGTAGCGGAGGAGGTCCGGTGCCAGTCCCGCTGATCGTGCTCGGCAACGGCCGCAAGGACTGCATCGCGGAGGCGCTCGCCTCCATCGGCGGCCGCCTGCGAGGTGTCGGCCCGGTGTTGATCGTGGACGACTCTGGAGATCCCGCCTACCGGGAGTGGCTGGAGAGCGAGCATGGCGTCGAGGTCGTTCCGGTGGCCGACGACGGCAAAGCCGGGTACTGGCGGGCGATGCGGAAGGTGTGGCAGACCGCCGCTGGCTGCCGGCAGGTGATGTTCTGGGAGGAAGACTTCGTCCTCAACCAGCCGCTCGACGCCGCAGACCTAGTCGCCGTGCTGGACGACTGCCCGCACCTGACGCAGATCGCCCTCGTGCGGCAGTCGTGGTTCCACAACGAGCACCATCACGGCGGCGTCATCGAGGCGCTCGAAGCCCAACGCAACCGCTTTCAGCAGCGGACGAACGGCCACCATTACTGGATCGAGCACCGGGCGTGCTTCACCGGCAACCCGTCCCTCATCCCGGCGCGCACGCTGCGCCGGCCGTGGCCTGAGGGCGACTGGTCGGAGTCCCGTTTCGGGCGCGACCTGTTCGCCGATCCGAAGGCGCGCGGCGCGTATTGGGGGCATCGTGGCGACCCTCCCTTGGTGACGCACGTCGGCAGGGAGAGGGCAGGCCATGGGTACTGATCTTCGGGTGCTGGTGGCGATCCCGTGGAGGCCTCAGCCGTCGCGCATGCTCGCCCACGACTGGACGGTGGCCCGCTACCGGGACCTGCTCCCGGACGCTGAGATTGTGGACGTGGACACCGGCCACGAGCTGTTCTGCCTGGCGGGCTGCCGCAACCGGGGCGTCCGTCTCGCTGAGGAGTCCGGCGCGGACGTGGTGGTGCTCGGCGACGCGGACACGCTGCCCGAGCGGGAGCCGCTGCTCGCCGCGATCGTGTCCGCCCCGGTGAACGGGAAGGTGAACCTGCCGTACGACTCGTACAGGTCACTGCGCGGGCGTGGCACCCGCGAGTACCGGTCGGGGAAGCCGTTGCGTGAGTGCGACCACCTCGAAGTCGCAGGCGCCTGCTCGGGCGTGTACGTAACGACCCCGGCAACATGGTGGGCGCACGGCGGACAGGACGAACTGTTTCTGGGTTGGGGAGCTGAAGATGCCGCCTGGTGGGTGGCGCACACGACGCTGCTCGGCGCGGAACCGGTCCGGCACGAAGGGGCCGTGTTCGCGCTCGGCCACGAGAGCGCTGTCAAAGAGGGGCCGCAATACACGGCGAACTTCGCCCGCTGCCACCGCTTCCACCAGGCCCAGGGCGACCGTGAAGCCGTGTGGGCGCTGATCGAGGAGGCGAGGGCGGCTGATGACGTACTCCCAGTGGGCGGGCCATGATCGGGCGGCTAACCTGCCTCCGAACTGGCAAGAGATTCGCGCGGAGTGCTTCCGCGTATACAGCGACGTCTGCCACGTGTGCAAGGAGCCGGGCGCGACGGACATCGACCACCTCGGCGACCGGACCGACCACCGAATCGAGATGCTGAGGCCCATCCACGGCATCCGGACCGCCCAACGTTGCCATGTCTACAAGTCGTCGTCCGAGGGCGGCAAGGCGAAGGCTGACAAGCAAGGGCGGATGAGGCGACCCCCGGAGCGGCATCCCGGCCTGAGGTGAACGATCTTACACACCTTGTGTGTAAGATCGTGTCATGAGAATGAACATCAGCGTCCCCGATGACCTCGCCCACAAGTCCCGCGAACTCGCCCTCCCGGTGTCAAAGATCTGCCAGGCCGCACTCGCTGCCGCTGCTGCCGAGGCAACACATGACGGCTCGTACGGCGAGGCATCCCTCAGGGCGGCGCTCGGCAAGATCGAGGCCGACGTCGCCCAGATGAAGGCCATCCTCGGCCCAGTGAAGCCCAAAGGGTCGAGGGATTGGTGACCGACCGCCCGCAAGGTGAACCGGTCCCACCCAAGGAGAACCCTCCAGGTAGCTCCTGGAGGTCAGAGAGCCCGGCGTCCTCGTGCGCCGGGCTCTCGCCATACACGAGGAGAACTGCATGCCTGACCTGACCACAGCCCAGCGCCTGGCCGCCTACCGTGACGAACTGCTCGCCAAGGGGTTCAACGCCCGCGAGGCGTGGGAGATCGTCGAAGCGGCCACCCCACTGTTCGACGACGTGACAGTCCAGCACGACATCGACAACACGACGCCTGTCGCTACGGTCCTCGTCAACATGGCCGCCAGCGTGGACATGGACTCTCTGGAGCAGGCAGCGAACAAGGTCGAGAGGTTCGTCCAGTCGGCCAGCCGCGAAGGCGGATCCGATGCCTGACCCCGAAGACCCGATCACTCAGCTCGCCGCAGCCGCTGTATCCCTCCACGAGTTGTACGCCAGCTTCGCCCAGGCGGGTTTCAACGAACACCAGGCCCTCTACCTGACCGGTCAGGCGCTCTCCGCCAGCGTCCGAGGGCCCGGAGCGTGAGAGCCCTGCACCACCTCCGCCACGAGTTCTGGTGGAAGGCCGAGAAGTGGTCCGGCCGCCTTTGGCACCGCGTCTGCAGGGATGGCGTGTCGTGCTGGCTGGACTGGCTGCCCGCTTTCTGCATGCGCCGACGCTACGCCGCTCACCGGGCTCTACGGCCAGACCTCTACATCCGGAGGCGCAGATGGCCCAGCCCGCCCTGATCGTCCTCCGCCCCGGAGACAAGGTCCTCATAGCCCTCTCCGACGAACCCGACGAGGACACCTGCAAGGCGATCCTCGCCGACCTGCGCAGGACGTTCCGCGGCTGCGACTTCACCATCCTCGCCGGCGTGTCCGCTGTGGCCGTTCAGCCCGGCACCTGACCTGCCTGGCTGGCGTACCCCATGCGTCTCTGTAGCTCTGCGTGACGTCGCTCCGACCTGCGCACACTCACCCTGTCTCACCGCCGGGTAACCCATCCCGAGCGCCTCGAACGTCGCACGGCGTCACTCACAGTCACCCCTTGAAGGGAGGGCTCGTGCGCGCCCACACCTTCAAAGAGTCGGCCATCGCCCGCGACCAGGAAGGCAAGTTCGCCCGCAAAGGCTCCAGCGGCGGTAACGCCCCCGCCATCTCCACCGCCCTGCGCGACGCAGCTGGTCCGGACGCCGTCCAAGATTCGCCCAGCCGCCACTCCACCGGCCGCGGCATGCCATCCATCGTCGCCGGAGCCGACATCCGCACCCGCGACGGCAAAGAGATCGCGCTCGACCGGCACAGCGACGGCACCAGCACCATCGGCGTGGGCGACACCACGATCACTGTCCCCAACCACGCCGCCTCCAACGTCAGCCGCCGCCTCCAAGACCTGACAAGCGAAGACGCCGACGTCGGCACACAGCACTGGGTCAAAGACCACGCAACCGGCCCGGACGGGCTCCCGAAAACCAGCATCGTCGCACTCGTCCGCAAGGAAGGCCCCAACGCCTACTCGCTGCGTCTGGCAGGCCCGGACGCGAGCGCTGACGCCGTCCTCAACGCGCCGCCCGTCACCCTCGCCGGCCGCGACATCGACAACCTCGACAACGCCCTGGACCGTCTCAACTCCTCCAGCCGTGTCGACACCGGCAACGGCGACCTCGACACCTACACCACCGACGACCACAAGTTCGGCTTCCGGCATCTCGGCGAAGACGGCACACCCGTCCAAGCCGAGTTCACTCCACAGTCGTTCGCCCGCATCCGGCGAGCCATGAACGTCGTCATTGACGGCTTCGACGACGACGACCCAGACGGACCCGACGAAGGCGTCACCCACGTAGACGTCGACACCAACCTCGGCAAGGTCCGCGTCGAACTCAACGGCGAATGGCAGCAAGACGGCCCCGGCAACAACCTGATCATCTCCCCGGCGGGCGGAGACGGCTGGGGCATCGTCGTGGACGGGGATCGGCAGCGAGCCTTCTCCGAAGCGCTCGAAGACCTCGAAGCGGCCGGCGAAGCGGGGGAGTTCTACGACCTGAGCATGGGCTACCGCAGATAGCAGCGGAGGTGACCGACCATGGCACGCAAGCGCGGCAACGCCGAAGCCCTACGCAAGTACTGGAGCAAGGGCGGCCAAGGCGGAGCCAAGATCAGGTGGGGAACGAAGGGCGACTGGGGTCGCTGCAACAGCAACCTGAAGAAGTACCTCGGCCCTCGCGCGGCAGGGTTCTGTCAGCGCCTCCACATGCGCAACGTCGGCTACTACACGGGAGACCGGCGGAATCGCTAACCCTCGGGACGCCACTCTTCGCGGTAGGCGGAGTGCCCGGCATGCGCCTCAGCGGCATCGCGAATGGCGTCCAGGTACGCCTCTCGATAGCCCTCGTCCTGCCCCCGCGTGAACCGGGCTCGCGCAGACGAGACATGGGTACAGGCAGTAACAGCATTCTCGTACCGCTTCAAGAGCCGACGTCCACGTTCAACCTCCCGCAGTACCCGTGCAGGGTCATGGTGGGCGATGTGGGCGGCCAAGCCGCGCCTGGGCGGGTAAGTCTGCCCGTACGCCAGCACGTGTCCGTTCACGGTGCGGATCGCGTTGCCGCCCTCTTCTGCGACCCACTGCCCATCCCATGGTGCGCTGCGATCCTCTACGGCACGAGCTAAAGCCTCATCCTCATCGAGCCTTGCCTTCATGAAGGCGATCAGGTCTCCATGCTCCATGGTCGAGAAACCTCTCATGTGGCAACTCTTGAAGGCCATCATCTCGCTAACGAAGGGGGCACATGGAGCAGCCTGCCGGCCCCATAGTGGATGGGCTAGGCATCACCCTCGACCTGGATGAGGGAGCCCTCGTCTCTGATGCTGTCCTCATCGTCAACCTTCCGCGTCAGAGTCAATGAACCAGTTCCGGTCCGAAACACCTATCAGCCGCGGGTAGTTTGATCACTCCGTGGAAGAGGTTGGAGCAGGTGGCAGGACCGCAGCAGGACCCCAAGTCGTCCCCGTCGCGTACGGGCAGGCCGGGTAAGCGTACGTTGCTCGCCCCGTCGGTGAAGTACCAGGTGTTCGTCGAGGTGCTCGCCGGGCAGTCCACCCAGGGCGAGGCGGCCGAGAAGTACGGCGTGAACCGGATGACGGTCAACGCCATCTGCAAGACGGCCAAGCAGGGCGCGCTGGACGCCCTGGCCGGCGCCTCGACGTCGGGCCGTCCGGGCAAGAGCCCCGAGGCCGTCGAGCTGGAAGCGGCTCGCAGGGAGATCGAGCGGCTGCGCGCGACGGTGACCGAGCAGGCCGTCGCCTTGCATCTGCACCAGGGAAAATCGCTTTGGGGCTGAACGCCGGCCTGGTCCCGCCGCGAGTCGACGC
>NZ_DATCVQ010000293.1:0-8537 GCF_036566765.1 Streptomyces sp.
CCGGACCGCCGCGCCGTCCCGGCCCTGCCACGCCGCCGCCAGCGCGTGCACCCCGCCCGGCCGCCCCGGCACCGCCCGGGCCACGAGGCGTATCCGCAGGCCGGGGCGGGCGGACAGGAGCCGCAGGTTCTCGGCGTACGGCAGCTCGGGGCGCTCGTCGGGGGCGTACAGGGCGACCGTCGGGCCGTCGGTCACCGCGAGGCGGCCGGCCGCGGTGACCGTGCCGTCCAGGAACAGCAGGCCGTCGCCGTCCGCGGCGGCGAACTGCTCGGCGGGTGTCCGTCGCCACAGCGCGTCCGCGGACGCCTCGAACCACCCCGCCCCCGGTACGCGGACCGACCGCACGTCGCGCCCGCCGCCGACGCGGCCGTCGTGCGACACGGTCGGCGAGGTCAGCAGCACCCCGCCGCCGTCCCCCAACTCCCGCAGCGACACGGTGCATCCGCCCGGCACGGTGGACGCGGCCGCCTGCGCGACCCGCTCCGGCCCGCCGGGCCGGACGTCCGCGAGCGTGTACAGGCCGCCGTCCGGGGCGACCGCGTACGTGGTGACGCCCGCGTACCCGGACGCGGTGACCACGGCCTCGGTGAACAGCCCGGTCAGCCGCAGCGCTTGGGCGGGTCCGTAGGCGCGCCGCGCGGCCCCCGCCGCCGAGCCCGGCCGCAGGGCGAGCAGCTCCGCCAGATCCGCGGCCAGCGCGTCCAGCCGAAACCCGGGGTCCTCCGACCGCGCCTCGCCCACCCGTTGAGCCACCCGCAGCCCAGCGGCGGCGGCCCGGTGCAGCCCGGCAACCCGCGCCGCGTGCGACGCCCGCACCACCTCAGCCCGCATGACCGCCCCGGTCCCCCCGACCCCGGCTGCCAACACCCGCTCCCCGACGGCCTGCAGGGCGTGGAGGGCATGGAGCTGGGCGGGGGTGGGGGACGCGGGGGCCGGAGCGTCGGGGTGCGGCACCCGTACGGGCGGGGTGGGCCGTGCGTCCGGAGCGGGCGCAGTGGCTTCCGGCACCGGCCCCGGAGCGGGGGCAGTGGCTTCCGGCACCGGCCCCTGCGCGGGGGCATCGAGATCCGGGTCCTCCGTCGGCTCCGGGCCGTGGGTCGCCAGCGGGGCCGACGACAGGACCGCTGCGCGGTGCAGGCACGCAGGCGCCAGGAGGCAGTCGCAGGTTGCCGCGTCCGGGGACGTCACGACGCCTGCCACCGTCCTCAACGTCACCGTCGTGTCGTCGGCCACCAGGACCCGTACGCCCGAGCCGTCCGGCACCGGCTCCACCGGCCAGGTCGCCGCCTTGGCCACCGCCGCGTCGACGCGCTTGCGCAGGCGTGCGGGCAGCAGGTCCAGGGCGGTGGCCGCGAGCTGCGGGGCCACCGGGGGGAGAGCCGTCACCGGCGGTCGCCTCCGATTCGCTCGCCGACCCAGCGGGCCAGCTCCAAGGGGCTCAGGGCCGCGACCGGCATGCCCGCCGCGACCAACTGTCCGGCGACGCCCGCCGAGTACCGCGGCCGGCCCGCGTCGTCCAGCGAGGCGCAGCCCAGGACGTGGCAGCCCGCCTCCACCAGTGCCCGGACCTCCCCGAGCAGCGGGGCCGTCGGACCGCCCTCCTCGAAGTCGCTGACGAGGACGACGAGCGTCCGCGACGGCACCGTCACCAGGCTTCGCGCGTGCCGCAGCCCGCGCGCGATGTTCGTGCCGCCGCCGACCCGTACCTCCAGGAGCAGGCTCAGCGGGTCCTCGACGTGGCCCGTCAGGTCCAGGACTTGGGTGGAGAACGCCACGAAGTGCGTACTGAGCGTGGGCACTCCGGCCAGTACCGACGCCGTGAGCGCCGACCAGATCGTCGACGCCTCCATCGACCCGGACACGTCGACGACCAGCACGAGCCGCCAGTCCGACTCCCGCCGGGCGCGGGTCCGGAACACCGGCCGCTCCGGTACGACGGTCACCGCCCCGGTCTCCGCGTCGCGTCGCGCCGTCGCCAGGTTGGCCCGCAGGGTGCGGGGGAGGTCCAGCGGGCCGCCGGGGCGACGGGTCGGGCGCGGGTGGGCCAGTCCGGTGAGCGCGGGGCGCAGTTGCCGGGCCAGTACCTGCGTCAACTCCCGTACGAGACGGGCGACGAGGGGACGCAGACGGGCCAGCCGGTCCTCGGCGAGGCCGCCGGCGTACGACAGGACGGTACGGAGCAGCTCGACGGACGGACGCGCGGCGTCGGGGTCGAGCTCCAGCGCCGCGTCGACCCGGCCCGCCTGCGCGGCCGAGGCGAGCACCTCCTCGCGCACCCCCGGCCCGAACAGCGCGGCCAGCTCCTCCGACCAGGCCCGCACGTCCGGGAACGCGGCCTCGTCGTCGCCGCCGCCCGGGCCGTACCCGTACTCCTCGCCCCGCGCGCCCTCCCCGCGCCCGCCGCCGTACAGCTCGTCCAGCGCGGTAGCGACCCGCCCGGCCTCGCCGCCGAGGCCGCGCCCCCGGCCGAGCAGGAGTCGCCACCGCTCGCCGGCGGTGATCGCCGAGTCCGGCGGCGCGGGGCGGTCGGCGGGGGCCTCGGCCTGTTCGGAGGGGGGTTCCGTGGGTTCCGGGACCTCCAGGCCCAGGGCCGACAGCGCCTCGCGGCCCGTCAGGTCGGCCGTCGCCAGGCGGGCGAGGGCCGCCGGGTCGGTCACCGGGCCAGGGAGGGCGCCGGCGGAGACGCCCGTACGGTCCTCCACCACCGCGAGGAGGCGGGACCGGGCGGCCGGGGAGAGGACGTCGAAGCCGGAACGGAGGGAGGGGAGACGGGTCAGGAAGCGGCGGTCGGGGAGGGCCTCGACGCGCTCGATCAGCGGGTCCAGCGGGCCGGCGGTCTCAAGGAGCGGGCCCGCCGCGAGCAGGACGCCGGTCAGGAACCCGGCGAGTTCCGAACGGAGTTCGGGCGTGGTCGCGCCGTCCACGCGGGACGCGAGCCGCGTGCCGAACCCGGCCGCGTCGCGCTGCCCGAGCAGCACCCGCGCCGCGCCCGCCGCGCCCCGGATCAGCGGGGCGCCGTCGGTGTCCAGGCGGGTCAGCGCGTCGGCGAGCCTCAGCCCGCCGCGGTCCGCGTCCGTCTGGCAGGCGAGCGCCACCAGGGCCCGCGCGTCCTCGGGGTCCGTGGAGCCCGCGAGGCCGTCCAGGGCGCGGACGCCGGCCGCGGCCAGCGCCTCGTACGCGGCGTCGAGCCCGGCCTTCGCCCAGTCCGACGGGATCCCGGGTACGTGGCCCGCGCGCAGGCCGTCCACGAGGGCGAGGCCGTCGAGGAGTTCGGGCAGTGTGCCGGTGGCGGGCAGCGCGGACGTCAGGACGGCGAGCCAGTCCGCCGCCGTGTCCGGCAGCCCGCAGCCGGCCGCGTCGCGGAGGCCCTCCAGCGCCTCGGAGGCCGTCGGTCCGCCGGCCCGCTCCTGCGTGGCGCCGCGGCGAAGCAGCACGCCCTCCGCGGCCTGCTCCAGGGTGACGCCGTGCAGCCCCGCGAGGTCGAGCGACGCCGCCGTGGCCGGTGACCAGGCCGCCGTCCACCGCGTCGTCAGCGCCTCCGCGCCGCCCACCCCGGCGACCTGGCCCGGCTCCGCGTACCGCACCCGGCAGACGGCGAGCCGCCGCAGGGCCAATTCGCGCCGGAGGTCCGGCTCGCTGCGGTGCGGGTCGAGCCGCAGCTCGCGCCGGTCGGGGGCGTCGGGGCGCGGCAGCGACAGGTCGCCGAGCATCGCCTCGACGGCCGGGCCGAGCCCGGAACGCGGGGTGCCCGGCGCGAGGACGCCCTGCCGCGTGCCGACGAGCGTCCGTTCCATCGCGGCGGCCACGACGCGGCCGCGGCCCATCAACTGCCCTTGCGTGAGCACCGACTGCACGGCCTCCGCCAACTCCCCCCGCCCGGCCGCCGGCCGCCCCCGCAACGCGGCCAGGTCCCGCGCGACCCGCACGATCTCCCGCGCGTCGGGCGGCCCGGCAGGATGCCCCACCTCACGCACGGCAGCACAGATCCGCACGGCGGCCTGGACCAACAACTCGTCCAGCCCCTCGACCTCACCCGAGGCCCGATACACCCCGTGCTGCCACTCCGGATCCCGAACCCCCGCCGGATACCCGGACCGCTCGTCCAACAACGCGTACTGATACGGCACAAGAGAGGTCACGATCCCGGTAGCGGCGTCGGCCGCGCGAGCCCGGGCGTGGGGGTCCGCACCGGCGTCCTCGCGCGCCTGCGTGCCGACTTCCGCGCTCCGCGCCGCGTCGGCCTCCGCGTACGGACCCGCCCCCGGCAGCAGTGCCGGGGCGTGGAACGCGCCGATCAGCGCTGCCGTGCGGCGGCCCGCGCAGTCGGCGAGACGGCGTCGCATGTGGGCCTCGCGGCGGAGGTCGTGCGGGGTCACGGACGGGGTGTCCGTGCGCATCGCCCAGCCGACCAGCAGCGCCGCGCGGCGCAGGGCCTCCGCGCCGGCCCCGGGGGCGGATGACTCGACCAGGCGCTCCCAGAGGTCGTCCTCCTCCCGGCCTCCGGCTCGCGCGCGCAGCGCCTCGACCACGCCCAGCCGCGCGGAACCCGTGTCCTCGTCCCGCGACTCCGACCGCGCCGCCAGCGGGAGGTCGAACGGGACGACCTCCACGCCCGCCTCCCGCGCCCAGCGGATCGCCGCCAGCTCCGGGGAGAACTCCGCGAACGGCAGGAACACCAGCTCGCCGCCCGCCCCGCTCCCCGCCAGCGCCACCGGCGGCACCGTCTCCCGGGACGCCAAGTACGGGAGCCAGGGGGCGAACTCCTCCGGGAGCTCCACCAGCAGGACCTCCGGCGCGGCAGCCGTCAGCATCTCCCAGATCGCCGACGCCAGCGCGGGGGAGTGGTGCCGCACGCCGATCAGGTACGGGTCCCGGCACCCGGCCAGCCGATCCAGCGCCGCAGCGGGCTCCGCGGGCTGCCCATGCCTCCCAGGCTCCCCGGCCCCTGCGGGCATCCCGGCCCCTGCGGGCATCCCTGGCTCCCCGGGCTCCCCGGCCCCCCGCTCAGCCCAGCTCATCGCGCAGGTCCCACAGCGTTCGCCACAGCGCCGCGCCGCCCTCCGCGCGGCGGCGGACCGGGCCGTCCCAGTAGCCGAGCAGGCGGGCGTGGTCCGCAGGGTCGTCCTTGCGGACCGTGCCGAGCAGATGGCCCGGCAGCGTGCGCAGGACGTCCCGGCCGTCGCCCAGGTACGCCGCGCCCAGGCCCATCGACGCCGCCACCTGCACCGCCTCCGCCGTCGACATGACCGTCGACGGGCGCTCCACCTCCCAGCCCTCCGCGCTCCGCCCCGTCCGCAGGTCCCGGAACGCGGTCACCAGCGCCTCCAGCACCGCGTCGTCCAGCGCGAACTCCGCGCCGCCGCGGGTCAGCGCCGCAGTCGCCTGCCGGCGCACCAGCGCGGTCTCCTCCGCCAGGTCGCCGATCGGGCCGACCGTCTCGAAGTTGAACCGCCGCTTGAGCGCCGCGGACATCTCCGAGACGCCCCGGTCACGCAGGTTCGCCGTGGCGATCAGCGTGAACCCGGGCGCGGCGTACACCGTCCCGTCCACCCCGCCGCCGGCCCCGCCCACCCCCGCCAGCTCCGGCACCGACATCCGTCGCTCCGACAGCAGCGACACCAACGAGTCCTGGACCTCCGGCAGGCACCGCGTGATCTCCTCCACGCGGGCCACCGCGCCCCGGGTCATCGCCGTCAGCACCGGCGAAGGGACCAGGGCCTCCCGGCTCGGGCCCTTCGCCAGGAGCATCGCGTAGTTCCAGCCGTAGCGGAGCTGGTCCTCCGTCGTGCCGGCCGTGCCCTGGACGGTGAGCGTGCTGGTGCCGCACACCGCCGCCGCCAGCAGCTCGGAGAGCATCGACTTGGCCGTACCGGGCTCGCCCACGAGCAGCAGCCCGCGCTCCCCGGCCAGTGTCACTGCGCAACGCTCCACCAGCGACCGGTCGCCGACGAACTTCCGTGTCACCGCCATCCGCCGGCCGTCCGGGGCCGCAAGCTCCTCCCCGCCCGAGCCGCACACGAACAGCACTGCCGCGCGCGGCGTCAGCCGCCACGCCGGCGGCCGCGGCCCGTCGTCGTACGCCGCGAGGAACTCCAACTCCGCCGCGTACCGGTCCTCGACCAGCGCCACCTGCCGCCCGCCCGCGGCGTCGCCCGTGCCCGCCGCGCCCCCGGCACCAGCTGCCCCCGCACCACGCACCGCGCCCGCCATCTGGACCTCGACCCCACTCATCGCCTGCCTCCCCGCCCCTCGAACTCCACGTAACCCGGCGCGTCTCCGTCCACGACCCGCTGCCACGCCTGGGCGAACAGCTCCGCCACCGGGCGGTCCGGCACCACGAACGCGAAGGTCTCCTGCGGGAGCATCGGCAGCTTCCACACCTCCATCGGCAGCTGCGGCGTCTTCGCCTCCGCCCAGCCGCCCGGCAGGAACAGCGTCCGGCCCGCGCGGGCTCGCTTGGCCTCCACCACCAGCTCGCCGGCGGCCAGTTCCGCGCGGGCCTTCTTCAGGCGGGCCGGCTTCCAGCCGGTCCACTCGGCCTGCTTGCGGTCGGTCGGGTCGGGCAGAGCGAGCAGCATCAGGTACAGCGCCGCCGCGTCCTCGGAGAGGGCGAATCGGGCGGCCGCCTCGGCGACCAGCTCCGGCGCGCTGTGCACCGGATTCTGCGCCGCCCCCGCCGCGCCGCCCGCCCCCGCCACGCCCTCCGCCGTCAGCAGCGCCTCGAACTCCTCGCTCAGCAGCGTCTTCAGCGTCCCCAGCCGGAACGAGGGCCGAGCCACGGCCTCCAGCAGCCGCAGCGTCGGGTGGTCCGCGCCCGACAGCCCGGCCGGGCCGTCCAGCAGGGCCGCCGGACGCACCCACACCTCCTCCGCCTCGGCGCGGTACTCCATCGGGCACAGCACAAGGCCGTCGGCGATCTCGACCACCCCGTCCGCGTCGACGCCGCCCTGGGCGGGCAGCCCGCAGCGCTCCCGGAGCGCCGGCGCGACCGAGCGGCCGTCCGGGTCCCAGTCGACCTCCAGGTCGAGCAGCAGCCCGGGGTCGGACAGTCGCTCCCGCAGCATCCGCAGCGTCACCGGCAGCACCGCTCGCAGCGGATCGCCGAACGGCAGCCGGTACGCCAGCCAGGTCAACGCCCGCACGTACTGGAACACATGGGCGCCGGTCAGCAGCTTCTCCGGCTCGGCCGGCCGCATCCTCAGCTCGACCATGCGCTGCACGGTGCGGCCGGTCAGCTCCGGCTGCGCCTCCGGGTTCAGCGCGACCTCGGCCATCCGGCTCGGCGCCAGCTCGGCGCTCGCCCGGGCCGTCAGCTCCGGCGGCGGAACCCGCCGCCGGCCGCGCACCGCGACCCAGCGCTCGACGGCCGCGGCCACGTCGAAGCCGCACTCCCACACCGCCGGTACGTCCTCGGGCTCCACCGGCAGCAACAGGCCCGTGAACTCCAGCCGTTCGGCCGGGGACAGCTCCTTGACGGTCTCCCGGGCCGTCTCCGCCTCGGCGACCTTCGCGCCCATCGTCGCCAGGATCTCGGCCGGCAGCAACCCCTCGCGGCCCCAGCCGATCAGCCCCGGCAGCCCGAGCAGCACCAGCGCCGCGCCCGGCAGTGCCACCCCCGCGGCCTCGCCGAACTCGGCGGTCCGCTCCGGCCGGTACGGGGCCGGTCCGCGCTCCCGCAGCAGCCGCAGCGCCTCCCGCAGCGCCGGGGCGCGCAACGGGTCGCCCGGCGCGCCGAGCACCTGGGACTCCGTCTCGACGAAGCCCTCCCAGGCCCCGAACCGGCCCTCGGGGTCGTACTCCACGGCCGTCCAGAACGCCTGGTCGTCGTCGACCCGGCGGCGGTCGGTGACCAGCAGCCGTCGTCCGCCGTCCCTGCGCGCCGCGCCCAGGTGCTCCCGCCCGCCCGTCCGGGCGTTCCGGTCCCAGGGCGTCCGCAGCTCGACGAGCCGCAGCCGGCCGCGCGGGTCCACCAGGACCGCGTCGCCGTCCGCGGTCGCCTCCAGCAGCGCCTCGACGAACTCGACCAGGGCCTCCCGGTCCCGCTCCTCCGTCAGCGGCGAGAGCGCCCGCACCACCAGGCTCGCGGCCCCGATCCCGAGGAACGCCTGCCACGGCACCCGGGTCTCGCGGACCGGCCCGTCGGCTTCCGGATGCGCCACGGAGAGCGGCGGGACCCCGTCCGCGACGACGTCCGTGCCCAACACCTTCGCAAGGTGCAGCACGTTCGCCACCGTCGCGTCCGCGTCCGGGCCGTGCGGCAGCCAGGCGTTCGGCTGCACGTTGTCGTCCAGACCGCTCAGCGCGGACATCAGCCGCCCGTCCAGGGCGTGCCGCGTCCGGGTCTCGTCGGCGGCCCGCACCGCCGACACGTCCCGGCCCTGCGCCGCCTTCTCCGCCAGCTTCGCCAGCCGGTCGGCGCACGCCGCCGCGAACTGGACGACCCCGGCCACGCCGGCGACCAGCAGCGGATGCGTCAGTTCAGGCAGCACCCGGGCCACCGCCTCGCCCGGCTCGGCGCCCTCGGCGACCGCGGCGAG
>NZ_DATCVQ010000294.1:0-12831 GCF_036566765.1 Streptomyces sp.
GCCGCGAGGGTCACGCCGGGCAGCCACAGCGCGGCCGCGAGCGGGTCGGCGGGCAGCGGGCCGGCTGCCGCGTACATCACCACCACCGCCCCGACCAGCAGGTATCCGCCGCCCACTGCGCCCACCGCGCCGAGCGCCGAGAGCCGGGGCCGGCCCTCCTCGGGCTCCATGGCGTCCCGCGCGGCCCGGTGCGCCAGCCAGCCCGGCAGCGCCATGAGCAGCAGCGGGGCGATGCCGAGCGGAGCGGGCACGCCGGTGAGGGTGTCGGTGCGGACCAGGTCCACGCCGTGCGCCAGCAGCCACAGGCCCGCCGCGACGTGCAGCGCCCCGCCGGGGCCGCTGTCGGGGTAGGGCGAGCTGATCCACAGGACCGTGACCAGGACCGCGAGCGCGCCGAGGCCGAGCCCGGCCGCGATGCCGCCGCGCGCGAGGGCCCCGGCGAGGACGGCGGAACGGCCGCTGCGGGCAAGGGGGTCGGACGCCTGCGCGGAGGGCTGCTCGGTCAGGTGGGTCACCCGCCCCATGCTGCCAACGACACGCCCTTTTGCGGCGTAACAGGCAAACCTCCGTTGTGTCGCTCAAGATACATTTATGTGCTTTTCCGGCCAGAGCGGCTCTGCGGGAGGTCGTCGTCCATGAGTCAGAGCACCTCACACTCCGCCTCTGCCGACGCGATGCCCTCTCCGAAGGAGCGCCGCAGGCTGCGCGAGGCGAGGGCGCTGAGCGAGGACCAGGTCGCCGAGGCGCTGGGCGTCACCCGCGCAACCGTCCGGTCCTGGGAGACCGGGCGCACGAAGCCCCGGGGGCGCAAGCGGGAGGCGTACGTGAAGCTGCTGAGCGCCGATGACACGGCCTCCGCGCCGCCCGAGGAAGCGCCCGAGCCGCCCCCCGCGCCCCCCAAGACCGCCGCACCCCAGCGGGACACGACCCGGCCCAAGGCCGCGGCCAAGCGCGCCCAGAAGCCGCCGACGGGGCCCGCGCCCCGGGCCAAGGCGGCCGCCGCCCACCCGCAGCGGCCCGCCGCCGAGGAACGCCAGGAGCGTCTCAAACCGGAACCGGCGGCGGCGCGGAAGCAGGCTCCGCCGGAGCCGTCGAAGCCGGAGCCGTTGAAGCCGCCGAGGGCCGTCGAGGCCCCGGAGAAGAAGCCCGAGCCGGCCGTCGCGCAGCCTGCCGGAGCCGAGCCCGCCGTCGCGGAGCCCGCTGTCGCAGAACCCGCTGAGCCCGCGCTCACCCCCGAGGGCGCGTTCGAAGCGCTCTACTCGCACGCCGCCCCCGGACTCGTCCACCAGACCTACCTGCTCACCGGCCGCCGCCGGCTCTCCCGCGAGTCCGTCGAGAACGCCTTCCACCGCGCCTGGCAGCACTGGCCCGAGGTCGCCGTCGACGCGGACCCGGTCGGCTGGGTGCGGGCGGCCGCGTACGACTACGCCCTCTCGCCCTGGCACCGGCTGCGCCGCGCCCACCGGCACCCCGACTCCCCGCCGACCGAGGCGGGCCGCAGGGCGCTCCTCGCGGCCCTCCTGGAGCTGCCCCCGCCGTACCGCCGCACCGTCCTCCTCTACGACGGCCTGGGCCTGGACCTGCCCGAGACGGCCGCCGAGACCGAGGCGAGCACCCCGGCGGCGGCGAACCGGCTGCTGTACGCCCGTACCGTCATCGGCGAGCGGATCCCCGACCTCGCGGACCCGGACGCGCTGCACAGGCGGCTGCGCGCCCTGGTGGCGGAGGCGCCGACGGTCTCGCTCGCGCCCGCGCGGGCGGTGCGGACCGGCAGCGAGCGGCTCACCCGACGCTGGACCCGCACGACGTTCGCGCTGACCGCGGCGCTCATCGGCGCGACGGCGCTCACGCTGCAGACCGCGCCGAGGCAGTACGTGCCCGAGCTCGCGCCCGGCCACACGGTCGACGGGGTCCCGCTGCGCGGCGGTCCGGAGAAGCTGAGCTGGGAGGACGAGCAGCTGCGCGACGCGCTCCGCTCGCGCCCGCACCACGGACCGGAGCGGCTGGTGCCGCAGGCGGGCTGAGAACGCACGTGGGCCCCGCCCCCGGAGATCCGGGAGCGGGGCCCACCTGTGCGGGTCGTGCAGCGGTTCGAAGAACCGTCAGGCCGTCAGGCCGTGGCGGTCGTTCAGCCCGCGAGGATGGCGCGCGCCAGCTTGGCGGTCTCGGTCGGCGTCTTGCCGACCTTGACGCCGGCGGCCTCCAGGGCCTCCTTCTTCGCCTGGGCGGTGCCGGAGGAGCCGGAGACGATGGCGCCGGCGTGGCCCATGGTCTTGCCCTCGGGCGCGGTGAAGCCCGCGACGTAGCCGACGACCGGCTTGGTGACGTGCTTGGCGATGTAGTCCGCCGCACGCTCCTCGGCGTCGCCGCCGATCTCGCCGATCATCACGATCAGGTCGGTGTCGGGGTCCGCCTCGAACGCCTCGAGGGCGTCGATGTGCGTGGTGCCGATGACCGGGTCGCCACCGATGCCGACGGCCGACGAGAAGCCGATGTCACGGAGCTCGTACATCATCTGGTACGTCAGCGTGCCGGACTTCGAGACCAGGCCGATGCGGCCCGGCTTCGTGATGTCGCCCGGGATGATGCCGGCGTTGGACTGGCCCGGGGTGATGAGACCGGGGCAGTTCGGGCCGATGATGCGGGTCTTGTTGCCCTTCGCCTTCGCGTACGCCCAGAAGGCGGCGGAGTCGTGGACGGCGATGCCCTCGGTGATCACGACGGCCAGCGGGATCTCGGCGTCGATCGCCTCGACCACGGCGGACTTCGCGAAGGCCGGCGGCACGAAGAGGACGGAGACGTTGGCGCCCGTCTTCTCCATCGCCTCGGCGACCGAGCCGAAGACCGGGACCTCGGTGCCGTCGAAGTCGACGGACGTGCCGGCCTTGCGCGGGTTCACGCCGCCGACGATGTTGGTGCCGTCACCCAGCATGAGCTTGGTGTGCTTCATGCCCGTGGCACCCGTCATGCCCTGGACGATGACCTTGCTGTCCTTGTTGAGGAAGATAGCCATGGTGTGCTTGACCTCGTCCCTTTACTTCGCAGCCGCGAGCTCGGCGGCCTTGTCGGCCGCGCCGTCCATGGTGTCCACGCGCTGCACGAGCGGGTGGTTCGCGTCCGACAGGATCTTGCGACCCAGCTCCGCGTTGTTGCCGTCGAGGCGCACGACCAGCGGCTTGGTGACCTCTTCGCCCTTGGAGGCGAGAAGCTCCAGAGCCTGGACGATGCCGTTGGCGACCTCGTCACAGGCGGTGATGCCGCCGAAGACGTTGACGAACACGGACTTGACGTCCGGGTCGCCCAGGATGATCTCCAGGCCGTTCGCCATCACCTCGGCGGACGCGCCGCCGCCGATGTCGAGGAAGTTGGCCGGCTTCACGCCGCCGTGGTTCTCACCGGCGTACGCGACGACGTCCAGGGTCGACATGACCAGGCCGGCGCCGTTGCCGATGATGCCGACCTCGCCGTCCAGCTTGACGTAGTTGAGGTTCTTGGCCTTGGCGGCAGCCTCGAGCGGGTTGGCTGCGGCCTTGTCCTCGAGCGCCTCGTGCTCGGGCTGACGGAAGTCGGCGTTCTCGTCGAGAGACACCTTGCCGTCCAGGGCCAGGATGCGGCCGTCCTTGGTCTTCGCCAGCGGGTTGACCTCGACGAGGAGCGCGTCCTCGGCGACGAAGGTCTTCCACAGGGTCACCATGGCCTCGGCGACGCCCTCGGCCACCTCGGCCGGGAACTTCGCCTGGGCCACGATCTCGCGGGCCTTCTCGATGCTCACGCCTTCGACGGCGTTGACCGGGACCTTCGCGAGGGCCTCGGGGGTCTTCTCCGCGACCTCCTCGATGTCCATGCCGCCCTGCACCGACGCCATCGCGAGGAAGGTGCGGTTGGTGCGGTCGAGGAGGTACGAGACGTAGTACTCCGCCTCGATCTCCGGGGACAGCTCGGCGATCATCACCTTGTGGACCGTGTGGCCCTTGATGTCCATCCCGAGGATGTCCGTCGCGCGGGCGACGGCCTCGTCGGCGTTCGCGGCCAGCTTCACGCCGCCGGCCTTGCCGCGGCCGCCGACCTTCACCTGCGCCTTGACGACCGACTTGCCACCGAGACGCTCGGTGGCCTCGCGCGCCGCCTCAGGCGTGTCGATGACTTCACCGGCCAGCACCGGTACACCGTGCTTGGCGAAGAGGTCCCTCGCCTGGTACTCGAACAGGTCCACGCGCGTCCGTCCCTTTTCTGATGATCGCGGTTCGTTGTCTGCGTGGGCGTGCCGCGAAGGGCAACGTGACTGCGCTGTCACAAGGGAGGCGTACACGGTGTCCGTGGACGCGGCATGTCCGTCTCGCAGGTTATCCCCGAGGGACCTGGGTCCCTAAATCGCAGATCACCTCTCAGCGGTGATACGGGTCACAGATCGTAGGGGTGACGGGGCGTTCCGTAGGGGGTGGCGCGGGAGGCCGCGGCCCCCTAGTGCCAGGCGAGGAAGGGGCTTTGGGGGCCTCACGACGCGCCCGGCCGCGGGGTGAGGTGCGAACCGGGCGCGATGTGATATGGGCCTCAGTCGGCCCGGAGGCGTCCGGGCGGGTGGCGGCGCGGCGACGGATTCCGTAGCGGCACGGAATCCGTCGCCGGTGCCCTGGGGGCCGTTTTCCGGGATCAGCCGCCGTAGCCGGGGAGGTAGTCCGGAGTGACGTTGACGGCGACGCTCCGGACGCCCGCGCCGGCGTTGCCGGCGAGCGGCTGGGCACCGTCCGTCACGGCCCCGGCGAGGCCCGCGGCGCTGCCGCCGACGCCCTGGACGACCGGCTGGACCTGCTTGGTCACCGCGGTGACCAGCGGCTGGACGGAACCGGTGACGCCGCCCGCGAACTGAGGGACCTCGGCGACGACGCCCTCGGCCAGCAGACCCGCGTCACTGACGGCCAGGCCGACGACCGGGGCGAGCGACTCGACGGCGCGGGCCGCGATGGGCGGCAGCACGTCCTGCGAGGCGCCGGCCACGACCGGGGCGGCCTGGGCCGGGGCCTGGGCGATGTGGGCCGGGGTGCGCTCCACCTCCGGGGCGAAGGCGGAGAGCGGGCCGAAGAGGTAGTCGACCTCGTCGTCGGCGACGGCGGGGGCGTCGGCGGGGGTCTGGACGGCCGGGGCCTGGACGGCGGGGGTCTGGACGGCGGGCTTCGCCGGGACGGACGGCTGCGGGAGCTCGACGGCGTCCCGCACGGTGTCCTGGAGGTCGTCGGCGGCGTCGGTCACGTCCGCGTCCGGCGTCGTCAGCGGGATGTGGACGGGCAGCTCGTCGGCGCTGGCGGCGGCGGTGCCGAGGGCCCACATGCCGGTGGCGGTGGCGGCGACGGCAAGGGAACGGCGGAGGTTGTCGTTCATGGGGAAGGTCTCTTTCTCGAATTCTTCGGCTGGGTGCGCGGAGCACGGGGAGCAGGCGGGGGAAACGGCCTGCTCTAGCCGGGGAACTCGAGGACCTCGGGCGCGCGATCGAGGAGAACGGCGACGGTCGCGGGCAGCGTCGCGCCCCGGGCGAGCCCGGTGCACGGGGCGCCCGCGGCAAGGGCCGCGGCCTGCTGGTCGCCGCCCCGGGGCGTGCTCGCCTGGCTGGTGGCGGGGACCCCGCAGGGCCGGCCGGGAGCGGGGACCGGGGTGTTGTGGCCGCCGTCGGCAGGGAGGAGCTCCCGTACGTCCGGAGCCGCCGGCTCCACCGCCTGTACGCCCTCGGCAGCGCGCACCGGGGACGTGGCGGGCGCGGCCGGGAGCTGGACGGCGGGAGTGGAGGCGCTCGGACTGAGGGGGCCCGACGGCGCGGGAAGCGTGGGTAGGGGCGCGGGCACGCGGTCGCGGGTGTCCGGTACGACATCGGCGACGGGCCGTACGACCTCGCCCGCCACCGGCGCACCCGCGGCCCGGCGCAGCGTCTCGCCGACGGTCGCGCGAACCGCCGCGCGCGCCGGCCGGACGACCGGCTCGGCGACCGCGCGTACCGGCTCGGTGATCGTGTCGGTCGCGCGCTCGGCGACGCGCTCGGTCGTCGCGGTGGCAGCAGCCACCTGGGTCTGGGCCGGCAGCCGTTCGGCCGCCTCCGCCTGCCCGCCGAAGGCGACGGCCAGCACCAGCAGGCCACCCAGGAAGACCAGGGTCCCGAGCGCGCGCCGAAGCGCCGTGCCGCGCACGGGGCACGGGACGGGCGGCACGAGGGCTGCGGGGGTCACGGGGGCGGGGGCCTTCCGGAGGGGAGCGCACGGAACGGCGCGTTCCGTGCATGCGGGGCCGATGCTCGCACGAGCCTCCCGGGGTCACGCAAGTCCCGTGTTACTGATGGGTCACCATGTCCGGTATGGGCAGTGGCCGTTTCTCCACGGCCGCCGCCATCACCTCCGGGAAGAGCTCCGGGGTGCACGCGAACGCCGGGACGCCGAGCGCCGCGAGCGCCGCCGCGTGCTCCCGGTCGTAGGCGGGCGCGCCCTCGTCGGAGAGCGCGAGCAGCGCCACGAACTGCACGCCGGAGGCCCTCATCGCCGCGACCCGCTTGAGCATCTCGTCGCGGATGCCGCCCTCGTACAGGTCGCTGATCAGCACGACGACGGTGTCGGCGGGGCGGGTGATCCGCGCCTGGCAGTAGGCCAGCGCCCGGTTGATGTCGGTGCCGCCGCCGAGCTGGGTGCCGAACAGCACGTCCACCGGGTCGTCCAGCCGGTCCGTCAGGTCGACGACCGCCGTGTCGAAGACGACGAGCCGGGTGTCGATGGACCGCATCGAGGCGAGCACGGCCCCGAACACCGAGGCGTACACGACGGACGCGGCCATCGAGCCGGACTGGTCGATGCACAGCACGACGTCCTTCTTCACCGACCGCGCCGCCCGGCCGTGGCCGACGAGCCGCTCGGGCACGATCGTGCGGTGCTCGGGCAGGTAGTTCTTCAGGTTGGCCCGGATCGTGCGGTCCCAGTCGATGTCGCGGTGGCGCGGCCGGCTGATGCGCGCCGAGCGGTCGAGCGCGCCGGTGAGGGTGGCGCGCGTACGGGCGGCCAGCCGCCGCTCCAGGTCCTCGACGACCTTGCGGACGACGGCGCGGGCGGTCTCCCTGGTCGTCTCGGGCATCGCCGTGTTCAGCGAGAGCAGGGTGCCGACGAGATGCACGTCCGCCTCGACGGCCTCCAGCATCTCGGGCTCCAGGAGCAGTGTGGACAGCCCGAGGCGGTCGATGGCGTCGCGCTGCATGACCTGGACGACGGTGCTCGGGAAGTACGTGCGGATGTCGCCGAGCCAGCGGGCCACGGACGGTGCGGACGCGCCGAGCCCGGCCGTCCGGCCCCGCCCGCTCCGCTCCGGGCCGGGCTCCGCTCCGTACAGCGAGGCGAGTGCCGCGTCCATCGCGGCGTCCTGCCCGGTGGGCGCGTGCCCGGTGCCGTCCGCCTCGCCCCCGCCCAGGACGAGCCGCCAGCGCCGCAGCCGCTCATCGCCCCCGGCTCCGCTTCCGCTTCCGCTTCCGGTCCCGGTTCCGGTCATCGGTCCGCCCCCGTGGTCTGCGTGGTCTGCGTGGTCTGCGTGGTCTCATCGGCCCCCAACAGCAGCCGCAGCACCGGCAGCACCGCGTCCGCACGGCGCTCGTCGAGCTCGTCGGCGAAGCCCGGTACGCCGGCCCGGGCGCGGGTCGCGGCGGCGGTCGGGCCGCGGGCGACCAGTTCGCCGAGGGTGCGCCGGACGGCCGGCTCGTACGCCGAGAAGGTGCGCCGCAACAGCGGCAGCACGTCGGTGAAGGCGTGGTCCGGGACGCCCGACAGCCAGGCGTCGACGAGGGCGAGCAGCCGCTCGTCGTGGACGAGGAGCAGGCCTCCCCCGGTCGCGCCCCCGACGAAGCCCTCGACCCACGCGGCCGCGTCGGCCGGCGGTACGCCCGGCGACAGCGCGAGCCCCATCAGGCGCGCCGTCTCGTCCTCCCCGAGCCGCCCTTCGTCGAGGAGGAGCCGGGCGGCGCGGCCGCGTATCAGCCCAGCGACCGCGTCCCGGGTGGCGAGCCGGTGCAGCACGCCGGCCCAGCGGTCTGCCCGGTCGGCGCTGTCGGGGAGCAGGCCGAGCGCGGCGTGCACGGCGTCGAGGTGGCCGCGCATCTCCTCGGCGGCGTCGCTGTCGAGCCCGGTGCAGGCGGGCGGCAGGCCGACGCAGATCCGGTCGGCGAGCCCGGCGGCGACCTCGCCGAGCGCGGCGGTGTCGGTGGCACGGACGTCGCCGTAGCGCAGGGCTCGGGCGAGCGCGGGCAGGGCCTGGGCGAGGTGGCCGACGTCGGCGTCGAGCGCGGCCCGGTCGGCGAGGCCGCGCATCACGACGGGCAGGGCGTCGGCGAGCCCGGCGAGCAGGCACTGCTCGGCGAGCGCGGTGACGTCGGCGAGGGTGCGGGCGGCGAGCGCCCGGGACTCGGCCCGGGCGGTCGCCGCGCCGTGGACGGTGGTGCCCCAGACCCCGGCCTCGGCGACCCGGACGTGCAGCTCCGGCTCCCAGCGCAGCCGCCAGGTCTCCCGGAACGTGCCGGTGCCGGTCCGGCCGGCGACCGGGACGCCCCAGTCGACGGCGAGCAGCCGCAGCCGGTGCAGCAGGCGGCTGCGGGCGGCGTCGTTGTCCTTGCGCAGATCGAGCTCGCACTCCCGCTCCCGCGCCTCGGGTTTGAGCCGCAGGCTGCGCTGGAGCCGGTCGAGGTCGCGCTGCAGCGGCACGGCGGGAGCGCCGGCCGGGACCACGCCGAGGACGTCGCCGACGACCAGGCGGTCGCGGATGAGCGCGAGCGGCACGTCGGAGCCGTCGCACATCACGGCGCGCACGGCCTCGGTGGTCTCGCTGAGTCCGGCGAGCGGGCGGCCGCGCAGCGTGGCGAGGGTCCCGGCGAGCCGGACGGCCTCGATGACATGGGCGGAGGAGACCATCCGGTCCTCCTCCCGGAGCAGCCCGGCGACCTTGGTCAGCCAGCGCTCGACGGGGCGGTCGGGGGCGGCGAACAGATGCCCGTACCAGCCGGGCGAGTCGATCCCCGCGCCGTAGCCGGAGCGGCGGGCGAGCCGGCGGTGGGTCCAGGGCACCCAGGTCGTCTCGGTCCTGACCTTGGGCAGGCCCTTGAGCAGGGCCTTGTCGGCGGCGACGGTGGTCCGGCGGCGCAGGGCGGGCACATGCCACGCGCCGCAGACGACGGCGACCCGGTCCTCGCCGAACTCCTTCTGCGCGGCGCGCAGTCGGAGCCGCATATGGGCCTCGCGGACGAGGTCGCGGCCGTGCCCGCCCGCCCCGTACGTCTCACGCAGCACGCCCATGGCCTCGGCGACGGCGGCGAACGGGGCGCGCGGGTCGCCGTCGCCGCGGTGCTCGATCACGTCCTCCCACCAGCGCTCGGGGTCGTCGTGGCCGGCCGTCCGGGCGAGCACCGCGAGCGGGTCGACGCGCAGCCCGGCCGCGGGGTCCGGGTGGAGCTCCTCCTCGTCGCCGTCGCCCCAGGTCGGGTCGGCGTTCAGGGCGAGGGTGTGCGCGGCGGGCAGGTCGACGAACCGGACGGCCGCGCCGTGCTCCAGGGCCCAGCGCAGCGCGACCCACTCCGGCGAGAACGCGGCCATCGGCCAGAACGAGGCCCGGCCGGGGTCGTCGACCGCGTGCGCAAGCAGCGCGACCGGCGGCCGCATCGCCGGATCGGCGGCGAGCGGCAGCAGCGCGTCCCCCTCCGGCGGCCCCTCGATCAGCACCGCGGCCGGCCGCGCCGCGTCGAGCGCCGCACGCACCGCCCTCGCCGACCCGGGCCCGTGATGCCGCACCCCGAGCAGCAGGGGCCCGCGGTCGGTCTTTGCCGTCGTGTCCCGCGTGGGTCCTCCGGTCATGCGCTCACCTCGCGGCAGGCGCGGTAGAAGTCCTTCCAGCCGTCGCGTTCGCGGACCACCGTCTCCAGGTACTCCTGCCAGACGACCCGGTCCGCCGCCGGGTCGCGGACGACCGCGCCGAGGATGCCGGCGGCCACGTCGGCGGGGCGCAGCACGCCGTCGCCGAAGTGGGCGGCGAGCGCGAGGCCGCCGGTGACCACGGAGATCGCCTCGGCCGTGGACAGCGTCCCCGAGGGGGACTTGAGCTTGGTGCGGCCGTCGACCGTGACCCCGTCGCGCAGTTCGCGGAAGACGGTGACGACCCGGCGGATCTCGTCGACGCCCTCCGGGACGGCCGGCAGGTCGAGCGAGCGGCCGATCTGGTCGACGCGCCGGGAGACGATGTCGACCTCCGCCTCGGCCGTGGCGGGCAGCGGCAGCACGACCGTGTTGAACCGGCGGCGCAGAGCGCTGGACAGCTCGTTCACCCCCCGGTCCCGGTCGTTGGCGGTGGCGATCAGATTGAACCCGCGGACGGCCTGCACCTCCTCGCCCAGTTCGGGGACGGGCAGGGTCTTCTCGGACAGGATCGTGATGAGCGAGTCCTGCACGTCGGCCGGGATGCGGGTGAGCTCCTCGACCCGCGCGGTCGTGCCGTCGGTCATGGCCCGCATGACGGGGCTGGGCACGAGCGCCTCTCTGCTCGGGCCGTGCGCGAGCAACTGCGCGTAGTTCCAGCCGTACCGGATCGCCTCCTCCGGCGTGCCGGCCGTGCCCTGGACGAGGAGCGTCGAGTCGCCGCTGACGGCCGCGGCAAGATGCTCGGAGAGCCAGGTCTTGGCGGTGCCGGGCACGCCGAGCAGCAGCAGCGCCCGGTCGGTGGCGAGGGTGGCGACGGCGACCTCGACGATCCGCCGCGGGCCCACGTACTTCGGTGTGATCACCGTCCCGTCCGGCAGCGTGCCGCCGAGGAGATAGCGGGCTACGGCCCACGGCGAGAGCCGCCAGCGGGCGGGACGCGGACGGTCGTCGGCGGCGGTCAGGGCCTTGAGTTCGTCGGCGAAGGCGTGCTCCGCGTGCGGGCGGAGCGGCTCGGTTCCGGGCACGGTCATGGTTCCCCCTCCAGATCGTTCGACCCGATGCCCTTCCACGGTGCACCACGCCACTGACACTCGGCTGCCGTTCCGCTGTCGTCGCAGGCCGGGGCGATTGTCAGTGGGGCGGCGTACGGTCGTTCCATGAGTCGGACGGGGGTTCGCATGGGGGTGCGATGGACGTCGGAACAGGTGCTGGCACTGGCTCCTGACGAGACGTCACGCGTAGCGGGGGGCCGACTCGGCGTGGCCGGGCCGTGGTCGGGCACGGGCTGCACCGGCGAGGCGGTGTGGGGGCAGTGCAAGGGGAGTGGCAGTACGCCGTACCGGACGGTCGTCGACCTCACGGGACCGGCGTCCACGTGCGACTGCCCGAGCCGCAAGTTCCCCTGCAAGCACGCGCTGGGGCTGCTGTTGCTCTGGGCGGGGGCCGACGGGACGGTCGCGGAGGGGGACGCGCCGGACTGGGCGGAGCCGTGGCTGACGGGCCGCCGGGAGGGGGGCGGGGGCGGTGTCGTCACGGGGGGCGACGCCACCCCCGCCGGTCCGGCCGATCCGGAGGCGGCGCGGCGGCGCGCCGAGCGGCGGGCTGCCCGGATCACCGCGGGGGCCGAGGAGTTGGAGCAGCGCCTCGCGGACCTGGTGCGCGGCGGGCTGGCCTCGGCCGAACAGGCGGGGTACGGCCTGTGGGAGGAGACCGCGGCCCGCATGGTCGACGCGCAGGCACCCGGACTGGCGGGCCGGGTGCGGGAGTTGGGGGCGATACCGGGGTCCGGCGCGGGCTGGCCGGTACGGCTCCTTGAGGAGTGCGCGCTGACGCATCTGCTCGACCGGGCCTGGCTCTCCCTGGACCGGCTGCCGGCGCCGCTGGCGGCCACCGTCCGCAGCCGCGTCGGGCTGACCGCGCCCGCGGACGGCCCGCCGATCCGCGACCGCTGGCAGGTGCTCGCGCAGTACGACACGGCGGACGCGAAACTCACCGCGCGCCGCGCCTGGCTGCACGGCCGGGAGTCCGGCCGCACGGCCCTCCTGCTGTCCTTCGGCGCGGCCGGCCGAGCCCCGCAGCTCGCGCTGCCGGTCGGGGCCGTCCTGGACGCGACGCTCGCCGCGTACCCCGGCGCGGCCCAGGTGCGCGCGGAGCTGCGCGAGCAGCACGCCGCCCCTGCCCCGGCCACCGGCCCCCCGCCGGGCGGCACGACGACGGAGGCGATAGCCGCGTACGGCCGTGCACTGCGGGACGACCCCTGGCTGGACGCCCGCCCGGCGACCCTGACCGCCGTGGTCCCCACCCGGACGCAGACGGGCTGGCAGCTCCAGGACACCGAGGGCGCACTCCCCCTCACCCCCACGTCCGCCGCCCGTCCGGGGCTGTGGCGGCTGGTGGCGCTGTCCGGCGGCGCCCCGGTGACCGTCTTCGGCGAATGCGGCCACCAGGGCTTCACCCCCCTGGCGGGCTGGTCCCCCGACGACCCCACCGAGACCGTCCCACTCGCCTGACGCGCACAACCTGGAGGATCCGATGACGGGGGAGGAACGGATGGCCTGGGAGGAAGCGGCCCGGGCGGAGGCGGCCGGGGAGGAACCGCTGGCCAGGGCGGAAGCGGCCCCGGCGGAGCCGGTCCGGGCACAACCGGCCCTCGGGGAAGCAGCGCGGGGGGAATCCGCCTCGGCGGCAACCGCCTGGGAGGAGCTTGTCGCGGCTGCGCTGCTCGGGACCGACCGGCGGCCGGGGGTTGCTCCTGAGGCGGTGCTGGGTGCGGCGGCGGTGCATACCGTGCGGCGGCGGGCGGGGTTGCGGGCCCGGGCGGCCGTCGGCTCGCCCGAGGCCGCTCCGCCGGACGATCGTGAGCGGTTGCCCGAGGCGGCCCGGCGGCGGCTCGGGCGGTTGCTCGCGGGGCGAGCCG